>JAMWCI010000137.1 GCA_023818655.1 Candidatus Omnitrophota bacterium
GCATTTGCAGGAAAAGAAAAAAGCGGATATCCCAGTCATATTTATTACTGGCTTTGCCGATTCCGATGCTCATATTAAGGCAGAAAAATTGGGCAGAGTAATATTTAAGCCTTTTGATATGAAGGAATTTTTAGCCGAAGTAGAAAAGGCTTTGGCTATACACTAATCTATGGGTAACACAAGAAGAGTAGTTATAACTGGTATTGGCGTAGTTAGTCCTAATGGTATAGGAAAGGATGCCTTTTGGCAGGCCTTACAGGAAGGAAGATCTGGCATTAGTAAGGTTAGTAGATTTGACACCTCCATCTTTCCTGCTTCATTAGCTGGAGAGGTAAGAGATTTCAACCCCTTAGATTTTCTCCCGCCAAAGAAGATTCAAAGAACTGACCGCTCCACTCATTTTGTGATTGCTGCTACTTCTATGGCTATAAAGGATGCAAGGTTAGAGTTAACCAATAGAGTAAAAGAAGAAACCAATGTTTTGATTGGCACTGCCTTAAGCGGTCATCTTTCTTACATTGAACAACTTCGCATCTACTTTACTAAAGGTTATCAGAGCGTGAGTCCTTTTGCTGCTGTCTCTTGCTTTATAGACGCCTGTTCAGGTCAACTGTCTATTTTCTTCGGTATAAAAGGCCCTACTGAGACTATCTGCGCTGGGTGTGCCTCCAGCTCCAACGCCATAATTGAGGCCTACAAGCGCATTAAAACTAAGGAGACAGACATCTGCATCGCAGGTGGCACAGATGCGCCAATAGCAGAGGATATATATTGTGGTTTTTGTCAGGCAGGGGTTTTATCCCAAAATGAGTCTTCTGCCCCCAGCCCTTTTGACAAGAATCGCGATGGCACGGTCTTAAGTGAAGGTGCAGGAATAGTTATCCTAGAAGAATTAAATCACTCCTTAAGCCGTAATGCTCCTCATATCTATGGAGAAATCATTGGCTATGGTATGACTACTGATGCCTATCAGATGGCAGGGGTAGAACCAACAGGGGAACAAAGGGCCAGGGCCATTAAGATAGCTTTAAGAACCGCGGATATCCAGCCTGAAGAAGTAGATTATATCAGTGCCCATGGCACAGGGACTATATTAAATGATGCAAATGAGACAAAGTTCATAAAAGAGGTATTTGGAAAACACGCCTATAAGATTCCTATTTCATCTATCAAATCTATGATTGGTCATACCCAAGGTGCAGCAGGTGTTTTAGAAATCATCTCTTGTTTGATGGTCTTAAACAAAGGCATAATTCCTCCAACAATAAATTATAGAACCCCTGATCCCAAATGCGACCTTAACTATGTCCCCAATAAGTCAATATCTAAAGAGGTTAACATTACAGTATCCAACTCCTTTGCCTTTGGGGGTAAAAACTCTATAATTGTATTAAAAAAGTTTAATGGATAACGTTTCTAATAAATACAGAATAATAGACCTAAGCCTACCCATAGAAAGTGCCAATCAGGAATTTATCCTGCCTAAAATTAAATTCATAAACCACAAAAAAGGGGCAAATTTGTTAGGTCTGGCTGGAGTGATTTCAGAAAGATCAACCCTTAAGACTTTCTTTAACCTCTTATTGTATTTTTTAGGCATAAAAAAAGTAAATTGCAAAGACTTCCCAGATAAAATTGCACTTGCCTGGGAAGAGATTCAAATAAATACACACACCGGCACTCATTTAGATGCCCCTTGGCATTTTGGCCCTTACTGTGAAGGAAGACCTTCCAAGACCATTGACCAGATCCCCTTAGAGTGGTGTTATGCTGATGGCGTGGTCTTGGATATGCGCTACAAACAGCCAAAGCAACCTATTGCAGTAGAAGACCTTGAAATGGCATGCAGGAAGATAAATTACAGTATTAAACCAAGAGATATTGTTTTAATTATGACTGGTGTAGATAAGTTTTGCAAGGAAAGAAAATATCTTTTTAAGTATCCGGCAATAAACACAGAAGCCCTTCTTTGGCTTTTGGATAAAGGAGTAAAAGTCATAGGGACTGATGCCTGGGGATTCGATAGGCCTTTTAAAGATATGCTAAAAGATTATCTAAAATCAAAAGATAAAAAATATCTCTGGCCAAATCATCTTGTGGGGAGAGGAAGAGAATACTGCCATATAGAAAAATTAGCCAACTTAGATAAAATCCCTACTCCTTATGGTTTTAAAGTCGCCTGTTTTCCAATTAATATAAAAAATGCAAGCGCTGGCTGGGCAAGAGTAGTGGCGATTGTGGAGGGGGAATTACTAACTAAATAAATAATAAAATATGAGAATAAAATTAATTTCATTTTTAATATGTTTTTCAATCTTAAGCGTTACAATTTCTACTGTTATATTAAATATTCTCTTTCCTTATAGAAACGGGAAAACATTATTTAACTTATATGTAGTTCTAGTTACGCTTGAACGAGTGTGGGAAACCTTTTATACTACAAAAGAAAAAGAACCTAGAAAGCTAGCAGGTGATTGGACATGGATTTTGGTGATTTTTACTTATTTAATTACTGGGCTGAGTACAATTTTTGAGTTCTTCATGTTTCCGAAAGGCTTGAATATAATAGTTTCTATAATTTCCAGTTTTGTGTTCATATTAGCATTTCTTCTTAGAATTTGGGCAGTTAATACATTAGCAGATCAGTGGACTACTCA
>JAMWCI010000138.1 GCA_023818655.1 Candidatus Omnitrophota bacterium
TATTGTAGTTACCCCTGGTGTTGGATTCGGCCGGAGCGGCGAGGGCTATATTAGAATAGCCCTGACCGTGCCAAAAGAAAGATTAAACGAGGCGCTTCAACGCCTTAAAAAAGTAATTTAAGTAATGGCCGTCTGCTATTTAGGCATAGGTTCAAATATGGGCAATAGGGAGAGGAATATAAGGTTAGCTATTAAGAAAATCGGCGCCTTGGAGGATACCAGGATTCTAAAGATATCGGATATAATTGAGACTACGCCTGTGGGTGGACCGCCTTGCCAACGGAAATTTTTGAATGCCGTAGTAAAAATCCACACCTGGATAGCGCCGTTACGCCTTCTTAAAAGACTGAAAAATATAGAGAGGTCCATTGGTCGCAGAAAATCTGTACGTTTCGGTCCGCGCATAATAGATTTAGATATCCTGTTGTATGGGAATATGATTATCTACAAAAGTAACCTCATGGTTCCGCATCCCAGAATGTTTGAACGGGAGTTTGTCATAAAGCCATTACTGCAGGTGATATGAAAATAATCCGTAGTATAAAAGAAATGCAGGCCTTTAGTTTATCCGCAAAGAGAAAAGGCGGAAGCATCGGTTTTGTGCCTACCATGGGAGCGCTGCACGAAGGCCACCTTAGCCTCATCCGCAGAGCCAAAAAAGAAAATGATATAGTAGTAGTAAGCATTTTTGTCAATCCTGCACAATTTGGCCCTCGCGAAGATTTTGAAAAATATCCCCGTAATTTAAAGAAAGACGCGCAACTTTGCGAAAAGGAAGGGGTAGATATTGTTTTTTATCCTTCGGCAAAACAGATGTATCCGGAGGGATTTAAAACATATGTTGAGGTAGAAGAATTAAGCGAGGTCCTCTGCGGAAGGTCAAGGCCAACTCACTTCAGGGGCGTGGCAACAGTGGTAGCTAAGCTTTTTAATATAGTTTCTCCGGAAATCGCCTATTTTGGTGCAAAAGACGCCCAGCAGGCAATAATCATTAGAAGGATGGCGCAGGATTTGAATCTGCCTTTAAAGATAAAAGTTATGCCTATAGTGCGGGAAAAAGACGGTCTGGCTTTAAGCTCGCGCAATGTATACCTTAACCCTGATGAGAGAAAATCCGCAACCGTACTATACAAAGCTGTCAGGGAAGCAGCAGATTTGGCGAAAAAGAAGATATCGGACCCACGATATATTATCCAGAGAATGAAACAGATTATCAGGAGAGAAAAATGCGCCAGGATAGATTATATTGCTATTGTGAATATGTCTGACCTAAAGCCGGTAAAGAAAATAGAAGGCAAGGTTCTGTTGGCTTTAGCGGTATATATAGGGAAAACGCGGCTGATTGATAATATTATAATAAATGTCTAAGAGACCATTAAAAATCGGGATAGTAGGTTGCGGGGCTATTGGTAGTTCTTTGGCAAGGATTATCCTGAGAGATTTAAAGGGAAAGGCAGAATTGGCCGCGCTTTTTGATGTAAATAAAAATAAACTAGATTTGTTGGTAAAGACTCTTTCCGCTTCTGAAAGATTAAAGGCCTTCGGGCTTATCCAGTTAATCAGCCGTGCGCAACTTGTAATTGAAGCCACTTCAGCAGAAAGTTCTTGGGAGATAGCCAAAAAGGCAATTATGAAAGGACGCCACATTATGATTATGAGCGTGGGCGGGATTGCCGCTTATTACCGCCAGCTGTATAAACTGGCCCAGAGATACAATTGTCGTGTTTATATACCTAGCGGCGCCATTGCTGGTATAGATGCCCTTAAGGCAGCGCGGATGGCCAGGATAAAAAAAGTTATTCTCAGGACCATTAAGAATCCCGCCTCATTTAAAGGGGTAGAATATGTGGAGAGACAGAAACTTTGTCTTGATAACTTGAAGAAGGATAAAATATTATTTTCTGGGCCGGCCTCTAAAGCGATAAAATATTTTCCCCAAAATATAAATGTGGCTGCGCTTTTAAGTCTGGCAGGCTTGGGGCTATCCAAGACGAGAGTGGAGATTGTTGCGTCGCCCACCATCAAGAATAACGTGCATAAAATACGTATAGAAAGTAGCGCCGGTGTAGTGGAGACCTCCACGGAAAATATCGTTCATCCGGATAATCCAAAAACAAGTTATCTGGCAGTGCTTTCTGCGGCAGCTACGCTCAAGCAGGTTCTTGAACCGATAAGACTGGGAACTTGAAATAAAAAAATAGATAGAAAGGAGGTGTATAGGTCATGGCAGAGAAACTGGTTAAGCTTGGTATCAAAAGGCAGAAGGGCTACCTCTATTATATTGACAAGCATGGCGATGTCTCTTGCGCCAAGATGAAAAGAGGCGCGAAAAAAGGAGGCAGTCCGAAGAAAGTGGCAAAGTGCGGCATCAAGAGAAAGGAAGGCTATCTTTACTTCTTGGACAAGCAGGGCGATGTCTCTTGCGCCAAGATGAAAAGAGGCGGAAAGAAAAGAAAGAAATAAATAACTGCTTTACATAAGAATACCCCTGTAATATATGAAACGTCTGCGCTTTAATATATTTACAGGGGTTTTCTTTTTTGCTATAATCACCATTTATGTTAGACGGTAAAAGAATAATTGTAGTAATGCCTGCTTA
>JAMWCI010000139.1 GCA_023818655.1 Candidatus Omnitrophota bacterium
AGTAGCTAGTTGGCTGAGGGCAAGATAATATGTTTCTAGCAGAAATTGGATACCAGATATTAAAAGAATTTGTTTCGTTAGTGTTTACGGTTTTTCCTTACTTTATTTTAGGAAGTGCCTTTGGTGCGTTCCTTGAAAAGTATGTTAAGCCGAATTTTGTCTTTAGATATTTAAATAAAGGATTCATTTCTATAGTTAATGCCAGCATTTTAGGAGCAGTTCTACCTGGCTGTGCCTGCGCTACTATGCCTATGGCAGAAGGATTAAAGAAAAAAGGCGCGAGGCTTGGGACGTTGGCAGCATTTGTTATGGTTTCACCCTTGTTAAGTCCGCAAACAGTTATATTAACCTATGCGATGTTAGGTGGGAAGTTTACTATTGCCAGAATAATATTTTCACTTTCAGGTGCAATTATTTTAGGGGTAATCTTTAATTTTTGTGAGAAGACAAAGATAAGGGGTTTTGCTTTACCTGCGCTAAATTGCAATGGCTCTGAGTGTAGCACGGATGTAGAGAGCCAGAATTTAAGTTTTTTAAAGTGTTTTATCAGTATCATTACTAATTTGGGTAGATATTTTCTCTTGGGTTTATTCATTGCCAGTTCGCTTATGGTACTTGTGCCCGAAGATGCCATACCAAGGTATATTGGCTCATCAGGTCCATTTGCCTATTTAGTAGCAGCCTTGTTAGGAATTCCAGTTTATATCTGTGAGGGAGAAGAAATACCTTTGACTGCTGCGCTTTTGAAACTTGGTTTAGGTAACGGACCTGTTTTTACCTTCCTTTTAGGCTCAGTAGGGACTTGTATACCAACGATGCTTATGGCACAAAACGTGCTTGGTAGAAGACCAGTGATTTTTTATATTATTGGTTGGTTTGTATTTGCTATTGGTTCTGGGTTATTATTTAGCCGATGGTAAAAATTACTTCTAAAAATCTCTTTGATGAGGCAAGGAAATTTATTCCCGGAGGGGTAAATAGCCCGGTGCGTTCATTTCAGGCAGTAGGCGGCTATCCGGTCTTTGTAAAAGAAGCAAGGGGTTCAAAAATTTATGGAGAATGCGGCAAGGAATTTATTGATTACTGTATGAGCTGGGGGGCCTTGATTTTAGGGCATGCGCACCCTGAAGTTAATGGAGTGTTGTTAGAAACTATAAAGAAAGGCACAAGTTTTGGAACAGCTACAAGACTCGAAATAGAATTAGCAAAACTTATCGTGGAGGCAATACCCTCCATTGAGCAGGTAAGATTAACGAATTCCGGGACAGAGGCAGTAATGGGAGCGATAAGGCTTGCCAGAGCTTATACGAAAAAAGACAAGATTATAAAATTTGAAGGTGCATATCACGGTCATGCAGATTACCTTTTGGTAAGGGCCGGCTCAGGACAAGCAACGTTTGGTATTTTAGCCAGTGCCGGTGTGCCGAAAGATTTTATTAAACACACTTTAGTTCTTCCTTACAACAATATAAAGAAAGTTGAGGAAACAGCAAGATTATATCAAAAGGACTTGGCAGCAATCATTGTAGAGCCGGTTGCGGCAAATTGCGGTGTAGTTTTGCCGGAAGAAGGATTTTTGCAAGATTTAAGAAAGATTGCAGATAAATACAATATCGTTCTTATCTTCGATGAAGTTATAACTGGTTTTAGGCTTTCATACGCCGGGGCGCAAGGATATTTTAAGGTAAAGCCGGATTTAACCTGTTTAGGCAAAATTATTGGAGGAGGCCTGCCTGTGGGTGCTTTCGGAGGCAAGAGAGAGATAATGCAGCTATTGGCTCCCCAAGGACCTGTTTATCAGGCAGGAACCCTTTCAGGAAATCCGGTAGCAGTCAGCGCAGGCATTGCGACGCTGAATATACTAAAAAGAGATAATCCTTATTCGGATTTAGAAGAAAAGACAAAAGGATTTTGCAAAAAAATAGAAGAAAAGGCGTTGAATTCTAAGATAAAACTTAAGGTTAATCATATTGGTTCGATATTCAGCCTGTTTTTTATTGATGATGTAAAATTGTTTAAGAAATTCTTCCACGGTTTACTAAAAAGAGGCGCATATTTTTCTCCCTCGGCGTTTGAGGCAAATTTTTTATCCATAGCTCATAGTAGCCAGGATTTAGACAAAACTTTAGAATTTATAGGAATTATATTGAAGGACTTAAGGAGGTAGTGAAATGGCGATAGCGATTTATGTAAATGGCAAAAAAGAAGAAATCAAAGACTCCTTAACTATTCAGGGCTTATTAGATGTGAAGAAAATCAGGCCCGAGGTAGTTACTGTAGAGCTAAATGAGGAGATTATCGCAAAGGATAAATATGGGACTACAGTTCTAAAGCCCGGGGATAAATTAGAATTTGTTTATTACATGGGAGGTGGTATGCCTTTTTCTGACAGGGTAGCAAATAATGTTATGGAATTGATTGGTCAGACACCAATGGTTCGGCTTAATCGTATAGTTGGTCAGGATTCAGCCCAGATTTTAGCTAAGTTAGAGATGTTTAATCCCGGCGGAAGCGTTAAGGATAGAATCTGCTTGAGCATGATTGAGG
>JAMWCI010000052.1 GCA_023818655.1 Candidatus Omnitrophota bacterium
TAGAGAAATCAATATTGTAGTCCAATTGTTGCACATACTCATCATCCGGACCAAAACGCAAACCGCCTGCCAAATCCAATGTGGCATGTATCCCTAAACCAGGGCCTGCTCTTTTGGGGACAGGGTATACCAGCCTATTAAACAACTTTGCCTTGCTCGGATGCGCCCGGAAGTAATCTCCTTTGCAGTATTTTAACCTGTATTCATCTTTTGACAAGCCAACCAGCGCAGCTATCTTATCTGAATTTAAGCCTGTCGAATTAATAAAGATACGAGTGAAAAATTTAAACGTTTCATTACTTTTGTCTCTCACTGTAACCTCAAAACCACCTTCAACCTTATCGATTCCTATCACCTATGTATTGTAGGCGATAGTTCCTTTATTACTCTCGAATTGCCCAGCAAGTTCTTTCATTAAGGCGTGGGAATCAGTGATGCCTGTGGAAGACGAATATATAGCTGGCTCAGCCTTAACATGCGGCTCCATCTTTATTATCTCATCTCTACAAAGTAATTTTAACTCTTCTACACCATTTTCTAAACCCTGTTTAAAAAGACGCTTCAAGTCTTTAACCTCTCTCTCGTTAGTTGCGACAATAAGTTTGCCTGTTTTTCTATGGGGGATATTATTCTTCAGGCAAAATTCATAAAGCAGGCGCCTGCCTTCAATACAGGTCTGCGTCTTAAGGGATTCTTTCGGATAATAAACCCCGACATGAATTACCTCGCTATTTCTTGAGCTTATCCCGCGTCCAAACGAAGATTCCTGCTCTACTATAAAGATATCTTTGCGGTTCCGGGAAAGCTCCCAGGCAACAGCTAATCCCACAACCCCAGCGCCAGCAATAACAACCTCTATCTTTTCCATGGATTTTGTAAAAAGTCAACCCGAGTGCGCCTAATGCCGCAGCAAGAGAAAAAACAGGATTGGGTTTATCTATATCCTTCCAGAATCCTCAATCATCCGGCGGATTTCTCTATTTACCGGATGACGCAACAAATCCTCCAGGAAGATGGGGATACGTAGCGACCAGTTTTTGAAACTGACTGTTCCCGGCGTATTGATGCGGAACTGATAGGCATCGCCCGGGAATATCTCCGCCAGATACAGCCAGTCAATAATCGTATTAATACAAAATATCGCAGCAGAATCCAGGGTTATTTTTAATCCCGCCCGCATAATCTCCTTATCGCATTGTTCCCTTAATTGACCTTTTATGCCCAAGCGCTGCCAGAGTTTTTCCTTCTCATGAAAACTATTCTGATAAAAATCTAAAAAATCCGCCAGCTCTTCTTTGCTTTTCCCCAATACTTGCACCAATTTATCTACAGAATGTATTTGCTCCTTCCAGCGCAATCTTCCATAACGTGACCGCGCGCTGTCAAAAAGTTCTCTCTTGGCTAACTCGGCATCTATATTGCGATGGTCACTGCATCTTCTTGTAAACAGACCTTCATCAATGGTGCCGGCCTCATTCTCCCACCAGGCAAACCAGTTCGTCGTGTCATGAGTTGATAACATCGCCACGGAAAGCTGCCGGTATTCTTCCGGATTAAGGAAATCATGCCTTATCTTCCAATCCTTTACCCAACGCTGCACATCATTGCCGGGTATGCCGAATTCCTTGAGTGCATCGGTACAGGCAGCAGGTATAACGCCTAAATCTTCCGCGCAAAGCAACATCTTGGTATTATCCAGGAAGACGCTTAATAAGTTTCTGCCCTGAATTGACCACTTTTTCTCTTCAGACGGATCAAATACGCCGTTTAACCCGCCATTCTCTATCGGTTCGCTATAAGGTATACTCCAGATGCGAAAAAGCCCAACTACGTGGTCAATCCTTAATATATCGTAAAATTCCTGCGCATATCTTAGCTTTTCTTCCAAATAACGAAAGTTTTCGGAAGCTATTCTTTCCCAATCATAAGTCGGCATCCCCCAACGCTGGCCCTTTGCGGTATACATATCTGGAGGAGCTCCCGCAGCAAAATCCAATTTGAAATATTCCGGGCGCTGCCAGACATCCGCGCTGTCACGGGAAACCAGAATTGGCAAATCGCCTTTCAGCAACACTCCTTTCTGCCTAGCGTATGCTGCGGCAGACTTAAGCTGCTTGTAAAGAATCCACTGTAACCAGATAAAAAAATCTATATCATCCCTTTTTTTAGAAGAAAAATCTTTTAGCGCCGCTACATTGCGATTTTTAAATTGGTCATCCCATTCATACCAAGGCCTACCGCCGTAATGCGCTTTTAGCGTCTTATAAAGGGCAAAGTCATAAAGCCAATATACGTTTCTTTCTTTAAACTCTTCCAGCTGTTTAGAGGACAGGTCTCCTTCCTCGTTGTAAAATTGACGCAACAGATTTATTTTGGCTTCTTTTATGGCATAATCCACGTACATAGTGGATACAGAAAAATCATTTCTTAATTTTTCTATCCTGCTCTTCATTAAAGGATGTGCGGAAAATTCCGCAAAAGAAAAATAAGCTGGCTCCAAGGCGAAAGAACTTATCGCATCATAAGGACAAGACAGCGCTCCCGCCTCATTTAACGGAAGCATCTGTAGAATAGAGAAACCGGCGCTAGCCGCCCAGTCAATAAGGAGTTTTAAATCGGAAAAATCCCCTATGCCAAGACTCTCCTTTGAATAAACAGAAAAAAGCGGAACAACTACCCCTGCCCTTTTTTTTATGCCTATCCTTACCCATTTATCCTTGGATTTAGTATTCAGGAGAGATTCCTTGAGAGCAGATGTATCCATACCTTAGATTGGCAGAAAATATAACAATATCCTCGTTCCCCAGAAAAGAGAAATTAACGCCGCCAGCGAAAGAAACGGAGCGTATGGTATAGTGTGGTCTTTTTTTACAATAAGGTTTATAACCCCTATTATAGCACCGAAGAAGGGTGCGATAACAAAGGTAATTAACGTCATCTTCCAACCAAGGAAGGCGCCAATCATCGCTAAAAATTTTACATCCCCTCCGCCTATAGATTCTGTTTCTCCCTGAACAGGTGGTCTTTTGAGCATCTTAAAATATACGAGGTCAAAGAGCTTGCCGACAATGTAGATTATTCCTCCGCCGATAATTATCCCCAACAAAGAGTCGAACATAGGCCGATAATTAAATTGAATCGGGTTGATAGACACACCTTTTACCGTTACTAATATAAAACCGGTAACTATGCCGCCCAGCGTTATCTCATCAGGAATAATCCGGTGTTGTATATCTATGAAAGTAGCTACGATAAGGGTTACAACTAACACCAGATAAAGAAATAAATCGTAACTGAGGCCGAAGCGTATAAAAAGAAAAGTAAGCATCACTCCTGTCAATAGCTCCACAAGGGGATAGCGTAAAGATATTTTTCCCTTGCAAAAGCGGCATTTGCCGTTCAAGAGAAGATAACTTAAAAAAGGAATATTATCGTAAGCATGAATTCTTTTCTTGCAATACGGACAATGCGAGCTTGGCCAAACCACCGACTCGCCTTGCGGCATACGGTGTATACATACATTAAGAAAGCTGCCTATAACAGAACCAAGGATGAATGCAATTATCTTCTCCATCATAATCCTTTTACTCCTTCCTCTAATGCTTGACGCATTAATTCTACTGGCGCCTCCATACCGGTAAAATATTCAAAGGAAAGCGCGCCTTGATACAACAACATACCCAAACCATTGGCTGTCTTGGCGCCTTTATCTTTTGCTATCCTTATTAATTTTGTCTGCGCAGGATTATAGATAAGGTCGTAGACAAATAAACCGGGATGCAACACTTCTGGTTCCACAGGGATAGGGTCAGATTCTTTCATACCTACAGGGGTAGCGTTCACCAATATATCCTTGTCCGGTATATCCAACTGACCCGGTTCGGTAACGTAATTTATCTTAAAACCAAAAAATAAACCATTTATTAACTCTATCAGGGATTTTGCCCGAACAGCATCCACATCATATACCGTAATATCCTTTGCTCCGTTGTTGGCCAATACGTATGCCACTGCCCTGCCTGCGCCACCTGCTCCCAACAATGCCGCGCTTTTACCCAAAACGCTTACACCGCGCTCATCTAAATCCCTTTTAAAGCCGGAAATATCGGTGTTAAAACCCTTCCATACGCCATCCTGAAAAACTACTGTGTTAACCGCTTTTATCTGCCGGAGATAAGAAGATACCCTGTCCGGTTTGACAAAATCCATTATTCTCTCTTTATAGGGAATCGTAACATTAAATCCAAAGATGTTTTCTTCAGCCAGCGTATTTACAAAAGTATCCAGCTCTTCTGGCTTGACTTCAAAAATACGATATTCAGCATTAATCTTTAAGAAGCGAAAAGCCGCATTGTGCATCTGCGGAGAAAGACTGTGGCGGGCAGGATAACCTAAAACCCCGTAGATTTTTTTGGAAGAAACCCTAGCCATGAAGATAACAGTTAAAGACTCTCTATTTTATTTAAGGCATTAATGTATGCCCTTACCGAGGATTCTATAATATCCGTGCTTGAGCCGCGCGCTGTGACTACCTTGCCTTTGGCCTTAAGCTTAAGACTTACTTCTCCGAGCGCATCTTTACCTTTAGTAACTGCCTCTATGCGGTAATCCTGAAGCTCTGCTCTGGTGCCGGTAATCTTGTCAATGGCTTTAAAACAGGCATCCACCGGACCGTCACCGGATGAGCTTGCTGAATACAATTTATTTCTGTATCTTAAGTTTACGCTTGCCATAGGCCTAATCTTTGTTCCGGAGGTTATCTGAAAATCCTCCAGGCTCCATACTGGCTTTATGGCCTTAATCTCATCTTCTACTATAGAAACCAGGTCATCATCAAAAATATTTTTCTTTTTATCTGCGAGGTCCTTAAAACGAGTGGCGACCTTCTCTAGCTGTTTGGCGTTAAGGATAAACCCGAGTTCTTTCAGACGTTCTGCCAGGGCATGTCTACCCGAATGTTTACCCAAGACAATCCCCGTACCCATAAAACCCACATCCTCCGGTTTTATAATCTCATAAGTAGAGCGCTCTTTAAGAACGCCATCCTGATGAATACCGGATTCATGGCGAAAGGCATTACCGCCGACGATGGCCTTATTAGGCGCAATCACAAAACCCGTAAGCTTGCTTACCAAACGGGACACCTTATATATATGACGGGTATCTATATTGGTCTGGATTCCTTTAAAGATATCCTTTCGCGTCTTGATATTCATCACAATCTCTTCCATAGAGGCGTTGCCTGCCCTTTCTCCGATACCGTTAATGGTGCATTCCACCTGCCGGGCGCCATTTCTAATCGCCTCTAAGGAATTAGCCACTGCCATTCCCAAGTCATTATGACAATGCGTAGAAATTATGGCTTTATCTATATTGGGGACATTTTCTCTAATTCCCCGGATCAGGATGCCGTATTCCTCAGGCTGGGTGTAACCTACTGTGTCGGGGATATTGACTGTAGTTGCGCCTTCCTTGATTACCGCTTCGATTATTCTATACAGAAACTCATTGTCGCTGCGGGTAGCGTCTTCCGGAGAAAACTCCACATCAGGGCATAGTTTCCTGGCATACCTTACGCTTTCCGTAGCCAGCCGCATTATCTCATCCTCAGCTTTCTTCAGCTTATACTGCATATGGATTTTTGAAGTAGCCAAAAATACATGTATGCGCGGGCGTTTCGCAGGTTTCACACCTTCTGCCGCCGCATCAATATCTAGTTTAATGGCGCGAGAAAGAGCGCAGATAACCGGTCCTTTGATACCCTTGGCTATCTGCTTAACTGATTCCAGGTCTCCGGGGCTGGATACAGGAAATCCGGCTTCAATTACATCTATTCCCATTTCTGCCAGCGCATAGGCAATCTCTAATTTTTCCGTAGGATTTAAGCTGGCGCCAGGCGCCTGTTCTCCGTCACGCAATGTAGTATCAAATATAATTATTTTATCCATAATTTCTCGTATGATATTATTAGCTAAATATCCAGAGACAAAATACGAATTATTTTTTCATCCAAGGCATCATCTCTCGGAGTTCTTTGCCTACTTTTTCTATAAGATGATTGTCCCCTTCAGCCAAGAGTCTATTAAAATTCGGCCTGCCTGTCTCATTCTCCTTAATCCACTCTCGGGCGAATTTCCCGGATTTAATCTCTTTCAAAAGTTTCTTCATTTCTTTGCGGGTCTTCTGCGTAATGATCCGAGGGCCGCGGGAAAGGTCGCCATAACAGGCGGTATTGGAAACACCCCTGCGCATCCCCGATATGCCTCTCTCCTGAATCAAATCGGTAATGAGTTTCAACTCGTGCAACACTTCAAAATAAGCTATCTCCGGCTGATACCCTGCCTCTACCAAGGTATCAAATCCTGCGGTAATCAACGCCGTCACACCACCGCAAAGCACTGCCTGCTCTCCAAAAAGGTCAGTCTCGGTTTCTTCCTCAAAGGTAGTCTCAATCACCCCGGCAGTAGTGGCTTTAATTGCCAAGGCATAGGCCAGCGCCAATTGTTTTGCCTGACCAGTGGCATCCTGATATACGGCAATCAGGGAAGGAACACCTTTGCCTTCTTCATACATACGTCTGACCAATGCGCCCGGGCCTTTGGGCGCTACCATAAATACATCTACATTCTTAGGCGGCTTTATCTGTTTAAAACGGATATTGAAACCGTGCGAGAAACAAAGAGCCTTACCCTTTTTAAGGTAAGGTTTTATACTTTCCTTATAAACCTTGGCCTGAACATGGTCTTGGGTAAGAATCTGGATAATATCCGCTGCCTTGGCTGCCTCAGTTGCGCTTACCGGGACAAAACCGTCGCTTTTGGCCTGCGCAAAATTAGACGTGCCTTCCAGTTCGGAAACTATTACCCGGCAACCAGAATCTCTTAGGCACAACGCCTGGCCACGACCTTGTATCCCATAGCCGATAATCGCAATGGTTTTATCTTTAATAAATGAAATATCCGCATCTTTATCATAATAAATCTTTGCCATTACAATCCTCCTTCTTATTTGGCTATCGCTATTCTCCCAGTGCGCACCAACTCTTTAATTCCAAACCCTTTTAAGGTCTCCAAGAGTTCTTTAATCTGTTCCTTATCGCCTACCGCCTCGATTATCGCGGTATCAGCCTGACGCTGGATAATCTTTCCGACAAACTTATTTAAGGAATGCTCAAGCCTTGCTTTATCCTTCGCGCTATATTCTACTTTAACCAAAATCAGCTCTCTCTCCAGGTGCTCTTTCTTGGTAAAATCCGTAACCGTAATCACATCGATGAGTTTATTTAGCTGCTTCTTTATCTGCTCCAAAACCTTCTCATCCTCTGCATCCACCACAATAGTCATATAAGAGATCTGAGGATCCAAGGTCTCGGAAACCGCCAGAGAGGCAATATTGTATCCGCGCGCGCTGAATAATCCGGCGATACGCGCCAGCACTCCAAATTTATTCTCTACCAAAACCGAAATCGTGTGTTTCATTTTCTTAAGCTAAACCGTTAATCATCTGGTTTATTGCTTCTCCCGCAGGTACCATTGGAAAGACGTTTTCCTCCGGTTCAATCCGGAAATCAATAAATACAGTATTATCTATCTCCAAGGCCTTATCAATAGCAGGACGTACCTCTTCTTTTTTGGTAACAAGCATACCTACCGCACCAAAACTCTCCGCAAGCTTCACAAAGTCAGGGCTGGAGATGCAGACATGGGAATAGCGTCTTTTATAGAATAATTCTTGCCACTGCCGCACCATCCCCAGATAACCGTTATTCAGAATGGCTACCTTCACGTTTATCTTGTTGCAGACGCAGGTAGCCAGTTCCTGTATATTCATCTGGATAGAGCCGTCTCCGGCTATATCAAAGACTATTTTATCCGGACAACCGACTTTAGCTCCCATCGCCGCAGGAAAACCGAATCCCATGGTTCCCAGTCCTCCTGAAGATATAAATGTGCGTGGCTCGGTATATTTATACCACTGCGCTGCCCACATCTGGTTCTGGCCGACTTCAGTGGCAATAATTGCCTTTCCTCTGGTAGCTTCATAAATCTGCTCCACCACATATTGCGGCTTAATCATCTTTCCCTCTCTATAGATAAGAGGATGTTTTTTCTTCCATGCCTCTACTGTCGCAAGCCACGTAGAGGTATCAGGGATTTTTTTAATCTGAACAAGAAGCTCCTGCAGGATATTTCTTGCGTCTCCTACAATAGGAATATCCACCCGCACATTCTTGCTGATAGAAGAAGGGTCTATATCTATATGAATAATCTTGGCCTGCGGGGCAAAGGCGTCTAACCTTCCGGTGACGCGGTCATCGAAACGCGCGCCTATAGCGATAATAAGGTCGGCGTTCATAATGGCGTGATTTGCGTAGGCTGTTCCATGCATACCCAACATACCTAAGGCTAAATGATGAACCGCTGGAAAACCTCCAGTGCCCATAAGCGTCCAGGTTACCGGCGCGTTTATCTTCTCTGCCAGCAACCTTAACTCTTTATGACAGCCGGAGCTGATAATGCCTCCACCTGCGTAGATAAGGGGCTTTTTTGCCTCGCTTATTAATTTTGCCGCTTTTTTAATCTGCCCGGGATGTCCGAAGTATGTGGGTTTGTAACTGCGGATATCCACTTTTTCCGGCCAGACAAATTCAGTATCTTTTAATTGCACATCCGAAGGAATATCAATAAGGACTGGTCCGGGCCTGCCTGTAGAGGCAATGTAAAAGGCCTCGCGCACAATCCTGGCCAATTCATTTACGTTTTTCACCAGATAATTATGCTTGGTAATAGGCCGGGTAATGCCGGTAACATCCGCCTCCTGAAAGGCGTCATTGCCGATTAAATGCGTCTTGACCTGACCTGTAATCGCTACTACAGGGATAGAGTCCATAAAGGCGTTAGCAATGCCAGTGGTAAGATTGGTTGCCCCCGGACCTGAGGTAGCAAGACACACCCCCACTTTTCCGGCGGCGCGCGCATATCCGTCGGCAGCATGAGAGGCGCCTTGTTCGTGACGAACTAATATCAATTTAATATCCGAGTCGTAAAGCTTGTCAAAAATGGGCAATACCTGGCCACCGGGATAACCAAAAATCACCTTGACCCCTTCGCGTCTTAAACACTCCAGTAATATCTCTGCACCGTTCATTTTAAAATTCGCCGCTGCCACTCCAGGATACTCCCGAGGCGGCGCCCCATTAACATCTCTAAAATCATTAACTCAAAATCGCCCCTTTATCCGCGGAACTTACCAGTTTAGAATATCTAGCTAGGTATCCGCTCTTAATCTTTGGCAAAACAGGTTTCCACTCTTTAAAACGCCTCTTGATTTCGCTTTCAGATAATTTAACTTCCAGTTTCCTGTTTGGTATATCAATAATAATTATATCACCGTCGCGTAGAATTGCAATCGGGCCGCCTGCTGAGGCCTCGGGAGAAACATGACCAATACAAGGACCTTTTGTTCCGCCGGAAAATCTTCCGTCGGTAATTAAGGCCACGGAATCATCAAGCCCCAGCCCCACAATTGCCGAAGTCGGCGCCAACATCTCGCGCATCCCAGGCCCGCCTGAAGGGCCTTCATAACGAATCACTACCACATCGCCGGGTCTGATTTTCCTGTCCAATATCGCCTGCATAGCCTCTTCTTCACGGTTAAAGATGCGCGCCCGGCCGCTATATTTCATCATCTTGGGGCTTACTGCCGACTGTTTAACCACTGCCCCGTCTGGCGCAAGGTTGCCGAATAAAACAGCAATCCCGCCTTCCTTGTGGTATGCCTTAGATAAAGGCCGTATAACCTCCTCGTCGCTAATCTCTACCATATCGGCAATCTCATAAATCATCTTGCCGCTTAGCGTCAGACAGTTGTGCAGTTTATTTTTCAGGCGCTTAAGCACAGCAGGTATACCGCCTGCAAATTCCAAATCCTCCATAAAATGCGTCCCTGCCGGCTCAATAGCGGCGATATGCGGAGTCCTTTTGCTGATTTTATCAAAAGTGGCAAGTTCCAGTTTTATTCCCGCCTCATGCGCAATACTCATCAGATGTAATACTGTATTGCTTGAACCCCCTAAAGCCATATCTACAATAATCGCATTTTCTAGAGACTTTTTATTTATGATCTCTAGCGGTTTTATATTTCTTACCGCCAGCTCCACAATCCTCTCGCCGCTAGCTTGGGCGATGCGACGTTTTTTTGCAGAAGTTGCCAATGCCGTAGCACACCC
>JAMWCI010000053.1:0-6379 GCA_023818655.1 Candidatus Omnitrophota bacterium
CGGTGTCGCTATGGTAACATCCATCGTTTCGGTGCTCACTGGAATTCCTGTGCATAAAGATGTTGCCATGACAGGAGAAATAACTCTGCGCGGCAGAGTATTGCCAATAGGTGGGCTTAAGGAAAAACTGCTGGCGGCTTTGCGCGGGGGGTTAACAACTGTGCTTATACCCAAAGAGAATGAGAAAGACCTTAAAGAAATTCCGGAGAATGTTAAGCGTGGCCTCAAAATAATCCTAATAAACACTGTAGAGGAAGTTTTGAAATTTGCTATCTGGGCCTGAGCATGCACGCCGGCATCGGTCCTGCCAGAGGCGGTTAACCTTACTTTCTCTTGAAGAACTTTCTGGATGGCTTTCTCGATTACTTCCTGAATAGAGGGTTTGGATTTGCGGTTGGCTGGGTTGACGGCTGAAGGAGTTTTTTGGGTCTGCCAGCCGCAATAAGCAGCGCCGTTATATTCTATTTCCAGTTTGAGATTACGCATTCAGCAATCTGCACGGCATTGGTAGCAGCGCCCTTGCGTAGATTATCTGCAACTATCCACAGCCAGAGGCCGTTTTTAACAAAACAATCTTTGCGTATCCTGCCTACAAAGGTTTCATCCCGGCCTTCAACATCCTTTGGCATAGGATAGAGATTTTTTGCCGGCTCATCCACCAAGAACACGCCTTGCGACTTAGAAAGGATATCCCGCACTTTCTCCGGCGCAATTGTCTTTTTGGTTTCTATATAAACTGATTCGGAATGCCCTGTGCGCACCGGCACCCTGACAGTGGTGGCGGAAATCTTGATTTTATCGTCGTGCATAATCTTGTGGGTCTCGCGCACCAATTTCCATTCTTCGCTTGTATAATCGCATTCGCTAAAGCCACCTATATGTGGAAAAACATTATAGGCGAGCTGCTGAGGCATAGCCCTGTTTTCCGCATTGACGTGGACGTTCTTGTAACCGCCGGCGGCAATAAGAATATTCTCCTGCCTTAACTGCTCTATCGCCCCTCTGCCTGCGCCTGAAGAAGCCTGCAGGGTAGTAACGATTATCCTCTTTATGCCCGCCTTTTTGTATATAGGCCATAATGCGACTACCATCTGGATAGTTGAGCAATTGGGGTTGGCAATTATGCCTTTGTGTTTCTTTACATCTCTGGCGTTTACCTCAGGGACAACCAGTGGAACCTCGGGGTCCATACGAAAGTCGGCGCCGTTATCAATCACCACCACCCCTCTTTTTACCGCTTCAGCGGCAAAGGTAACTGCCGCGCCCTTCTCGCCTTCAGTTCCGGCAAATAAGGCTATATCCACTCCAGAAAAACTTTCCGCAGAGATAGGTTGAACCGAATATCTCTGGTCGTCAACTTCTATATCGCGCGCCGAACGCGCAAAAACGCGCAACTCATTTACCGGAAAATTACGCTGCCTTAAAACCCGCAACATCTCAATCCCTACCGCGCCTACGCCTACTACCGCTACATTATATTTTTTCATAGATTCTCCACTACCAAGTCGCCGACCTCGGTTGTAGAATGACCCATCTTACCCGCCGCCAGCGATTTCAATTTTGTCTGCACGACTTTTATTACCGCATCCTCCACTGCATTTGCGGCTTTTACTTCGCCCAAATTCTCCAGCAACATACCTAAAGCGCAAATTGCCGCCAAAGGATTAATTACATTCTTACCTGTATATTTAGGCGCGCTTCCGCCAATAGGTTCAAACATAGATACGCCTTCGGGGTTGATATTACCCCCTGCGGCAACACCCATCCCACCTTGTATCATCGCGCCCAAATCGGTAATAATGTCTCCAAACATATTATCCGTAACAATTACATCAAACCACTCTGGATTCTTCACAAACCACATTGTGGTAGCGTCCACATGCGCATAATCCGTAGTAATATCAGGGTATTCTTCAGCAACCTCATCAAAGGTTCTCTGCCACAAATCCCAAGCAAAAGTCAATACATTGGTTTTTCCGCACAGGGTAAGCTTCTTCTTCTTATTGCGCTTACGGGTATATTCAAAGGCGTAACGGATGCAACGTTCAATTCCCCGACGCGTATTGTAGGAAATCTGGATAGCCACTTCATCCTTAGTGCCTTTATTTTGAAACTCACCTATCCCCTTATACAGACCCTCGGAATTTTCGCGCACTACTACAAAATCAACATCCTCCGGTCTCTTGTCTTTTAAAGGGCAAAACTGCGCGTTATAAAGCTTTACCGGACGCAGATTAATATACTGGTCCAGACTAAACCTTAGTTTAAGCAAAACCCCTGTCTCAATTATTCCGGGTTTTACTTCGGGATCTCCTACCGCCCCAAGGTAAATCGCGTCGTATTTCTTTAACTCTTCAATATCTTTATCCTCAACAAGTTTTCCGGTTTTAAGATACCTTCTGCCGCTAAAATCAAATTCCTTTGTTTCGTAGTTAAAAGCAAACTTGCCGGCTGCTGCCTTTAAAACCTTCAGCCCTTCACGAATGACCTCCGGACCTGTCCCGTCTCCCGGTATAACTGCTATCCTGTACATACTATATCCTTCTTGTTTGCTTTCATGAATCTGCTTTTTGTATAAAGCGCCTTCTCTGCGATTATTGCTTATTTTTTTTTAAGCCAGGCCATCAATCCGCCGTGTCTTACAATATCCTGCAAAAATCCCGGAAAAGGCTGAGTTTTGTATTCCGCGCCATTAGTAAAATTTTTTATTATACCACTGGATAAATTGATTTCAAGCTCATCCCCTTCTTCTATCCCTTCAATATCTTCCAGCTCCAAAAAAGGCAAACCAATGTTGATGGCGTTTCTAAAGAATATCCCGGCAAAGCTCTTTGCCACTACCGCCCTAATCCCGCACCCTTTAATCGCCAGCGGTGCATGCTCTCTGGATGAACCGCAACCAAAATTTTTCCCGGCAACAATAATATCGCCTTCTTTCACTTGCGAGACAAAACCACTGGAGATATTCTCCATGCAATGCCTGCCGAGTTCTGCTGCGTCTGTGGTAACCAGATACTTTGCGGCAATAATATCGTCGGTATTTATATCATCTCCGAATTTATGAACCTTTCCTCTAATAACCATCTTATTGCTTACCGGTGTTAGAATAAGAAATTTTACCTGTCAATAATAACTAATTTATATCTCTTCGGGATGCGTAATCCTGCCAGTAATCGCGGAGGCCGCTGCCACAGTTGGATTAGAAAGATAGACATAAGACTTAGGGCTGCCCATACGACCGATAAAATTACGGTTGGTAGTAGCCAAACAGGTCTCTCCTTCAGTTAAAATACCCATATGTCCGCCTAAACATGGTCCGCAACTGGGTGTTTCAAAAACTCCTCCTGCCCTAACAAATATCTCCGCAAGTCCTTCCTTTATCGCCTCTAAATAAATCTTCTGCGTCGCTGGAATCACAATTAATCTTAAACCGCTTTTAATCTTTCTGCCCGCAAGAATCCTGGCAGCCTTCCTCAAGTCGCTGATTCTGCCATTGGTGCAAGAGCCGATAACCACCTGATCTATCTTTACATCGCTAAGTTGACTTACCCCTTTTACATTGCTGGGAAGGCTTGGACAGGCAACCTGCGGTTCTAAACCAGTAATATCCCATATGTAAATCTTCTCGTAATGGGCGTCGGCGTCGGAATGAAGCCTCTGATACTCCTTTATTTTTTTACTGGCAACTTTATGGCCTTGTGATTCTGCGATATCCTTAACGTATCTGATGGTAATTTTATCAGGCGCAATTATCCCTACCCTTGCCCCGGCCTCAATAGCCATATTACTCATTGTAAAACGGTCATCCATATTTAAATTACTGATAACCGGCCCGTCAAACTCCATCGCCTTATACAATGCGCCATCTACGCCTATTTTACCTATGGTAAAAAGGATAAGGTCTTTTCCACCTATCCATCTATTGAATTTCCCTTTATAAATAAATTTTACCGAAGCAGGGACCTTTAACCAACACTTCCCATCTACAAAGGCGCGCGCCAGGTCTGTTGAGCCTACGCCAGTTGAATAACACCCTAATGCCCCGTAAGTACAGGTATGAGAATCTGCGCCAATAATCAGCTCTCCCGGCAATACCAAGCCCAGTTCCGGCAGAAGCGCATGCTCAATACCCATACAACCTATCTCAAAATAATTTTTAATCCCCTGTTCTTTGACAAAGTCCGCCAAAATCTTGCATTGGTTTGCGCTCCTTAGGTCTTTTGCCGGCGCAAAATGGTCAGGGACTAAAACTATTTTTTCTCTATCAAATACCTTGGTAAATCCGGCTCTTTTAAACTCTTCTATTGCAAGAGGGGCGGTGATATCATTGCCCAGCGCCAGGTCAACATCTACTTCTATAAATTCTCCGACAGTAAGACAAGTTTTCCCGCTATGCGCTAGTAGTATCTTTTCTGCTATAGTGTAGCCCATCGCTCTAAATCATCAGAACGCAACGTCACATCTACCCTCCCATCACCCTACGACGCCGCGACATCCTAACTCCCTATTTTACTTGAATTTCTTCACAATAAGAGTAGCGTTATGACCACCAAATCCCAAGGAGTTGGAAAGACAAACCTCAAGATTCTTTACTTGCCGACTGGTATTAGGAACATAATCCAAGTCGCATTCCGGGTCAGGATATTCGTAATTAATGGTAGGAGGCACAATGCCATATTTTAAAGCCAGACAACAGACAATAAACTCTATTCCGCCTGCCGCGCCCAGCGGATGCCCAGTCATAGACTTGGTAGAAGAAACCATAACTTTCTTGGCGTAAGGTCCCAATACCCGCTTTATCGATAGCGTCTCTATTTTATCGTTTAGTTTTGTAGAGGTGCCGTGCGCATTAATGTAGTCTATATCCTCCGGGTTTAGACAGGCATCTTTCATCGCCCATTCCATTGCCATTGCCGCGCCGTCACCTTGAGGATCAGGCGCGGTAATATGATAGGCATCGCAAGACACGCCGTAACCAGCCATCTCAGCATAAATATGGGCGTTGCGTTTCTGGGCATGCTCCAGTGTTTCCAAAAGCACCAAACCACAACCCTCAGCAATTACAAACCCGTCGCGCTCTCTGTCAAAAGGCCGACTTGCCCTCTGAGGGTCGTTGTTACGTTTCGACAAGGCCTTCAGGGCGCAAAATCCTCCTACCCCTGTAGGAACAATACAACTCTCTGTTCCGCCGGCAATCATCATATCCGCGTCTCCACGCTCTATAATCCTAAAGGCGTCTCCTATGGCATGCGAACCAGAAGCACAGGCCGTAGCCACACAGGAATTAGGTCCTTTTAGACCAAAATTTATCGCCACCTGTCCGGCTGCTTCATTAACTATAAGCATAGGTATAAGAAACGGCGAAAGACGGCTTGGTCCTTTCTCCAGATAGATACTGTGTTGCCGCTCTATCTCATCAAGCCCGCCTATACCAGAGCCTATAAGCACGCCGATACGCGTCCTATCTGTTTTCTCAAGGTCCAGCCCTGAATTATTGAATATCTGCTTGGCGCTGGCTACGGCAAACTGAACAAATCTATCCATGCGCTTGATATCCTTTGAAGAAAAACCGTAACTAGACAGGTCAAATCCTTTTACCTCGCAGGCAATCTGGGATTCAAACTGCGACGGGTCAAAGGAAGTCAAGGGACCAGCTCCGCTTTTACCTTCCACAAGCGAATCCCAGAATGTCTCAATATCGTTGCCGACTGGAGAGATTACCCCCATTCCTGTAATTACCACTCTTCTCTCTTTCATATTCTCGCAATAAAATTTACCCCGCCAAAATATTCTAAGGCGGGGTAAATATACATATATTAGTCTTATATCAGCTATTTATTTGCCGTCTTGTCCTCAATATACTTTATAGCATCGCCTACAGTGGTGATTTTCTCCGCATCTTCATCAGGAATCTCAATGCCAAACTCTTCTTCCAGCGCCATAACCAGTTCTACGGTATCCAAGGAATCCGCACCCAAGTCATCAACAAAAGATGCCTCCGGGGTAACTTCTTCAGGTTTTACTCCCAACTGTTCAGCGATAATTGACCTTACTTTATCTTGCACTGCCATGCTTTTTTCCTCCTTGTTATAACTAACTCATCACCATCCCGCCATCTACCACAATCACCTGTCCAGTTATGTAGCTGGATTCCTCTGATGCCAGGAATATGCATACCGCAGCCACATCTTCCGGTGTGCCGAATTTTGCCAGCGGTATAGCCTCCTTCATCTTCTGCTTTATCTCTTCTGGAAGCTTGGCGGTCATCTCTGTTTGGATAAATCCGGGCGCTACCGCATTTACACGGATATTGCGCGACGCCAGCTCTTTTGCCGCTGTTTTTGTAAGAGCAATCAGACCTGCCTTAGAAGCGGAATAA
>JAMWCI010000053.1:6389-10195 GCA_023818655.1 Candidatus Omnitrophota bacterium
AATAATTGGCCTGTCCGGGATTACCTATTATTCCGATGATAGAAGCTATATTCACTATCGCGCCGCTACGTTGCTTTATCATCGGTCGGGAAACGGCTTTAATACAGTTGAAAGCCCCTTTTAAATTGACATTCAAAACCGCATCCCACTCTGCTTGGCTCATTCTCAACAAAAGATTATCTTTAGTGATGCCAGCATTGTTAACTAATATATCAACCTTTCCGAATTTGTCAAGAATTTTATTCGTTACCTCATCTACCTTTGCGCTATCCGTAACATCCACCTGCAAACCCAAGGATTGTCTAGCCAGGCCTTCAACCTCAACACAACTCTTTCTTATATCCTCTTCATTCACATCAACTACCGCTATATCAGCGCCCTCTCTAGCGAAGGCCAAGGCAATAGACTTGCCTATGCCGCGGCCGCTACCTGTGATTAACGCCACCTTGCCTTTAAGTCGCATCCTTTAACCTCCTCCTAAGAGATAGCTTGCCACTCTACTCGTTATTATTTATTAAATTGTCTAAATCCTGCCTGTTCTCTATGGACATTACCTCTACAGAAGGGTCAATCCTGCGCATAAGCCCCTTTAGAACCCTGGCTGGGCCAAATTCAAAATATTTCCTTACGCCTTCAGATATCATATATTTCATAGAATCGAGCCACTGCACGCTGGAATAAATCTGTTTCACCAGATTCTCTCTTATTTCCTCCACTGCAATTGCAGGTCTTGCGTTCACATTGGAGACCACAGGAATAAGTGGAGTATTTATTTTTACCTTATTAACCTCTGCAGAAAACCTTGCAGCCGCCTCTTTCATATATGAAGAATGAAATGCGCCGCTTACCTGAAGCTCCATCATCATCTTGGCGTTCATCTGTCTGGCTATATCTTTTGCCTTGGCAACTTCCGCAACACCTCCGGAAATTACCACCTGTCCCGGACAATTTATATTGGCTATCTCTGCGCCGCTTATTGCGCAAAGCTCTTTTACTTCCGTTAACTCCAACCCAATAACCGAGAGCATCTTGCCAGGAAACCTCTGTGCCTCTTCTTCCATAAATTCTCCCCTGCGCCTTACCAGATAAACCGCCTCCTCAAACTTTAATGCACCGGCAGCTACTAACGCAGAATATTCTCCCAGACTTAAGCCAGCGACAAATTGCGGATGTTCTGATTTATCTTTTACGTAACGCAAACGAAAAGCCTCTAATGCGGCAATGCTTACTGTAAGGATAGCGGGTTGGGAGTTTTGGGTTTTGGTAAGCTCATCCTGCGGTCCATCAAAGATTAGTCTGGTAAGAGAAAACCCCAAGACACTATCCGCCTTTTCAAAAATGCGCTTGCTTTCCGGAAAGTTCTCATATAAATCCTTTCCCATACCAACAGATTGACTGCCCTGGCCGGCGAAAAGATAAGCTACCATTTGATTACGCATGCCCCCCAAACCAGACCTGCCCCAAAGGCATCCAGAAGAATGATATCGCCCTTCTTAATCCTGCCTCCTTTAACTGCCTCGCAAAGGGCAGTGATAGTGGAAGCAGAAGAGATATTACCGTGTTTCTCAATATTCAAAAATATCTTATCTTCGTCAATCCCCAGTTTTTTGCCTACCGCTAATATTATCCGGGCATTTGCCTGGTGGGGAATAATTAGGTCTACATCGGAAAATCTAAGTCCTGCCTGCTTCAACACAATCTCAGCAGCCTCAGTCATAGTTTTAACCGCAATCTTAAAAAGTTCATTGCCCTGCATCTTGATATAATGCTGCCTAGTTTCTACTGTATATTTTGAGGCAGGATTCCTTGAACCACCGGCGGGAATATACAATAAATCTGTTCGCGAGCCGTCACAACCCAAATAGGCGGAAAGAATGCCTCCTGAAGAAACCTCGCTTAATACCGCTGCGCCAGCGCCATCGCCAAATAAAACACAGGTATTGCGATCCTCCCAGTCCGTTACCGCAGAAAGCGTCTCCGCGCCCACTACCAACGCAAACTTATATGTTCCACAGGCGATAAACTGTTGCGCTATTGACAAGGCGTACACAAAACCTGCGCAGGCGGCAGAGATATCAAAACAGGCAGCATGCCGTGCGCCTAGATTATGTTGGATAATGGAGGCGACGGAAGGAAAGGGCATATCAGGAGTAATTGTGGCGACAATGATTAAATCTATATCAAGCGCCTTTATCTTCGCATCCTCTAAAGCATGACGAGCTGCCTTTTCTGCCATACTCGCCGTAGCCTCTCCATTGCTCACTATATGTCGCTCCTTTATCCCTGTGCGCGTAGCAATCCACTCATCAGAGGTGTCCACCATCTTCTCTAAATCCTGATTCGTAAGAATCCTTTTGGGCAAATACTCCCCTATTCCGATTATCCCTACCCTTTTCATATCAACCCGTTGATTTTATCTCTTCAATAATCTTTGCATTGACCTGCCGCTCCACTTCTTCCTTCGCCACTCTTATGGCGTTTTTTATGGCGTTGACATTGGAGCGGCCGTGACCGATAATCACTACCCCGTTTACACCCAATAATGGAGCGCCGCCATATTCGCTATAGTCAATATCTTTCTTGAACCGCTTTAAGGCAGGCAGCATAAAAAACAATCCTATCTTGCCCATAATATTGCTTAAAAGGTGTTTTTTCAGAAATACCTGCATTGCCTCGGCTGCGCTCTCTGAAACCTTCAACGCCACATTGCCGACAAATCCATCGCAGATAATAATATCGCTTTTCCCGGAAAAAAGGTCTTTGCCTTCCACATTTCCGATAAAATTCAGATTGCTCTTTTCCAATAACTCAAAAGTTTCTTTGATAAATTCTGTTCCTTTTACTTCCTCCTCGCCTATATTAAGAAGGCCAACGCTGGGGTTGGGTTTATTCAATATGTAACTACAGTAAGCTTTTGCCATTATCCCATACTGTAACAGTTGAGTGGGTTTGGAGTCGATGTTTGCCCCGACGTCTATAATCAGGGAAAAGCCTTTTAAAGTTGGAGTAACGATAGCTATCCCCGGCCGCTCTATGCCTGTCAGCAAACCCAGACCAAGAGTCGCGGCGCAGACTACTGCCCCGGTATTACCCGCGCTAAAGAAAGCTGCGCCCTCTCCCTCTTTAACCAGATTTATCCCTATCACAATGGAGGAATTCCGCTTTCTCCTGATACTGGTGGCGGCTGACTCTGACATCTCAATTACCTCTGGGGCATGGCAAACAGAAATAAACTTACCGCTGTATCTTGCTTTCTTAAGAAGGGTCTTTATGCGGGATTCGTCTCCCACCAAAACAATTTCTTGTCCGTATTCTTTTACGGCAGCGACCGCTCCTTCTATAACCACCTCTGGCGCATAGTCTCCGCCCATTGCATCTACTACTATCTTCATGGCAAAATTAACCGCACAGTCACATCTGGCTAAGCCAGCATTTAAAGAGATTTACCGCTGACCCTGCACTGTTGCGACGTAACGACTACTGTTACGGTTTTTTCTTCTTCTCCTTTATCTTTATCTCAATAACCTGTCGGCCGTCATAATAACCACACACCCGACATGCCCGATGGGTAAGCTTGGGCTGCTTACATTGCGGACAGGGAACTAGATTCATCGCGGATAATTTCCAGTGCGTCCGACGCCTTCTGCCGCGCGCCTTTGAATGTCTTTTTTTAGGAAGAGCCACTTCTTTCTCCTTTCAACAGCTTGAGATTATTGCCAGCGTTTATTTACAATCACATTTACCTTCATTAAGGTTTTTTCCGCACCTGATACATAACCCTTTGCATTTATCGCTACAGAGCGGCT
>JAMWCI010000140.1 GCA_023818655.1 Candidatus Omnitrophota bacterium
TTACCTACGCTATCCTTAAGTATCGTTTAATGGATATAAAAGTGGCTGTTACTCGCGCAGGTTTATTTATTTTAGTATATACATTAGTATTGGGCCTTCCTTTTATTATCGCTACTTGGTCCAAAGCCCAGCTTATTTACTTCTTCGGTTCCAACTGGTGGATATCGCCCCTTATCCTTATGGCTTTTTTGGCTACTGCTGGTCCTTTCATTTACATCTACGTTGACCGCAAGGCGGAGGAGAGACTTCTTCGCGAGCAACGGGAATACCAGAGAACCCTTAAAGAGGCCTCTGTGGGGATGACGCGTATCCGCAACCTCAAAAGACTCTTGGATTTAATCGCCCATATCATTACCCGCAGCGTAAAAATATCGTATGTGGCGGTGTATCTTTTTGATGAAAGCACCCATAGCTTTTCTTTGCAGATAAGCAGGGATAAGGGACGCGCGTCCCCCTCTGAGATTAGCTCAGATAACCCTTTGCTTACTTGGCTTATGGTTGTGCGCCAGCCGTTGCTTTACGAGGAGATAAAGCGCAAAGCCGAAGAAAGCAATGATGTTACTTACGTGCATCTGGAAGAAAATATGCGTAAACTTGGCGCATCCATAGTTGTCCCCAGTTTTCTTGAGGATAAATTCATCGGTTTCTTTGTGCTGGGCGAAAAGATTTCCGGTCAGCTTTATACCCCTGAAGACATAAACGTCTTTGAGGCATTAGCCAGCCAGGCAGCGCTGGCTATTGAAAACGCCCAGTTTTACGAAGAGGCAAAGCAGATGCAGGATCAGATTGCCCAAGCCGAAAAGATGGCCACTATCGGAACTATGGCCGACGGTCTATCGCATCAGATAAATAACCGCTTTTACGCGCTATCCCTGATTGCCGGAGACACCATTGACACTATAAAAAATACCGACACCTCCAAATGCACTCCCGAAATAAAGGCGATGGTAGAAAGTATCTCCCACGCCCTTGAAAGGATACAGGTCAATGTAATGCAGGGAGGAGAGGTAGTGCGCGGACTGCTTAAATATTCGCGCAGCGATGACACAGCTTTTGAACCCGTAGACTTAAATAAGCTTCTGGATAACACCATAGAGATGGTTCAGTTTAAGATAAAGCTTCCAGAGATAGACATTATTCGCAATTTCCCCGGAGACCTGCCGAAAATTAAAGGCAACATAATCCAATTACAGGAGGCCTTTTTTAACTTTATTGATAATGCCTATGACGCCATTGTTGAACGCCGCACTACGCTAAAAGAAGACGGATACCGCGGAAAAATCACCATCTCCGCTCAACCCAAAGACAAAATGCTGGAAATCATCGTTGAGGATAATGGCATAGGGGTAAAGGATGAGAACATACAAAAAATCTTTACCCCTTTCTTTACCACCAAGGCCACCTCACGCAAAGGAACAGGACTCGGACTTTATGTCATCCGACGCGTCATCACCGACCACCACAAAGGCAAAATATCCTTTGAATCCAGATACAAAACCGGCACACGATTCATTATTGAGCTTCCTGTTGCCGTATAATAAAAAAATATCTTGACAAATATTTATTTTTAATGCTAAGATAAAATTGGTTAAAAACAGATAGAAACTATCACAATGGAAGAGGAGTTTTTTACCCTAGAAGAAGTCAGCAAATACCTGAAGATTCCCAAAAGCACCCTTTATAAGCTTTCCCAGCAAGGAAAGATACCTTCCTGTAAAATCGGCAAACAGCTGCGTTTTAGAAAATCCAGTTTAGATAAATGGATAAGTCAAAAAGAAAACGAGTCAAGAAATACCGCTATAGATTCTGTTTTTCCCGCTCAAGATAGTCACCGAAGAAAAAAAAGACCCAAAACAAGTTTTGCTTATTGACGACGAAACCGGGGTCAGAATTATTTTATTATTTTTTAAATCTCCTTTCTCAATACAAAAATAGATCCGACCCCGTTTTCGTTTCGACCCCGTTTTCTTTCTACTGTTTGGTCTTGACAAGTCGGTAAAAAAAAGTTATCTTAGAGAAGGGGTTAAAAATGCCTAAGTTATTAATTGTGGACGATGAAGAGGATGTGCGCGAGTTTGCCGCAAACTTCTTCCGTAAAAGAAAAATAGAAGTTGCTACCGCATCCTCTGGAGAAGAGGCATGCGCGTTAGTAAAAACGCAGAAACCGGATATGGTGCTCTTGGATATTCAAATGTCTGGTATGGATGGTATAGAGGCGTTACGCGTAATCAAAGATTTAAACCACGACTTAAAAGTGATTATGGTTACGGGAAGGAAGCCGGATGAAGAAGGAACCCTGGAAAGATGCCGGCAATTAGGAGTTACTGATTACATTCATAAACCCCTGGAATTGGATGAGTTAGAGCGCATTGTCTTAAGCCATATTTTCCCTGCCAAAACCAACCCTTTATAAATGTCTATTAATTA
>JAMWCI010000141.1 GCA_023818655.1 Candidatus Omnitrophota bacterium
TTCACCTATACAATTACCGTAAAGGCCAAGAAGAATATTGAAGTTGAATTTCCCCAAATCCTGCCAGAAAACTTATCCGGTTTTGCGATTAAAGACTTTGGCTCTAGCACCAAAGGGTTATTCACAAAAAATACTTTTAAGCAGTGGTATCTTTTAGATACTTATATCAGCGGAATGCATACTATCCCTGCAACAGTGGTTAAATACCGCGTTAAAGGGCAAAACGATTGGCAGGAGTTAGAGGTAAATGAGGTAAGATTAGAAGTTAAAAGCATGCTGGATAATGCTTCCAATCGAGCAGATATCCGCGATATTAGGGGACCGAAAAGTTTTGCTAACAAAATATGGTTCTATACCTTAATAGCATCGGTTGTCTTATTACTTTTGGGAGGGGCCATTAGTTTTGTTTTTTTGAAGAAGAAGCAAAAAGAATTTAATGCTCCGCCTACTCCTGCGCACATAATTGCTTACGAAGCCCTGGCTGCATTAGAGAAAAATGACTATATTCACAAAGGGCAAATCAAAGCTTATTATACTGAACTTTCGGATATTGTGCGGCATTATCTTGAAAATAGGTTCAATATTCGCGCTCCGGAGATGACCACCGAAGAGTTTCTCATTAAAGTTAAAGAGGATAGTAATTTGTCGCTTGAGCATAAAGGCCTACTGCGCGATTTTCTTGTAACTTGCGACTTGGTTAAGTTCGCCAAATACCAGCCGGCGGAAACAGAAGCGAGTTTAGCATTCAATTCAGCAAAGAAGCTTATCGACCAGACTAAACAAGAAGCCCAAGTGTAGATTATGATTATTCAAAATCCCATATTTTTTTTATTAATTCCCGTAGCCGCGGGAATTATTTATTATTCTTTGCGCAAAAATAGATCTCCCGGGATACGCTTTTCTTCAGAGAGATTTTTAACTATAGGGATTAGCATCTTTAAGACGCTGTGCGTCCGGTATATCTGGGTTTTGCGTTTCTTGGTGTTTGTATTTTTAGCCATTGCCTTGGCGAGATTCCGTTTGCCGATTGAAGAATCAAAGATCCAGACTGAAGGCATTGATATTATCCTTGCCCTGGATACTTCAACTAGTATGCTGGCAGAGGATTTTACTCTACATGGCAGAAGGGCAAATCGTTTGGATGTAGTAAAAGATGTGGTAGATAATTTTATCCGGGGAAGAAAAAATGATCGTATCGGCGTTGTTGCCTTCGCCGCCCGCGCCTATACGGTGAGCCCATTAACGCTTGACTATGGCTGGCTGTTGGAAAATCTCAAACGCGTTAAAATCGGAATGATTGAAGACGGCACGGCTATCGGTTCAGGACTATCAGTTGCCCTTAAGCGGCTGGAGAATACCAAAGCAAAAAGCAAAATCATCATTCTTTTAACTGACGGCATAAACAACGCAGGAAAGATTTCTCCTTCTTTGGCAGCCGAAGCCGCTAAAGCCTTAAAGGTGAAGGTGTATACTATCGGTGCCGGGACTAAAGGTATGGCGCCGTATCCCATGAAAGATTTCTTTGGGAATACTGTATATCAGCCGATAAAAATAGATATTGATGAGGATAGTCTGATAAATATCGCTTCCAAGACAGAAGGCAAATATTTTCGCGCTACAGATACAAAATCATTAAAAGAAATCTATGCCGAAATTGACCGGATGGAAAAAAGCCCTATTGAAGAAAAGGGGTATATGGAATACCGGGAGCTGTTTCCAATATTTTTAAGTATTGCTATGGTTTTCTTGCTACTGGAAATTTTGTTAAGGAATACAATTTTATGGAGAATTCCTTAATATGAAGTTTGCCAATACACAAGCAGCTTACATCTTTTGGTTGATCATTGCGTTAATAGGATTCTTTCTTTGGGTAAACGCAAAGAGAAACAGGCTCTTAGCGACTTTCGCCGATAATAATCTGTTAGCTGAGCTTCTTGACTCTTTCGATATCCGCAAATACAGATTCAAACAGGGCCTGATCATCGCCTTTTTCTCCCTTGCGGTTTTTTCTTTGATGCGCCCACAGTGGGGTTTTAAGTGGCAGGAGATTAAGCGCAAAGGATTGGATATATTAGTGGCAGTGGACGTGTCCAAGAGTATGTTGGCAGAAGACATAAAGCCAAATCGCCTGGAGCGTACAAAGCTGGCCTTGGGGGATTTTGTTAAGCATCTTAAAGGCGACCGCATTGGGTTAATTGCTTTTTCTGGAAGCGCTTTTGTGCAATGCCCCCTTACGGTAGATTATAACGGATTTCTCTTATCCGTAGGAGCGTTAGATACAAATATCATTCCCAAGGGCGGAACTTCAATTTCTAGCGCGATTAGACAGGCTATAGATAGCTACGAGGGTGGACTTAAGAAGTATAAAGTTTTAATTATTATTACTGATGGCGAGGACCACGAGGGCGATCCGG
>JAMWCI010000008.1 GCA_023818655.1 Candidatus Omnitrophota bacterium
GTATCCTCCTTTGCTGAGCCTTACGGCTCGGTTAGGTTAATAAATTGATAGTTTATCAACCTAAGAGGATATGCCTTTTTTATTCCTTAGGCAATATCAAAAGTGCGAAAGATATTTTACGTTATCTTAAATTCAATTTTGGAGCGGTAGTATTGCGAAAAAACAACTTAACGAATAAGTCGTTATATCCGTGCAATTATTTTGACAAATAGCTATCTGCCTGTTATCATATCTCTATGTTAAAGCGCTTCCTTCTTGCTATCAGGGATATAGTTTATCCTAAGATATGTCTAGCCTGTAAGGAGAAAACCGACAAAAGGGCTGTTGACAATTTAATCTGTTCAAGATGCTGGCAGGAGATTAAACGAAATACGCCTCCTTTCTGTTACTCCTGCGGAAGAACGCTTAAAGGAAAACATATGAGAAAAAATATCTGCGCCAATTGCGTAAAACAATCATTCTACTTTGACCGCGCCTTCAGCCCATGCGTCTATACGGATATCATTCAAGAATTAATCCATCAGTTTAAATACAAAGGCAAGGATTACCTTGCCCGCCCATTAAGCAGAATGATGATTGATTTTATCCGCGAATTTCATATCCCTATAGAATATATGGATTACGTTATGCCTATGCCGTTACATAGCTCCCGCTTACGGTGGCGCGAGTTTAACCAAGCCGAGATGCTCGGTCGTTATATTGCTGAAGAATTTAATAAACCGCTGTTGTCTGATTTACTGGTGCGGCGCTATCCGACGCTGGCACAGGCGGAGTTAATGCCGCAAAAACGCATCTCTAATGTAAAGGGTTGCTTTAAGGTAAAAGATAAGACTCTAGTAAACGGAAAGAAGATACTTTTGGTGGATGACGTATTAACAACCGGAGCCACCTCATCAGAGGCTGCATTTACCTTAAAGGATGCCGGAGCAAATATAGTTTTTCTGATGACACTGGCCAGTTAACACTATGAGGATACTCAGGAATTATTTATTAAAAGAATTTTTTACGCCATTTATCTTATCCTTCTGCGTGCTCAGTTTTCTAATGGTCATGGTCGGTATGTTGAAAGATATCGTAGACCAAATAATTAACCGCGGCGTAGAGCTGTATAGCGTATTAAAACTCTTGCTGCTTATGACTCCTTATATAATCACCTACACCATTCCTATCGCGCTGCTTATGGCAGTGCTTATTTCCCTAGGCAGACTAAGCAGCGATAACGAAATAATTGCTATCAGGGCAAGCGGAATCAACCTTTTGCATTTAATAATCCCCCTTTTGGTAAGTTCAGTCATTTTAAGTCTAGGATTATTTATCTTCAACGACCGCGCCGCATCTTATGCGCATTTTGCATACCGGAAAACCCTTATCGAGATAGGCATAAAGAATCCGACTGCTGCTTTTGAAGAAGGCGTGTTTATCAACTCTTTTGAGCGTTATGTATTATTTATCTACCACATTGACCGCAAGGCTAACCGTATGAATAACATACGTATATATGAGCCGCAAGGAGAAGATAAGCCTACCCGCACCATCGTGGCAAAAGCAGGAGAGTTTATTGCTATACCCGAGAAAAATCTGGTGAAATTAAAACTAATAGACGGCACCTCTGATGAACCTGACCCGCAAAATCCAAATAATTTCTACAAATTGAATTTTAAAACCTATTTTATGACCCTGAACCTGGATGAGGCAAAGAACAAATCTGTAATTGAAAAGAAGCCTAAAGAGATGACTATCAAAGAACTAAAAAAAGAAATACGCAAGCTTAAACATACCAAAATAGATGCTGCGCCATTAATTGTAGAGATACACCAGAAAATAGTCCTGGCTGTATCCTGCTTTGTATTTATGCTTCTGGGTCTGCCTTTGGCGATGATTGCGCGCCGGCGGGAAAAATCCATAAATATAGGCATCGGTATACTGATTATCATCGCATACTATCCCCTACTTATCGGATGCGAGGCACTTGGCATGCAGGGATGTCTTAATCCAGCGCTGGCTACTTGGTTGCCTAATATGCTTTTCGGAATAATCGGCGTAACACTTATTTATAAACTATGCGCATCTTAGAGCGATATATAGTAGTCTCGGTTATCACGGTGCTTCTTACCTGTATTTTTGTCTTTCTTTTTATCTATTTTATCATTGATATACTTTCACAGTTGGAGGATCTTTTAAAAAATAACGTATCCATAAAGCTCCTGCTGCAATATTACTTGTCTATTATGCCAGTGATGCTGCTACGCGTGATGCCTTTTGCCTGTCTTTTGAGCACGCTCTACGTATTCAGCAAGCTAAACCATAATAATGAGATTATCGCCATGCGCACGGCAGGATTAAGCATACCTCAAATAAGCAGAAACGTGTTCCTTTTAACGGTCATCGCTAGCCTTTTTATCTTCTGGATAAATGACCGCGTTGCCCCTTCCGCTTTGGTGATCAACGAGAAAATAAAAATCCAAATGAACGAAGGCAAAAAACAATCCAAGACTAAAAAGGAAGAGATAATAAATTATCTGACGATGTACGGATTAAAAAACAGACTTTTTTTTATCAACAAATTTAATCTTGCGGCCAAGACTATGGAGGGGATTACCATCCTTGAGCACGATGAAAAGCAGAATTTAACTAAAAAGATAGTGGCCAATAGGGGTAGCTACAAGGAAAACCTATGGAAATTCTATCACGTCATTACTTATAACTTTGACCGCAACGGTCAGGTAATCGGCGAACCGATTTATATGGAAGAAGAGATTATGTCTATACCTGAGACCCCTAAGGAATTTGCCAGTCAACGACAACGCTCAGAACTTATGACTATTGAACAACTGGAAGAGCATATCTGGAAACTCTCCCGCAGCGGAGCCAGAAGCGTCATCCGTAATTTTGAAGTTGACCTTTATCAACGCTTCACCTCTCCTTTGACCTGCATAATTATCACACTGGTGGCAATACCCTTTGCCCTGCGTATGCGCAGACGCGCCACTGGACTATCTTCAATAGGCCTGTCGCTTTTGGTGGGGTTTCTTTATTATATACTGGATGCGATAGGCATAGCCTTTGGCAAAGGCGGAATACTTCCACCGCTTCTTGCCACTTTATCCAGCCATATAATAATGCTTGTCTTTGGCCTCTATATGCTGGAGACTATGCCTTAAGTATATATGCGCGGAATCCTGTTACCAAGACCACAGACTATATCATAGGGAATGGTTTCTGCAAGCTCGGCCAATTCCTCGGCGCATATCCTTTTTCTCCCCTGATTTCCGATAAGCACCGCCTCATCCCCAATTTTTACGTTGAGGTCACCCACATCCACCATTATCTGGTCCATGCATATCCTGCCGCAAATCTTAAAACATCTTCCTTTAATTAATACCGGACCTCTATTAGAAAGATTGCGCGGATATCCGTCGCCGTATCCTATAGGAATGGTAACTATAGTTGTTGGTTTCTTTGTAAAATAGGTGCGGCCGTAACTTATGCTGTATCCTGCAGGCACTCTTTTTATAAAAACCACTTTGGTTTTTAGACTCAAAACCGCTTTTAGATTTATTTTTAGACCTTTCTTAGGATAAAGGCCGTAAATTACCAGTCCAGGCCTGACCATATTGAAATGGCTGTTTTTATAATTAATAGTGCCTATACTATTGGCCGAATGAATCAATGGCACAGCTATGCCCTTGTTTCTTAACCGTTGAATCAACTGGTTAAAAATGTCTATCTGGTAAAAGGTAAAATCCTTGTCCGTATCCGCAGAGGCAAGATGGGTAAATATCCCTTCTATGTTAATAAAATGGAGTTTGTTTATTTTTTCCACCATCCTTTCGGCCTCCTGAGGCATAACCCCAACCCTGCCCATTCCGGTATCCACCTTTATATGCACGTTTACCTTTTTGTTTCTTTTGCCTGCAAGGCGGTTTAAAGCCAGACTAAAGTCTTCGTCGCATATGGTGGGCGTCAGGTTATAGTTTAAGACCGGAGGAATATCTTTTTTCAATATTGCCCCCAGAACTAAAACCGGTATATTAATTCCGCCCACTCTTATTTTTATACCTTCATCCACAGAGGCCACCCCCAAGAAATCCGCGCCGCAGGAAACCACTTTTTTAGCAACCGGGATAAGCCCATGGCCATATGCATCTGCCTTGACGGTTACCATAATCTTGGTTTGCGGAGAAATCATCTTTTTTATCTGACGAAAATTATGCGCCAGATTCGCCAAGTTCACCTCAGCCCATGTTGGCCTGTAAAATCGCATCTTCATAACTCCTTATAAATCCTTGACTTGGCACTCCTTGGGATAAAGATAAATGGGTTTAAGCGTAAAAGAATCATGGATTATCTTTTGACGAATCCGCTGACAGGCTATAAAGATTATGTTGCGCGGCTGCGGATACCAATAATCGCTATCCAATAATATCGCGCCTTTTATATTCCGATAAAAATTTTCCTTATACAATCTAAGGGCATCCCCCAGCAAGATACTTCCCGGTCTTATTTTTCCTAAAAGCTCTTTTTGGCTTAACAGCGTATATGGACTTACCCTGCACAGGGAGCCATTCTTACTTTTATATATGCTGCTGTAAATAAGGTTACGCTTTGCATCAATAACTGGAATAATATAACCTTGTTTTTCTCGGGCATTCTGCGCCAATATATCCAAGGTAGATATCCCTATTACTGGTTTACCTTGTGACCAGCTAAGCGCTTTTACCGTAGCCAAACCTATACGCATACCTGTAAAAGAACCGGGACCAAGACCGCAAGCAAGATAATCAATTTCGTCTAACTCTAAACCTGCTACCTTTAAGACCCTCTTCAGAACCACGGTAATAAATCTGGAAAGTCTTCTGCCTGCCTCCACTTTATACTCGTAGATTTTATTATTACTGTAGAGGGCAATACACAAAAAATCCGTAGCAGTGTCAATCCCCAATATCCTCATAGAATTCCTTCAACAGTTTTGCGTAACGCGCTCCCGATGCGGAAAACTCAAGCAAACGACTGCAGCTATTAAGATGGCTAAAATATATCTTCAGGGATTTCTCCGGGGCTATCTTTTTAAGTCTATCTGCCCACTCAATTACAGTTACTCCCTCGCCATAGAAATAACCTTCATAACCTAAATTAAGGATATCCTGCTCTTTTCTCAAGCGGTAAAGGTCAAAGTGATATAAAGGCATATTTCTGCCTTGGTGTTCACGGATAAGCACAAAGGAAGGACTGATAATTTTTTCTTTAGGAATACCCATCCCCAGGGCAATGCCTTTGGTGAATACCGTTTTTCCGCTACCCAGCCCCCCGAATAAACAAAGGATATCTGCCGGTTTTAGTCTTACCCCTAATAGTCTACCTAAACGCAAGGTATCCTTGACAGAATGAGAAATCAATTTCATTGTAAGCCCCGGCTAAAAATGACGGTAACCTCCGGGAATAATTTTTCTTTCTCTGTTGTTTCTGTCTACCATACTTAAACCGAATCCACCGGAGACGACTTCTCCGATAGGAAAGAATCTGTAACGTTTTGCGGCAGATATTTTTTTTGCCTCAGCGCGGCTGACCGTAAAGAGCAGTTCAAAATCCTCTCCATTGTAGAGCGCAGAGTTAATACCACTAGCTTCTTTATTAATCGGTATGAGAGATTCGTAGAGAACGGCGCTTACCCCGCTCTCCTCCAATATATGCCATAAATCCTGGGCTAAGCCGTCAGAGATATCAATCATGGAATTTATCTTAAAATGCTCTACCAGGAACCTGCTTTCTTTAATACGCGGCTCAAAGGTAAGGTGTTTGCCATGCAAAGAACCGCCCAGCGCTCCACTTACAAATATTATATCCCCCCTCCGGGCTTTGCTGCGCAAACACAGCCTTGTCTTCTCGACAACGCCCAACATGCTTACATCTATAACGATGCGGCTAGCTTTACTGATATCGCCCCCTACGATATTAATGCGGTATTTTGCGGCTAAATCAAAGATGCCCCCTGCGATTTTATCCACTTTATTTACGGTTAAATTCCGCGGCAGCCCAAGAGAAACCACCGCATACCTCGGAATACCGCCGCAGGCAGCTATATCGCTGATAGAAACTGCCAAGGCCTTTCTGCCGATAAAATAAGGGTTATCCCGGGAAGTAAAATCGACACCTTCTACTAACATATCGCAGGTAAAAAGTTGATACATCTTGCGGTCGAGCCTCAGAACAGCGCAATCATCGCCTGAGTCTCTCACGACGCTGGAATCATTATTTAATCTCTCTTTAAACCTTTTAATCAAACCGAATTCGCCAAGCTTTTCAATAAACATATCAACCTCTTAAAGTCTTTAGAATATTCCTAGAGTAAGGTTTGTTTATAATTCCTCTGTCCGTGATAAAATTGCTAATCAGGGCCGCGGGTGTTATATCAAAGGCAGGATTAAATACTTTAATATTACCGTTAGCAATAGGTTTTTTAAAAAAAAGACGGGTTACTTCCTCGGCAGGCCGCTGTTCAATGCGAATCTCCTTGCCGCGCTTAATCCTTAAATCAAAGGTAGATACAGGCGCGGCAACATAGAAAGGAATTTTATGATAGCGGCTTAAAATTGCCAGATTATAAGTGCCGATTTTATTGGCGGTATCACCATTTGCGGCAATCCGGTCAGCGCCGACAATAACCTTATCCACTTTGCCCGCATACATCAAAGCTGCAGCCATCCCGTCGGTAATCAGGGTAACGTCTATGCCTTTTCTTTTTAATTCCCAGGTGGTCAACCGTGCACCCTGTAGTAGCGGCCTAGTTTCGCAGGCATATACTTTTAATCTCTTGCCTTCTTCTTTAGCGCGGTAAATAACAGCCAAGGCAGTGCCGTAATCTATTGTGGCTAATATTCCCGCATTGCATATAGTCAGGATATTTTCGCCGTCGTTTATAAGCCTGCTTCCGAAACAGCCGATACGACGGCAGGCTGCTCTATCCTCTTCAGCAATAGTCTGCGCTTCTTTAAAAAGCGCCTTTTTTATCTCTTGTATAGACTCTTTACTATAGCATTCAGCTACAGCCCGCATTCTTTCTAACGCCCAGAAAAGATTTATGGCAGTAGGGCGAGCCGAAGACAAATAGGAGATAACCTTATCCAGTCTACGCTTAAAATGCGAAAAATTCCGCGCCCGGATATTTTTGACTCCCAGATACACTCCCCAGGCGGCTGCTGCACCTAATGCCGGAGCCCCTCTTACCTTTAGTTTCTTTATCGCCAACCAAAGTGACTTCAAATCTTTTATCGCAAGGTAAACGAATTCTGCTGGGAGCCTAGTCTGGTCAATTATCCTGACTGCATTGTTTTTCCACTCAATGGTCCTGATATTCATATATTTTCCTCTTTAGAATTTCACAACCCCATAATTTTTGTGAAGATAGTTTTTCTTATCTTTATGGCTGCCGCTAAACAAACCTCATGACAACAAAAACAGGCAATACAGCGGGAATAATCAAAAAGAACGCCTTTCTTCCCCATAGAGATTGCCGCCTTGGGGCAGATTTTTATGCATGCGGAGCATCTTATACAGCGATTTCGCTCCATACAGGGATAATAACGAATTAGTTTCTTAGCCAGATTAATTATTGGCTGGGGAAGTTTTCTTTTCTGGGAAGTAGCTGGTAGAGAGAAAGGTTTTATTTTTAAGTTATCTAACCGTTCTCCCAGAATCTCCACCTCTGCCATATCTGCTATCCCTAACCCGCGCAAGACAGCCTCTCTGGTAGAAGGGACATCCAGTGGTTCGATGCCCATAATCCTGCTTAAAACGCTATCCACGCTCACACAATCGCTTCCTGCCACCAGAATCTTAGGGAAACACAATAATCCTCGGGTTGCCGGACCGTCTCCTTCTATAGCCGAGATACCATCAACAATAGTAAGCGCCGGCCTGGTCTCGGCATAAATATCCACCAATATTTTTGCGAAATCCTCGGTATGGAAATAATTCTTGTGTAATTCCAGCTTAAATGTCCCCCAAACAAGACCGAATAAATTCTTGATGGCGCCTGTTAAACATGTCAATGCATGCGTCTTAAACTTCGGGAGGTTAATTAGATAATCGCAATGGTCAAGCCAGCTAGTTAAAGGGAATTTCTGACACATGCGTTTTTTATCAAAATAGACTGGCCTCAAACCTTCTTCTTGGCAAACTTTGGTCATGCCGGTCCTGCGGTAAACCTCGCTGACATTCCTAATCTGGTTATCCCATACACTCGGTCCGTCTCCGACGAAGACCGTACAATCAATACCTTTTAAGATTCTAGCTATTGAACGCACTACTTCCGGATGCGTGGTAATGCCCTGTTCCGGTTCAATAGCCATTAAAAGATTTGGTTTAAGTAGGACTCGGCTTTTAGGCCGGATAAAATTTGTTATTCCTCCCAAAAGATTAACAGAATCCTCTACTGCCTTCTGAACAAGCTCTGGCGCATAACTGTCACAGCGGACAACCGATACCCTTGATTTCATCTTAACTTAAAAAACTCTCTGGCGTTAAGAGAGGTCAACTCAGCTACTCTGTCAACACTTTCCTGCTTAATTTTGGCAATCTCCTCTGCCAGTGTTTTCACATGCAGAGGTTCGTTTCTCTTACCCCTTAAACCTTCTGGAGGAAGAAAAGGCGAGTCCGTCTCCAAAAATATACGCTCCAGTGGCGTAAGCAAGACCAATCTTCTTAGGTCTTGCGCTTTTTTGTAGGTGATGTTGCAGGTATAAGAGACAAAAAAACCCAGCTTAAGGCATTCTCTCAAAAAATCTTCATCTCCGGAAAAACAGTGCACCACTGCTCTTAGTGGCATTGCCTCTTTCAGAATATACAGGGTATCGGCTTGCGCCTGACGACTATGGATTACCAGGGGAAGATTTAGCTCCTTTGCCAAGGACACCATCTTTTTAAAAAGGCACAACTGATTATCCTTATGTGAATAGTTTTTGTAATAATCCAGACCGATCTCGCCAATAGCCACTACCTTCTTTCCCTCTGCCATTTTGCGAAGCAAACTCAGCCATTCCTCCTGAAAACTATCTGCCTCGTGCGGATGAATCCCTATCGTAGCATAGATAAAATCATACTCTTTAGAAAGCTTAATGGCATTTTCAGAGTTCTTGATGTTTGAGCCGATATTGATGATATAATCAACGCCACATTTTCTCGTTCGCTGGATGAGCTGGCTTCGGTCGCTATCAAACTCAGGAAAATCCAGATGGCAGTGGGTATCGATATAGCCCATAGGTGGAAAATCTAGGTATCGGTTTCTTTATTTTCTATACGCGGGAATAGGGGTTTGCCTTTTTTAATCTCTTTCTCGCCTAACTGCTCCTTGATTAAATCTGCCGTGTAAGGCATAAAAGATTCGATTTGCCGCCCAACTTGACTAATCACTTCTATCATCAGCCCCAGAAAAGCGCTTAGTTCATCTATTTTATTCTCTTTAGCCAGATTCCATGGCTTGCTTTCTTCAATATATTTATTTGCCATGCTGATACGCCGCCAGATACTTTCAAAGGCCAAACTAAAATTAAAATCGGATTCTGCGCTTAGACTTGAATTGATATCGCGGCTGAATGAAGCACGCTGACTTGCGGGAAAATCCAAGATATTTTTAATCTCCTCTCCTGCAGCATCGTATCTCCTGCTGAAGATATCATGCTGTGGGATTTTGCCTTGAAAATATTTTTCTACCATATTCAGTGTACGGTAAATCAGATTGCCCAAATCATTAGCCAGGTCTGCGTTAAATCTCTTTATGATGGAATCCTCTGAAAAATTTCCATCCAAACCAAAAGGAACCTCCCGAAGGAGAAAATACCTGTAGGTATCTATACCATATTTATCCACCATATCTAAAGGATTAACCACATTACCGCGTGACTTTGACATCTTGCCCTCTCCCAACATCCACCAACCATGGGCAAATATCGTATCTGGCATCCTAATACCCAGCGCCTTGAGCATAATCGGCCAATATACCGCATGGTGCCGCAGGATATCTTTGCCTATCAAATGCACTACCCGACTATCCTCGCCCCACCAGCGAGAATGATATTTATCGTTGGCATCAAACTCTCCCACTGCGCTGATATAATTAATTAACGCATCAAACCAAACGTAGGTTACGTGAGAAGCGCTAAAGGACAGGGGTATCCCCCAGCTTAGGCGTTCCTTTGGCCGCGAGATGCATAAAGGAGAAAGTTTGTTTAATGTAAGAAAACTTAAAATCTCATTTCTCCGGTTCTCTGGCCTGATAAATAATGGATTGTTCTTAATATATTCTATAAGCCAGGACTGGTACTTCTGGAGATTCAGGAAGTAATTAATCTCCTTTATCTCCTCAAGGGGCCTCCTGCAATCTGGGCATAGTTTATCCGGGGCTTGCGATTCCAGCCAGAATGTTTCGTCAGGGGTGCAATACCAACCCTCATATTTGCCTTCGTATATATCCCCGTTTTTGTACAGTATCTCTAAAGACCTCTGGACCGTTTTTATGTGCCTGTCTTCAGTGGTACGGATAAAATCATTGTAGGATATATTTAATTTATCCCAAAGGTCTCTGAACTGTACTACCACTCTATCCACAAATTGCCCGGGGGTTAATCCTTGCTTTTCCGCTGCCCTTTCTATCTTCTGACCATGTTCGTCTGTGCCGGTTAGAAACCAAGTATTCTCTTTGCCTAAAACACGACGCATATGCCGGGCTAAGGTATCCGCGGCAATATTGGTATAAGAATGCCCAATATGCGGCGAGGCATTTACATAATATATAGGCGTGGTAATATAAAACTTATTTTTCTCTGCCATCCTCTTTATCCTTGTAGTTTATCTCGATTAACCCCCCGTCGTCAAGTTGCACATTGGCCGAACGTTTGAATACGTTTACACTTAAAACTTTCCCTTTGCCCTGTGGTGTATGCACATGTTCTCCCTCGCGCGGAAGCCCCTTACAAAGCGCCTTATAAGTCTCATATTCAAAATACAGGCAGCACATAAGCCTGCCGCAGAGGCCTGATATTTTAGGAGGATTAAGCGGAAGTCCTTCTTCTTTAGCCATTTTTATGGTTACCGGCTCAAAATCCTTCAGGAATTTTGCGCAACAGAGCTCTCTTCCGCAAGGACCAAATCCGCCAAAAAACCTGGCCTCATCACGCACGCCTATCTGCCTTAATTCAATCCTAGCTTTAAATATCTTTGCCAAATCCTTTACCAAGTTCCTAAAGTCCACTCTTCCATTTGCCGTAAAATAAAAAATAATCTTTGAACGGTCAAAGGAATATTCCGCCTCCACAAGTTTCATCTCCAGCTTATGCTCGGCTATCTTTTTCATACAGATAGCAAATGCCTCTTTGGCCTTGCCCCTGTTCTCCTCTATTTGACACAGATCCGCATCCTCTGCCCTGCGGATTATCTTCTTAGGCGGTTCCTTTATAGATTTTGTATCTCCTGCCTCGTTGGCAGAAACAACCATACCATAATCAAGTCCCCGGTCATGCTCTACGATAACATAATCCCCTTCTTTTACCTCTATATTGTTCGGTTGGTAGAAAAATACCTGTCCCGAATCTCTTAAACGTACCGGAATCAAACCTTCCATAGCCGCGCCTCCAGATTGCGCAGCAACAACTTTATGTTGATGTTCTCATCTACATACAACAAAGCCGAAGAGATGAAATCAAAAATGCCGTTGAGTTCGGTAAACGTAAAATGCGGAGCAATCTTAAACAAATCCTGCTTGCGGTCGCTGTTTATAATCTCCGCGGACAAGAAATCTAACTTTAGTAGATAGATATCCCTAAACCAAGAAGAAAGTATATTCAGCAGATCGCGCATCTGGTCTCTACCCTGCAAGGCAAATCCGTCTATTTTTGACCTATGTAATAATCCCCAACGATCAATAATGCTATTTTTTTCTTTCAATATATCTCTATCCTTAAACTTAAGCGCGCATCCCAATCGCCCATCGCAGAAATAGGCCAGAAAATGCGCTTTGTGATGTTCCAAATTATACTCTTCTTTTAAAATCAACTCCAGTTCATCGCGCGCCATAAGAAAAAATTTTATCTGTTTGCAACGCGAGGTTATAGTCTTAAAAACCCTGCCCGGCTTGTGGGTAATTAGCAGAAATAAGGTATCTTTCGGTGGTTCTTCCAGTATCTTAAGGAAGGCGTTAGAAGCCTCGGCAGTCAGAGCATGCGCACCGTCAATGATAAAAACCTTCCTCCGACCTTCATACGGCCGCAAGGAGGCAGACTGTTGCAATTGACGGATATGCCCGATTCTAATCGCCTTGGAGTCAGCTCTCTCTTTATCGTAATCCTCCCTAATCGGCGTATTAGAATCTGTTATGGATACATCAGGATACTGGCCTTTTTCTATCTTCAGACACGATGCGCAACCATCGCAGGCATCTAATACCAGATTTTCACAATTAACTGCCTTAGCCACGGTTATCGCTGTAAGCTTCTTGCCGACGCCTTCTGGACCACTGAAAAGATACCCTCCTTCCAGACGACCCTCTTCAAGATATCCCTGCAACATACTAATTGCTTTATCCTGTCCTTTTATCTGACTAAAAGACATAGTGCTCTACCAGCGCCCTGATTTTGGCTTGCGTTTTATCCTTATCTTGGCTAACCTTTACTATCTTTATCCGTCTTGGCTCTTTTGCAGCCAGCAACAAATATCCCTGTCTTACGCGACGATGATATCGTAGAGAACGACTCTCTATCCGGTCCTCTTTTAACCTGCGGTGCTTCAGTCCATCCTTTATAGGCAAATCCAGAAAAATGGTCAAGTCCGGTTGAATATTTTCCGTAGCTATCCTGCCGATATATCTAATCACCTTGATATCCGCCCCCAGACCATATCCTTGATAAGCAAGGGTGGAATCTAGGAATCTATCGCAGATTACTATCTTGCCTTTTTTTAATGCAGGTTTTATCACTGCGCTTACTAACTGGGCGCGCGCAGCCATATAAAGGAACATCTCGCATATGGCGGAGATAACTGTATTGCCATTATCCAGAAGAATTTTTCTGATTTTTTCCCCCACCGCCGTACCGCCTGGTTCGCGCAGATAAATCACCTTTAACCCTTTGTTCTTTAAATACTCATAAAGCAGGCGCGACTGTGTGCTTTTCCCGCATCCTTCAGAACCCTCAAATGTAATAAATTTCCCTTTCATATTCCTTTCTCGTCTATCAGGTATCCTCCTGAAATATTTTTCTAAAAACCGGTCAAAGCCATCTCATTAAAAACAATTATAATCTCCTGCGCCAGGTCGTATTGCCATCCTTGGCATCCTCTAAGATTATACCCATAGCCTCTAACTCTGCCCTAATCTTATCTGCTTCGGAAAACTTCTTTTCTTTTTTTAACATAATCCTTTTCTCGACTAAATCATGAATAAGCCTCGTATCGTCATCTGCGCCTCTTAACTTATTGAAATCAAGGTTTAATCCAAACAGCGCTAACAGCTCTTTTAATCTCTGGCCGGCCTGACTGACAAAATCCATATCCGCAATATGCCTATTGGTTAAATTTATCAATTCAAAAACAACAGCTAACGCTTCGGCAGTATTAAAGTCATCGTCCATCGCTGCGATAAACTTTCCTTTGAGCTCTTCTATTTCTTTAATGCCTTTAGCGGCAGGCTGATGACCCCGCAACCTTGTTGTTTCTTCTATCTTGTTCAATAGGATGGAAATGCGCTCCAATGCCTGTTTAGCCTCTTCTATTTTTTCTACGGTATAATCAATCGGATGCGCATAATGCGCAGAGAGAAAAAATAATTTCAGCAAATCCGCATATTTATATTTTGCCATAAAATCCTTTATGGTCACGAAATTTCCCTGAGACTTAGCCATCTTTTGGCCGTTAATGGTCAATAACCCATGATGTATCCAGTATCTGGCAAACGTCCTTCCGGTTAAGGCCTCTGCCTGGGCAATCTCATTTTCATGATGAGGGAAAATCAAATCCCTTCCTCCGGCGTGGATATCCAAGGTATCTGTCTTAAGGAATTTCTGCGACATTACAGAGCATTCAATGTGCCATCCGGGCCGGCCTTTGCCCCAAGGACTATCCCACCACGGTTCGTTCGGCTTGGATGCCTTCCAAAGGGCAAAATCCAAGGGGTCTTTTTTGCGTTCAGACGGCTCTATCCTTACTCCGGACTCCATTTCATCTATTGACTGTCCAGATAATTTTCCATACGCAGGGAATTTTCTTACTTCAAAATAAACATCGCCGCCAGACTCATAGGCAAAGCCTTTCTCAATCAATACTTGTATATATTTAATCATCTCGGGGATGTTCTCGGTTGCCCGCGGCTCAAAATCAGCCTTTTCAATCCCCAGCTTTTCCAGGTCTTCGTAATAGCGCGCTATATATTGCGCGACCAACTCTTTCCAGTTAATCTTCAGTCCATTGGCGCGGTTGATGATTTTATCATCTATATCTGTGATATTGCGCACGAAATTAACCTTAAACCCGCGGTATTGCAAATACCTCCTCATCAAATCAAAGATATAAAGACTGCGGGCATGACCTATATGACTTTCGTCATAAACCGTAACCCCGCAGGTATAGATATTCACTATTCCTGGATTTAAAGGAATAAACTCTTCTTTTTTTCTACCGAGGGAATTGTATATACGGATAGGCATTCTCTGGTAAATGTTAACTTTAAAAAATTACTAATCACTGATTTCAACGCTCTAGTCTCTCTATTCTTTTTTGCAGATCTTCTATGGATTGCATAATCGGGTCAAGTATATGGATATGGTCAAGATTAACGTCTATTTTCTTTCCATCTTGTTTGGTAACTCTGCCGGGCACGCCCACAACTGTAGAATTAGGCGGGATATCCTTAATCACTACTGCGTTTGCGCCAATATAAGAATTGTCTCCTACAGTAATATTACCCAGCACCTTTGCGCCTGCGCCGATAACCACGTTATTGCCAATAGTCGGATGTCGCTTGCCTTTTTCCAGGCCAGTGCCGCCAAGGGTAACACCCTGATAAATAAGCACATTATCTCCGATAACGCTGGTCTCGCCAATAACCACGCCCATGCCGTGGTCTATAAAAAGACCTCTTCCTATTTTTGCCCCTGGGTGTATTTCAATACCGGTAAGCCACCTAGATACCTGCGATAGGAACCGGGCGATAAAATAAAGACGTAGTCTGTAGAAAAAATGCGCCAGGCGGTGACTGACCAGTGCATGCAGCCCCTGATAGAGAAGCAGGATTTCCACAAAACTCTTTGCCGCGGGGTCCATCTTCTGCGCAGCCTTGATTTCCCGGTAAAAAAACACAGCCACCAGCGCATTCTTAAGCACCAATATTCCCATAAGGATAAATAATATATTCCAAAGACAAAACATTAATCCTCCTTGGTTAACAAAACCACTGCATAAGCGACAATGCCTTCTTTCTTACCTACTGCATCTAATCCTTCATTGGTCTTGGCCTTTATACTGACGCAAGACTCATTTATTTTTAAAAGCGAGGCTACATTTGCCTGAATTTTTTTCTTAAACGGAAAAATAAGCGGCTCTTCAGCAATCAACACAGTATCGACATTGGCTATCCTGTATCCTGAACCGGACATCATCTTCATAACCGAATCTAATAATTCTACGCTGGAGACATTATGGTATTTTGGGTCGGTATCAGGAAAGTTCTCTCCTATATCTCCTGCAGAAATCGCTCCCAGTAAGGCATCGCATATGGCATGCAACAACACATCGGCATCGGAATGGCCGTACAATCCCAAGGTGTAAGGTATCTCTATGCCGCCAAGGAATAATTTTCTATCTTCAGTTAAGCGGTGTATATCGTAACCTATACCTATCCTTTGACTCATAGAGCCATCCTTCTTGCGATTGCCTCTGCTATTATCAGGTCGTCAAGGGTAGTTATTTTTATGTTCTGAGATAGGGACGGACACACCTTTACTGCGACACCGAGCTTTTCCACTAACATCGCATCATCAGTTACATCGGTGTCTGCAAATTGCGCATATGCCCGAAGTATAAGCTCTTTCTTAAAAACCTGTGGCGTTTGAATCTCCCAGAGCCATTGGCGGTCTATGGTTTCCTGAACAGTTAACTCCTTGACCTTTTTAATAGTGGCCTTGACCGGAACTCCTACTATAGCCGCTCCGCATGACTTTGCTTTTTTAATAGTGCGGGAGATTATATCCCGGTCAATAAATGGTCTTACGCCATCGTGTATCAGAACGATATCTGTTTTTTCGTGCAAATACCGCAAACCACTACTAACCGAATCCTGCCTCCTCCTGCCTCCATTAACAACTGCCGCAATCTTTTGGATACGGAATTCCTCTATCACAGACTTGATATCCTTTTTGTTATCGGAGTTGGTTACTACAATAATATCTTTTATGGCAGGATGCCTGCTGAGCGCCTCAAGCGCATAAACAATAACAGGTCTTCCGTTTATCTTTACCAGTGGTTTGGGTAGATGATGTTTAAACCGCTTCCCCTTGCCTGCTGCCACCACTATCGCGCTTACATAGGTCATTTCTCAATCTTGGTAAAGATCATCTTGCCTGCCTGCGTCTGAAGGACTGAGGTTACGGTCACTTTTACTTCGTGCCCGATGAACCGACGTCCTTCTTCTACGACAACCATCGTACCGTCTTCAAGGTAACCTACCGCCTGGTTATGCTCTTTGCCTTCCTTAATCAACTTAATCTGCATTTGCTCGCCAGGAAACACAACCGTCTTTAAGGCATTGGCAAGCTCGTTGATATTTAAAACCTTTATCCCGTGGATACTGGCGACACGGTTCAGGTTAAAATCTACAGTCAATATCTTGGCATCCATAAGCTTGGCTAACTTCACCAACTTTGTATCCACATCCCCCATCTCTGGAAAATCCTCGTCGTGAAGCGTTATGTCTAACCCAGGCTCCTTCTGAATCGCATGCAGCATCTCTAGACCGCGCCTGCCGCGCTGGCGCTTTATGGGGTCGGTAGAATCAGCTATCTGCTGTAATTCACGCAATACAAATCGCGGTATGACTAGTTTTCCGGAAATAAACTTGCTTTTGCAGATATCCACAATTCTCCCATCCACAATAACGCTGGTATCAACAATAGTTACATCTTCGCTATGGCCTTGCCGGCGTAATCTTACATAGGGAATAATAATGTTGAACTCGTCTTTGCCGCGTAATCCAATCAACATACCCATATAACAAAAGATAAGCGTGAGAATGATTCGGATACGAAAGAGTATCTCTTGCTCCATAGGCGCCAGGCTAAAAACGTCTCCTACTAACTTCGCCATAATCAAACCCAAGATTAAACCAAACACTGTGCTGGAAAGCCCTTTTACCGAGGTCTTGCGCATACCCATTTCGATTAAGATAACCAAGCCCGCCAATATGGCACCAATTAAAGCACCAACCCAACCAAGCCCGCTCTGAAAATTGGGAACCTGATAATACCCCACTATCATACTGCCGATGATAAAGAGAATACGCACTAACATTAAATTCATAAAATTCCTCCTTGTTTCCTTGCAGGAAAATCAAGCAGAATATCCCATGCCTCTTTCAGGCCGGATACCGGTATAAGTTCGATATCGCTGTTTATATCTATTCCCTTGCAATTATTTTTTGGCAAAACGGCATGCTTAAACCCTAATTTATGTGCCTCCTTAATACGCAAACCCGCTTGGGCTATGCTTCGAATCTCTCCAGCTAAACCCACTTCTCCCAAAACCACTGCATCAGAGATAACTGCCTGGTCGCGAAACGCCGAAGATATAGACAGACAAACCGCTAAGTCTACGGCAGGGTCTTCTATATTTATGCCGCCTGCTATATTTACAAAAATATCTTCTGTTTCCAAAGCTAATCCCAAGCGTTTCTCTAGAACCGCTACCAAAAGGCCGAGACGATTATAATCAAATCCCTGCGCCCTGCGCCGGGCATAACCAAATCCTGACCTAGTTACTAAAGACTGCACCTCCACCAGTAAAGGCCTTGAACCTTCCAAGACAGAAGTAACTACAGAGCCGCTTGCCTCTTTTGGTTTCTCGGAAAGAAATATCTCAGAAGGATTGTTTACCTCTTTAAGACCGGAGGAATCCATCTCAAAAACGCCTATTTCATTCGTAGAACCAAAACGATTCTTTACTGCGCGCAGTATGCGATAGGTAGAGAATCTATCTCCTTCAAAATAAAGCACGGTATCCACGATATGCTCTAATACCCTTGGCCCGGCAATAGCGCCTTCTTTAGTAACATGCCCTATAATAAATATGGAGATACCGGATGTCTTAGCCAATTGGGTTAAGGCTCCTGCGCACTCTCTTACCTGACTAACGCTACCGGCTGAAGAACTCATATTAGGCTCAAAGATTACCTGTATGGAATCTATAATAACGACTGCAGGCTTTATCTCTCTAACATGGTCAACGATAATAGAAAGGTCTGTCTGGTTAACAATATAAAGTTTATCCGAAGAGGACGGACCAAGTCTATTAGCCCTGAGTTTTGTTTGTTGCACTGATTCTTCTCCGCTCACGTATAGCACAGTATTTCCGCTTCTGCTCAACTGATTACATACCTGTAAAGAAATGGTAGATTTGCCTACCCCGGGGTCTCCTCCGAGCAGAATAACGGATCCCTTAACGATACCCCCGCCTAATACTCTATCCAGTTCGCGCATACCGGTAGACAATCGCAACTCTTCTTTGAATTCTACGTCGCGCAGCAGCACAGGTTTTTCTTTGTATAATGCCGTTCTTTCCTTTGTTTTGGCTGGCGGCGGAGAAAAATCTTCTTCTACAAAAGAATTCCAGTTATTGCAATCCGGACATCTCCCTAACCATTTGGGTGACTGATAACCGCACTTCTGACAGGTAAATATCGTCTTTGTCCTCACTGTTTCTTTTCCTTTGTTTTCCAAAAGAGCTTCCAGGGATTCCGACGTAAATCGGAAATCATTGTCTCAACTTCCTTGTATATAGCATCGTCATACAGGAGCTTGCCGATTGTGCCTTCCTTGTTTTTGAGCCGTCCCAGATTTACTTCCAAGTCTTCGGCAATCTGCTTCAACTTTACGGTTACCTCATGCATCGGCAGCGGGTCTTGGCCGATTAGACTCTCATTTTCCGCAAGGCATTTACCGTAGTTCTGTCCCGGGATAATCTCAATATATTTCTCTCCCAGAAGACCAAGGGTATTAACCCAAACAGTGGAATCTACAGGTATTTTTATCTCTCTCTTCAGCCAGCAGTCAATCCTAATCTTGTTCTTCTGGCTCTTTCTGTCAGCAGGCATAAACTCCAAGCCCTTCACCTCTCCCACATCTACACCGGCAAACCTTACTGGCGCACCAACTTTAATCCCATTGACGAAAGTAAAGATGAAATTCACGTGGTAACCAGAGGTCCAGGTTTTAAAACTGCCTATGGAAAGGATAAACACGAATAAAATCACCAGCCCCAGAAAAACAAAAATACCCACTTTTAATTCCATCTTTGTCTTGCCGAATATCATCTTTTGTCCTCCAATTAGATTAGCGGAAGCACTCCAACGTTTCTGTTATCGGTCCTTTGGAAAAACCATTGATAAACTGGTGAACAACCGGGTGCGTAGTATTCTTAATTTCTTCTACGGTGCCCTCAGCTATAATCTTTCCTTGATACAGCATAGCTATTCTATCCGCCACTTTATAGGCGCTTTTCATATCGTGGGTAACCACAATTGAGGTTACCTTTAATTTATCGTGAAGGTCCTTTATGAGTTCGTTGATGCCATCAGCGGTAATCGGGTCTACTCCGGTAGTCGGTTCGTCGTAAAGTATAATCTGCGGCTTCATGCAAATCGCCCGCGCCAAGGCGACGCGCTTTCTCATACCGCCGCTTAGTTCAGAAGGCATAAGATTCTGTATGCCACAGAGGTCTACCATAGACAATGCTTCTTCTACTCTCTCCAGCAACTCTTTAGTGCCGATATGCTGGTGTTCAATAAGACCAAAACCTATATTTTCACCCACAGTCATAGAATCAAATAACGCCCCGCTCTGGAATACCATGCTTATACGCATACGCAGCTCATTCAATTCCCGAGGGGTTAAGGCGTTGACTTCTTTATCATCAACAAAAATTTTTCCGCTATCCGGTCTTAGCAGCCCCATGATATGTTTAAGCAGGACAGACTTGCCGCAACCAGAGCGACCGATAATTACGCATGTCTCTGCTGTATTAATCCTTAGATTCAAATTATCCAGCACTTTATGTTCGCCGAAGGACTTGGTTACATTTACAATATTTATCATATAAATTTACGGAAAGATAAAATAGAATAAAGCCGTAAAGAAACAATCCGCCAGGATAATCAAAATAAAAGATTTTACCACCGATAGTCTGGTTGCCCGACCAACGCCTTCAGCTCCACCCTGCACGTTGAACCCTTCGTAGCAACTTACCAAGGCGATAATTATCCCGAAAAATATGGTTTTAAAAAGACCGGTAAATACGTCTTTATAGAGCAGGGATTCAAAGGTGACTCGCATATACAAATTTCCGGAAATCCCTAGTTTGTATACACAAATAAGATAACTGCCCAAGATACCAATCAGGTTAGCATACAGTGTTAATAAAGGCAGCACAACTATCAGGGCAAGAAAACGCGGAACAACCAGATATTTTACCGGATTGGTAGCCAAGGTTTCTAAGGCATCTATCTGTTCGGTAACCTGCATAGAACCGAGTTCCGCGGTAATCGCTGCTCCTACCCGGCCAGCTACGACAAGAGCGGTAATTACCGGACCAAGCTCCCTGACCACAGAAAGGGCAACAAGACTGGCGATATAAAGCTCTGAGCCAATACGTTGCATAAAATACGCTGTCTGTAACGCAAAGATAAACCCGATAAACAGGGCAATAAGCGATACTATAGGCAGACTGTCGTTACCGGTCTTTTTAACCTGTTCAAATACCCGCTCAACCTTAAAGGGCGGCGTAAACGCATAATAAACAGTCTGCACAGCCAAACTCGTCAGACCGCCCAGAAGATAAAGAAAGGAAATAACGCTCCTACCGATATGGATAAAAAAATCTTTCAGCGGCATTTTTCTATTCAAAAACCAGTTCTTGGTTCTTACGCAAGACTTTTATCGTTGAGCCTTCTTTGAAACGTTTAGAGATTATCTCTCCGGCCAAAGGGTCCTCAAGGAATCTCTGGATTGTCCTTTTTAGGGGCCTTGCCCCAAACACAGGGTCAAATCCTTTTTCAATAAGAAACTCTTTTGCTTCTTTGGTGACCTCCAAAGTTATCTTTTGTTCAGCTAATCTCGCAGAAACAAAGCTGACTTCGATATCAATAATACGTTCCAAATCCTCCCTGCCTAACTGTCGGAAGACAATGATATCGTCTATGCGATTGAGGAATTCCGGCTTGAAGGTGCGCTTGACTTCCTCCAGTAATTTCTCCTTCATCTCTTGATAAGTAATCTCCTCTTTCTGGGCTTTAAATCCCAGGGAACCGCTTTTGCGTATTAATTCCGCTCCGACGTTAGAAGTCATAATAATAATCGTATTTTTAAAATCCACCTTTCTGCCAAAGCTGTCGGTTAGGCGTCCGTCTTCAAAGACTTGCAAGAGTAGATTAAACACATCCGGATGCGCCTTCTCAATCTCGTCAAGCAGTATTACCGCGTAAGGCCTGCGTCTGACTTTTTCCGTAAGTTGACCACCTTCCTCATATCCCACATAACCCGGCGGAGCGCCAATAAGACGAGACACATTGAATTTCTCCATATACTCGGACATATCCAGTTGCAACAACGCATCCTCGTCGCCAAACATAAACTCTGCCAAGGCGCGCGCAAGCAGAGTCTTACCTACGCCCGTAGGACCAAGGAAAATAAATGATCCGATTGGCCTTTTTGGGTCCTTGATACCTGCGCGCGACCGCCGGACAGCATGGGCGATAATGCCTATTGCCTCATCCTGACCGACCACCCGTTTATGCAGCTCCTCTTCAATCTTAAGGAGCTTTTCGCTTTCTTTTTCTTCCAACCTGAATATCGGTATGCCTGTCCACTGCGCCACAATCTTGGCGATATCCTCTTCGCCTACCTCAGGCCGCATCTTATCCTTTGCCTGCGACCACTCGCGGTTTAATCGTTCTAATTCCTGACGCGCCTGCCTCTCCTGATCCCGCAACCCAGCTGCCTTCTCAAAATCCTGACTCTTTATAAAGGCCTCTTTTTCCTTGCGTAAACTCTCTACTTTTTCTTCCAGTTGCTTAATCTCAGGAGGAACGATTAATACATTTAATCGCGCGCGGGAACCCGCTTCATCCATCAAATCTACAGCTTTGTCTGGCAGGAATCTTCCGGAAATGTAGCGGTCGGATAATTTTGCCGCTGCCTCTAAGGCGTCATCGCGAAAGGTAACGCGGTGGTGCGTCTCGTATTTATCCCGCAGCCCTTTGAGTATCTCAATGGTCTGCTCCACCGTTGGCGGCTCTACCATTATAGTCTGAAATCTTCTCTCCAGCGCCGCGTCTTTCTCTATGTATTTTCGGTATTCATCCATCGTGGTTGCGCCGATACACTGCATCTCTCCTCGGGAAAGAGATGGTTTTAGAATATTGGATGCATCAATTGCTCCTTCAGCGGCCCCGGCGCCTACCAGTGTATGCAACTCATCGATAAAAATAATTACATCCTGAGAACGTTTTATCTCCTCCATCACCGCCTTTATTCTTTCCTCAAACTGGCCGCGATATTTTGTGCCTGCAATCATAAGCGCCAGGTCCAAAACTACAATACGTTTATACCTTAAGACCTCGGGGACATTCCCTGCGACTATCTGCTGGGCAAGTCCTTCCACAATAGCAGTCTTTCCTACGCCTGCCTCACCCAAAAGAACCGGGTTATTCTTTGTCCTGCGGCTTAAAATCTGGATTACCCGTTCAATCTCCTGCACCCTATTCACTACCGGGTCAAGTTTATTTTCCCTTGCCAGAAGAGTAAGATCCCTGCCAAAGGCATCCAAGGCAGGAGTCTTGGTTTTAGCGGCCTGCGGCCCTCCTCCTGTACCGGGCAAGGCAGACCCCAAAATCTCCATCACTTCATTACGCAAAGTATTTAAATCCAAACCGAGATTCATCAAAACCTGAGAGGCAATCCCTTCTCCTTCGCGGATAAGTCCCAGAAGCAGATGTTCTGTGCCGATATAGTTGTGACCGAGGCTGCGCGCTTCTTCTGCTGCCATCTCCAGCGCTTTTTTTGAACGCGGGGTAAAAGGGATATCGCCAATAATCTGGGTGGTTGGCCCGGGTTGTACCAGTTTTTCTATTTCCAGCCGGATATTCTCCAGGGAAACGCCCATCTTCTGCAATACTGCCGCAGCCACACCTTCTCCCTCGCGAATCAACCCCAGCAGGATATGTTCGGTGCCGATATAATCGTGATTAAAACGTCTGGCTTCTTCTTTCGCCAAAATAATAACTTTCCTTGCCCTTTCGGTAAAACGATTAAACATTGCCTTTCCTCCGTTTATAATATCAAATTGAGCCTCTTGCGGATTAATTCTGCCCGTTTTATATCTCTTTCCATAGACGAAAGTTTTTTATTCTCTATCTTCTGCAGATGCGCTGGCTGAGTAAGGATAAAAAGCTCGTTTATCTGCCTGCGGCTAATCTCCTTGAGTATCTCCAAATCATTGCCCAGTCTTATCATGGATAATAACTCTATGGTCTCCTGCGAAGAGATAATCCTGGCGCTCTTTAAGATTCCCAAGCTACGATTAACTCGGTCCTCAAGCATAGCTCTATTACGGGAAAGCAACAAATCGCGCGCCTGATTTTCCTGTTCGATTATCTGCCGGATAAGACCATTTATGTTTTCAATAATCTCCTCTTCGCTATGCCCCAAAGAAACCTGGTTAGAGACCTGGAAAAAGTTTCCGCTTGCCTGCGTGCCTTCGCCATACAGTCCGCGGGTAGTAAAACTAAGTTTGGCAATCGCTGCCAATACGCGGTCAATCTGACGCGTCATTACCAGAGCCGGAAGATGCAACATTACCGAACCGCGCATACCTGTACCGGTATTAGTAGGGCAGGCGGTCAGATACCCCCAGTCTTGGCTATAGGCAATATCCAGCTCTTTGTTTAAGAAATCGTCTATCCTATTGGCTATATTCCAGGCTTCAAAGAGATTAAAGCCCGACTGCATCACCTGCATACGTATATGATCCTCTTCGTTAATCATAATTGAAAGGACTTCTTCTTCATCAATTGCCACTGCCTTATTATCCGTCTTCTGGGCATGTTCCAGCGACATCAGATGGCGCTCTACAAAAAACTGTTTATCTACGCTATCCATCTCCGCCAACAGGAATACGGTTATTCCCTGCAAAGAATCGATTTTCTTTACCTTTTCTGTAATAGCCGCAAGGGTTTCTTTACCATGCTTTTTATCTGCCCAGTGAGGAAAAGCGACTTTATCCAGATTGCGGGCAAGGCGTATGCGGCTGGAAATCACAATATCCGCATTAGGACCTGTGCCTTTAAGCCACTCGCTTGTATGATTCAATAAATTAATAAGTTCCATCTTGTTCTTTCTTCTCCAGCTCCTTTATCTGGTCGCGCAGGCGCGCGGCCTCCTCAAAAGCCTCCCTTGCAATTGCCGCCTGTAATTTACTACGCAACTCCTCCAGCTCTGCCTTTTTCTTCGACATGCGGCGCCCTTTGACTGCCGGACCCTTGCCAATATGGTTTAGCGAACCATGTATCCGTTTTAATAAAGGGGCAAGGTATCTTTTGAAGACAACGTAACATTCGCCGCATCCCAGTCGGCCGATTTTCTTAAAGTCCGCGTAGGTAAGGCCGCAGTTCGGACATTTTGCTGTAGCTGCGCCCTCTACTTCTGAGCCGGGCTTTTCAAATTCAGCCATACCTGCCAGCAGGTCGCTTAAGCCAAACTGCTGCTCCATCTCAATGCTCTTCTTGCGCGCGCACTCCTCGCAAAGATGAAGCTCATTCATCTGTTCATCAACAATCTCAGTTAGATGAACGGTAGCCTGATTTTTTCCGCAGATGTCGCAGAGCATCGCTAATATCTAACCCCCTCTTTAGTGGTTAATATCTTAAATTTTTTCATAAACAAAAGAGTCATCTCGCCAGGCCTGCCGTTTCCGATAACACGCCCGTCTACTGCAACCACTGGAATAATCTGGGCGGCTGTTCCGGTAAGGAAGCATTCGTCGGAAATATAAACCTCATGCCGCGTAATTACATGCTCATGCACAGGGATTTTTGCCTTGCGCGCAATCTCCAACACTGTATCGCGGGTTATGCCGCGCAAAGTCCCCATGCACTGAGGCGGGGTATAAAGATGCCTGTTTTTCACGATAAAGATATTGTCTCCGGTGCACTCGGCAACATAACCTAAAGAATCCAGCATTATCGCCTCATCGCAACCGGCGTTTACCGCTTCAATCTTGGCCAAGATATTATTCAGGTAGTTTAAGGATTTTATCTGCGGATTGAGCGCCTCCGGAAGATTTCTTACCGTCGGAACGGTAATAATCTTAAGCCCCTCTTTGTAATATTTCTCCGGGTAGAGGACAATCTTGTCTGCGATAATGATAACTGTGGCATTGCCTTTGCACTTGCGCGGGTCAAGACCCAAATCCCCTTCTCCGCGGGTTACCACCAGCCGGATATAAGCATCGTTTAATTTGTTCTCTTTTAGGGTGGCGATAACCGCTGCGATAAGCTGCTGACGAGTAAGGGGAATTTCTAACATAATGCTTTTAGCAGATTCAAAAAGGCGTTCAATATGCTCTTTGAGCTTAAAGACCAGACGGTTGTATGAACGAATCCCCTCAAAAACACCGTCTCCGTAAAGGAAGCCGTGGTCAAAAACCGAAATTTTCGCATTCTCCTTCTCGTAAAATTTCCCGTTAATATAAACCTTCATAAGCTCTCCTCTTGTTTAATTAAACAGGAAGCCGTCCTTTAAATGATACACCCTATCCGCTGTTTCAGCCAGCTCTATATTGTGCGTCACTAAGATAACTGTCATTTTATTCTCCAGACTAACCCTTCTGATAATCTCAATCACGTCTTCTCCTGTTTTGGAATCCAGATTCCCTGTAGGTTCGTCACAGAAAAGCACCTGGGGATTATTTATCAATCCGCGCACTATCGCCGCTCTCTGCCTCTCTCCTCCGGAAAGTTGATTCGGAAAATGTCTCATCCTCTCTCCAAGACCAATCTCAATAAGAAGTTCTGCCGCGCGGTCTTTTGTATAGCCATCGGCTTTATGCGCCAGCCAGGTCGGCATCAGCACGTTTTCCAATACCGTAAATTCCGGCAAAAGATGATAAAACTGGAATACAAAGCCAAACCGCCCATTACGGATACTGGCAATCTTTTCGTCGCTTAAAGAATAGAGGTCATCCTGTTCAAAAATCACCTTTCCCTGCGTAGGTGCATCCAAACCTCCCAATATGTGCAAAAGGGTAGACTTGCCAGCTCCGGATGGCCCCACGATGACAATAAATCCGCCTTTTTCAAAAGAGATATCTATGCCTTTCAGCACATCCAGCGAGTTCTTGCCGTTGGTGTATGTTTTATGTATATTCCTTGCCTCGATTAAAGCCACCTTATTCGTAACGCAGGGCCTCTACGGGTTTTAACCGAGCGGCTCTATTTGCCGGATAAACTGTGGAAACAATGGTAATTACCAAAGCAGAAAAAATAATTACGATGATATCCGGCCAGAGTTGCAAAGACACAGGCAACTTGTTTATGTAATAGATATCCGAAGGCAATTTTATGAACTGGTATTTCTTTAACAACATACAGATTGCTACGCCGCTTAGACTACCTAGAAAAATACCAAGGATTCCGATTATTAGCCCCTGATAAGTAAAAATCCTGCGTATGCCGGAAGAGTTTATGCCTATCGCCCTTAAAATGCCGATGTCTTTTGTCTTCTGCACCACCATTACTATAAGGGTGCTGACAATGTTCAAAGAGGCCACCAAAATAATTAAGGTTAGGATGATAAACATCGTCAGCTTCTCAAGCTTCAACGCCGCAAAGAAATTCTGGTTTATCTCCATCCATGTCTTGATAGTGTAATTGAAACCGAATAACTCAGAGAGCTGGCTCTTTAGTTTATCCGCCAGATACATATCATCAAGCTTTATGGCAATGGCGCTTATTATATTTTGCATACCCATAATCTCCTGTGCGCAGGCAAGATGCGTAAAAACAAGATTCATATCGTAATCGTACATCCCTGAGTTGAATATGCCTACCACCTTCAGATTATACTGCTTGCCCAATGGCGAATAAATAAGCAACTTGGAATTTAATCCCAACCCCAGGTACATTGCCAGTTCTTTACCGACGATAACGCCTTGTTTATCCAAATTGTCAATGTTGCCTAAAGTAACGTATTGTCTTATCTTTGTCACTGAGGGTTCGGTTATCGGGTCAATGCCTCTTAAACCCACCGCAAAAAACTTTTCCCCCTCTTTAACTAACACCTGCCCCTGCACATTGGGGCTGATTCCCTTTATATGGGGATTAGGCGCAATCCGGCTTAAAATCTTCTCGTACTCCGCGTTAGTTATACCCTGATAACTGGCGATAGTGATATGCGAAGAATTACCCACGATTTTATCGCGCAAATCCTCGTCAAAACCGCTCATTACGGCAATCACCACAATCAATGCCATCACGCCTATCGCCACGCCCAAGATGGAGATTATGCTTATCAAGGAGATAAATTTCTCCTTTCTCCTTGTAATCAGATAACGCCAGCTAATCAGAAGCTCTATGCGCATTTATCCTTCTGGTCTTAAAAGCGGAAATAGGATTACATCTCTTATTGAAGGCTGATTAGTCAAAAGCATGCACAACCGGTCTATGCCTATCCCCAGACCCCCTGTCGGAGGCATACCGTGTTCCAGGGCGATAATATAATCCTCATCCACCTTTTTTTGTTCAAGCGGCTCAAGCTCTTTAATCTCCTCTTCAAACCGCCTGCGTTGTTCAAGGGGATTGTTCAACTCTGTATAAGCATTGCCAATCTCAATACCTGCTATGTAAAGTTCAAACCGTTCGGAAATTAACGGGTTGCCTCTCTTTGCCTTTGCCAAAGGACATAGGTTGGTAAAGTAGTCCGTAACAAATGTTGGGGTTGCAGCAATATCATGCTCCAAGACATCCTCAATAATTTTATTTACCTGGGAACGAGTCAGTTTGTCTTTGTCTTGAGCGAAACCTTTATCCTGTATTTTTCTCAACATAGTAGATGCGTCATCAGAGGGTAAAATCCCGAATTTATCCTTGACCATATCGGCAAATGAACGCTCCTGCCAAGGAGGAGATAACTTTACAGCCTTGTCCTGATAAACAAACTCTTCCTTGCCCAGGACTGCGCGCGTAACGTGAACTATCAACTCTTCGGTCAGACGCATCATATCTTTATAATTGGCGTATGCCTGGTAAACTTCAAGCATAGTGAATTCCGGATTATGCCTAGTCGATACGCCTTCGTTGCGAAATGAGCGGTTTATCTCATATACCCGGTCTAGGCCTCCGACAATAAGCCGTTTCAGATACAATTCCGGGGCAATCCTGAGATATAAATCCATAGCGTATTCATTATGAAATGTTTTAAATGGCCTGCCTGCTGCGCCTCCGGCAATACTGTGCATCATAGGAGTTTCCACCTCAATAAAACCGCGACTATCCAGATAATCCCGAATGGCTTTTATTATACGGGCGCGCATCAAAAACACCTTTTTTACCTCTTCATTGGCGATTAAATCCAAATAGCGCTGCCGATAGCGCAATTCCACATCTTTTAAACCGTGCCACTTTTCAGGTAGTGGCCGCAGACTCTTGGCTAATAACCTAAAATCTTCTACTTTTACTGTAGGCTCTCCGGTATGCGTCTTAAACAACTCGCCTTTTGCCTGAATGATATCCGCTATATCCAGATTATCAAAACCTTTGAATTTTTCCTGACCGATAGAATCCGCCTTTACATACAGCTGGATACGACCACTCATATCTCTCAAATCCGCAAAGATGACTTTTCCGTGAACTCTTTTTGCCATAATCCTGCCTGACAAAACCACTTTTCTTCCTTCTTGAAATTCCTTAATTACACTGGCAATATCCTGATAATCCGGAAAATCAACATTCGGATAGGCGCCACTCGTGGCCTCAAAAGAGTTAAGTTTTTCCTTCCTTTGCGCTAGAATTTCATTCAATTCCATAGAGTGTTTATTATATAGTAAATCGGACAATGTGTCAATTAAAGAAAAGCCCGCTTTTATATTCTGCGGGCTCTTTATCTTATTACAGATTAACGGGTTCTAAACTTAAGGCCGGTAGCTGGAAAGCTGTTTTATGCGCTTGAGCATATTCGGATGGGTGCTTAACAACTCCATAAGTCTGTCTCCGAAACCAAGATTTACCTTTTTTGTCCTGAGGAACTCAAGCTCTGAAGCGCTTATTGTCCCGCTTTTATCCAAGTCTAACTGGGAAAGTTCTTTAATCTCATTAAGCGCGCATGAAGGGTCATTTACAAAAAAGGCTTTAAAACCCTCTACCTGCTTCAAGGATTCCTTGTCCATGCGCGCCGAGCCGTAAACCAGTTTATAAAGGCTGGTAGCCAGAGTAGCGGGTTTGTTGCCAAGAAGTATTGAACCTTTATCCGCAAAATACTCGCGAATCCGTGAGGCATAGAGGACAAGGATATTGGTAATAAAATAAAAAAGGAACGCTGCCAGCCCGATAGCCGCGGTATTTGCGCCTCTCTCATCGCGCCTCCTGCCATAAAACAGAAACTGCCAGGCAATTCTATACATCACCATGGGAATTACAGAAAGAAGGGTAATGGTCAGCACATCGCGGTTTTTCAAGTGACTTAATTCATGGCCTAAAACCGACTTTAACTCCTCGTCATTAAGTAATTTCAATATGCCCTGAGTAACACAGACACGGCCGTCCTTTAAGGAGCGACCAAAGGCAAAGGCATTAGGCAGGGAAACCGAGGCAACCCCGATTCTGGGCATAGGTATCTGCGCTTTCATCGCCATGCTCTCTACCATCTGGAATAGATGGGGATATTCTTCTCTCTTTACGTAGCGGACACCCATAGACCATTCTACTATATTCGGGCCTATCATATATTGGATAAACATCATTACCAGCGAAATAATGAGATAGAATGTGAAATCCCCCACCTGCAGAAACACGCGGCCTATTACTACCACCACCGCATAGATTATAGCGAAGAGAATTGTCAACAACATCCACATCCTGAATTGTAAAGACCACATTTTTCTTTCCTCCTTACTTTAATCGCCTGTTACATTTGCTTTAATTATAAACCGAATCAGCTGCTTGTCAAGGTCATCCGTATATACATATATATACTGGGTAACCTCACCGGAATAACCCTTGCTGTTAAAACTAACTTCAATGGAAGTTTCTTCTCCGGGAGAAAGTCTGTCTTTTTTTGTTTTGGAGACAGTACATCCGCATGAGGTGCTTATGCCTTTGATAGTCAGGATTTTCTTTGTCTCATTCTTAAAAGTAAAAGTATGCCGCATAATACTGCCTTCTTTTACTTTTCCAAAATCCCAACTGTAATCATCCTCTTTCTTCTCTTCCTTTTCGCCAAGCGTGGTATTCTGCGCATTCTGCGCAGAACAGGCGCTTAGGCAAGAGGCGAAAAATAGAAACATCCAGCATATTCCTCTATGCCTCATTATGACCTCCATATTAAAAATATACCGATAAAAAAGAAAAGAAAAGCCATCGCCACTTTGATAAGGATAAGACGGCTTTTTAGGAAAACGGAAAACTGCGCTGAAGTAACTCCCAATAAGGCAAGCAAGAATACTGTAAAGAGAGGAACTACAAACATAGCGTTATACAAGAGAAGATATCCTAATGCCTGCGCCTTCAAATTGGTAGTGCTAAAGATAAAGGCAATAGTAGGCAGATATGTCTGACCGGTGCAAACTGCTTCCAAAAGCGAAACGATTACTCCTGTAACAAAGGCAACTGCCGCCAGTTTATACGTAGTGTAATCCGCAGCAGCTTGTGTTGTATTATCTTTGGTTCTGCGAAAGTGTATACCGATTACCTTGTGTATCTGGTTTTTTATTGTCTGGGGAAGTTGCAGAAGCAAACCCTCTGTTTTCTGCGTGTTCCGATATTTTAATACATCGTAAATCGCCATCATTGAAAATATAATACTGAGAGAACCAACCAGGATATTGAATATTTTTCTTGCCATCCAGAAGCCTTTGAAACGGTAAAGAAAACCAAATAACCCCAGCCCTATCATGACATAACTCAGGAAAACTGCGAATATAAATGTTAGGCCGATAACCCACAATTCCTTCCTTTTGTATCCTTGAAGGGCAAGAAAAGAAATAAAGAAAGCGATTACCGTAAAGGCGCAGGGATTAACCCCATCTACAAGGCCAACGGTAACGATTAAAAGAGGGGTGAATCTCTTAAAATACTGAACCAGTTCTACTCCTGAGATCCTCCCGCTGCTAAATAGTGAATCAGCCAGCGAATCGGAAATCATCTTCACCAGATTATCGCCCACTCTGCCTAATCCGTTAACAAAACGGCCTCTCATGAAGAATACCGGCCAGGCTTTTTCTATATCGGGTTTATATTGCTCTTCCAAGGCAAGCAGTAACTTATAATTCTCCAAGACAGCGATATCGCGGTATTCAATTCTTATCCTGCCGGAAAATTCCTTTTCTATATAAGGCATAAGCTTAGCTTTTATAAGTTGACAACGATGGCAGGATTCGGAGTAAAAGATAAGTAAAACAGGCAATTGTTCTTTTTCGTCGCCAGCGTGGATCGGAAATAAAACCGCTGATACAAAGACCGCTATAATAAATATAGTAAATATGCTTAAAACCCTGTTCATAGACTATTTTATAGACTATTTAGTTAAGCAAGCAATATTTCGCACTTTTGTTTTGAAGCACTACTCTTAGGTTGTTGAATTGGATTTAAGTTTATGTATTTAATCAGCCCAAAAATCCAAAGGTTAAGGCCGCGTTCGTTTTTGAAGTAACCCTGTATTTTAATACGCCTGCGTATCTCCTCAAGGAAGCGCTCTAAGTGATTAGTGGTAGAAATCACGGAGCGCACCTCCTTTGGAAAATCATAAAAGTTAAGCGTATGGTAGAACTCATCCTGGAAGAATCTTT
>JAMWCI010000054.1 GCA_023818655.1 Candidatus Omnitrophota bacterium
TATTATTTTCTGCTTTCAGTGGCAAGGATTATAAAAAAGAATACTTATCTCCTCTAATTATTTATTATCCTTTTTTATCTGTATCTGCGAAAGCAATCTTTTTGCCCGATAATAGCCTGGGTCTTCCTTAATTAAAAGCTTGAGCTGAAAAACCGCCTTTTGCACCATGCCCATTTTCAAATAGCTCAATCCCAGATTAAAATGCGCATCTCTATAAAAAGGTTCGAGCTCTAATGCCCGTTCAAAAGCAGAGTTCGCCGCATAGAAAAACCCATCTTTAGCGAGGCGGACCCCTAAATTATTATAAAAAACTGCTGCCGAAGAAAACATTTTTTTCTCTGCGAGAAAACGAGTAATTATCCTGCGAATGCCAGTTATATCTTCCTTTAATCTTTCGTTATCCAGTCCAAGCGAGCTGATAATTTCTTCAACGGATAATTCTACTTTTTCCTCAGCCAGATAGATGCGTGCCAGATTGAAATGCGTAAAATACAACTTATTATTCAATTTTAATGCCGCTTTATATCTGTGTTTGGCCTCCTCTATTAGGCCCTGATTCTCCAAAACACTACCAATACTGCTCTGAATCTCTGCGTTATTAACGCCTATAGGCATATTCTCTATATGGAGATATTCATCCAGCGCTTCTTTTAACCTACCAGTCTTAAAATATAGATTGGCGAGATTGGAATGCGCCTCCAAAAGCCCCGGATTCAGCTGCGAGGCTTTTTTATAGCACTTTATTGCCTCTTGAAATTCTCCTCTTTTTTCGTATTCCAGACCGAGATTGTTGTAACCCTGAAAACTGCTGGGCGACAACTCTACTATCCTCCGAAAGAATAAAAGCGGCTCGCGCCATTCAAAATTGCGCGCGTAAGTAAGCATGCCGTAACTGACAACTAAACACACGATAGAAAATAAAAATAGTTGTCTTTTTAAATAACGGCGTAAGAAAAAATAAACGCCGATAAAGAAACTTATTGAAGACAGGTACAGAAAATGTTCGGCAACAAAGGTGTTGATTGGCAAAACCCCAGACTGCGGAAGAAGAAAAATAAAAAACCACGCGCATAAAAATTTCATCAGTTTATTTTCATCGCGGCGGCGTAAAATAGATACCGCAAAAACCACAAGCATCCCTAAAGCAAACCAAGAAAAGAAAATACCCAAAAAGCTTGTTGGTCTAATTAGTTCCCTAGACATATGCAAATTTACTGGAAGGAACAAGAGTTTTAAATATGTGAATAAAACCTTTGGCAAAACAGTTATTCTTAAAAATAATGGTATAGTTGCTAAGGTTGGCGGTCTGATAGTCGGAAATTTTAAAAACGTGGCCCTTAAAAAAATGTAACCTAAAGAAACAGCTAAAAAAGGAAATACCTTTCTAAAGGTTATCTTAGCAGGATAAGTTTTTATGTAAAAAAGGTATGCCCATATTGCCAAAGGAAAAAATACGCTCAACTCTTTTGATAAGAGCGCGAAAACAAATGCCGCCAAAGATAATAGATAAAATAATCGGTAAGATCTCCCCCCGCTATTCTCCTTTCTGACAAAGAGAATAAATGCGCCCAGTAAAAAAATACCCATAAGCATCTCTGCGCGACCAGAGATATATGTTACTGCTTCCGTATGCAGGGGATTTACCGCAAAGAGTAAGGCGCTAAACAAAGAGAGCATTAATTCGCCTGAAAGTACAAAGACAAAAACAAAGACCATAAAGGAAGCCAAAGAATGTAACAGGATGTTAGTAAGATGATATCCAAGCGGAGAAAATCCCCAAAAATAATAATCCTGCATATAAGAAAGTGTCTGCATGGGCCGGTAGAAATTAGAGCCAGAGATTGCGCCGTAATATAGGTCGCTCGTAAATATCTTTCCCAGGGAATATCCCTCTTTAATCAATGGATTGCGTAGAATGATAGCATTATCATCCCAGATAAAAGGATTATGCAAGGAATTGGAATACACCAATAAAACTAAACATAAAACAACAATTAAGGCAAAAAAATAAGTTTTTTTATTAACCATGGATTTGGGCGATTCAATAAAAAAACAAAAAAAGAGGGGAAAGAAACCTCCTCCCCCCCCCTTTTTTTTAGTTAAAATAAGTTCTCTCGTTATAGCGGAGTAAGCACTCCACCCGTAGTAGCTGTATAGGTTATATTTCCCGTTGTCCCCGGAGTAACTGGCGCAGCAACAATTGTATATCCACCCGCGGCTAACGTACAGGTATAAGTGTAACCCTGCACGGATTGCCCGCAGTAGTTAGTGGCACTACTGATAAACTCTGCCAACTCGCCTACAGTAGCAGGGTATGTGCCGCTATGAGACGTAGCGTATGTCTCTGCTGCTGTAGAAAGACTCCGCACCGTAGCCTTTGCCGCAGCCTCGTTCGCCGTTCTCCTTGCACCAAGCAAGTTCGGTATAGCTATAGCTGCTACCAGCGCAATAATTGCAACAACAATCATAATTTCCACGAGCGTAAAACCCTTTTTCTTCATTCCCTAAACCCTCCTTTCTAAGGTTAGATTAACTTACGCGCTTTATTTTAGGCATATCTGCTCTTAAAAAACCTGACAAATTATGACCTATTCTTCCGTCTTTTGCAGATATCCTCTCGCGCCAGTCACCTTAATTTTTATATATATTATCAATTAGCTTATCCCTTGTCAAGGATTATTTCATATAGGTCCAAGCTATGTCTTTTGTTAGACAATATCAAAAAAACAGGAAAGATATTTTACATTATGATAGACAGGACAAATGGTCGGTTATTCTACTATATCTCCTGCCACGAGTTCAAATTTTATACCCATTCTCTCCAGATACCTTCTTGTTTTCTCTAAGTTCTCTTTTGAGCCTTTTAATTCCAAAGTAACCTCGCCTACTTTTTCGGTAACTTTTGCCCTGCGAATATTAGGAATTACAGCGTACTTCTTTGCCATAGTATAAATCACGGGTTTCCTGATTAGTCTTTGGGGAAATACTAAATGCGCCATCTGTTTCATCACAGCTCATTTCTCCTTTCTGCTTAAATTGCAAAATTCTGCATAATCTATCAGCTCTTTTACAATGGGATTATCTCCGCAAACAGGACACTTCGCATCCCTCGGTACTTTTACTTGGCGAAAAGAGGAATCTAAGGCGTTAAAAATCAGTAGTCTTCCTGTCAGAAGATTCCCTATCCCCAAAACATATTTCAACACCTCATTTGCCTGAATGGTACCAATTACCCCTGCTACCGCTCCTAATATCCCAGCTTCCTGACAACTTGGCACAAGACCGGGTGGCGGCGGTTCAGAAAAAAGACATCTATAACAGGCGCTTTGACGCGGCAATATGGTTGTTGCCTGCCCGTCAAACCTGAATATACCGCCATGAGAAAGCGGTTTACCCGATAAAACGCAGGCGTCGTTTACCAAATAACGCGTAGGAAAATTATCCGAACCGTCAATAACAATATCGTAATCACGAATAATATCCAATATGTTCTCTGAGGTAAGCCTGAGGTTATAAGTAACAACCTCTACATCGGGATTTATGGCGGTCATTCTCTCTTTTGCCGACTCAACCTTGGACTTTCCTATACCGGAATTCAAATGAAGAATCTGTCTCTGCAGGTTGTTAATTTCAACTTTATCCGAATCCACAATGCCAATCCTGCCAATACCAGCAGATGCCAGATACAAGGCCGCCGGAGAACCTAATCCACCTGCACCTACTATTAAAACCTTTGCAGAAAGCAGCTTTTCCTGTCCCTTTCCGCCTACATAAGGTAAAATAATCTGCCTTGAATATCTTTCTATCTGGTCGTCGCGCAATTTCATCTTCCTCCTCCTGCAATCGCCGGAACTATGGAGACCTCGTCGCCGTCTTCTAAAATAGTCTGGTCCAGTTGCAAAAAACGCACATCCTCTTCATTTACGTAGATGTTTATAAATCTACGAACCTTACCGGTCTCATCGTAAATTCTTTCTTTAATCCCGGGAAAGTTTTTCTCTAGATCTTCAATTAGTTCTTTTATATTTGCGCCATTTGCCTTAACCTCTGACTGGTTTTTAGTTAATTTCTGAAGCGGCGCGGGAATCCTGACTGTAATTGCCATCTTACCTCCTTATTGCCTTATGTTTTCTTCAAAAGAAGCGATGTTGGGTTTAATTTTAATCGGATTCCCTATCTTTCCCAAAAGAGCTTCTTGTGTCTTCAGGCCGTTTCCGGTTATGCATACAACAACAGATTCATCTCTGGGTATTTTGCCTTGCTCAATAAGCTTCTTTGCTACGCCTAATGTCACACCCCCTGCTGTTTCAGTGAATATCCCTTCAGTTCGCGCTAAAAGCTTTATCGCCTCGACAATCTCATTGTCAGAGACATCCTCTGCCCAACCTCTTGTTTCTCTTACAGCCGCTAAGGCATAAACCCCATCTGCGGGATTACCTATGGCTAAAGACTTAGCAATTGTATCAGGCTTAACAGGCTTTATGATTGTCGCATTTTCTTTTATCGCGGTAACAATAGGAGCGCATCCAGTTGCCTGGGCTGCGTAAATTTTTGTCTCAGGTTTGTCAATCAAGCCGAGGGCGCTGAACTCTTTTAAACCCTTGTATATCTTTGTAATGAGCGAGCCTCCGGCGCAAGGAACGATTATATGTCTAGGCGCTTTCCAGCCCAACTGTTCGGCTATCTCATAGCCTACGGTCTTTGAACCTTCCGCGTAATAAGGCCTGATATTAATATTCACAAATGCCCATTTGTATTTTGTGGCAATCTCAGAACATAGCCTGTTTACCTGGTCGTAATTGCCTTCCACTGTTACCAAAATCGGCTTATAGATAAGGGTGCCCAATATTTTCCCCCGTTCTAAATCTGCAGGGACAAAGATGTATCTTTTTAATCCCGCTACCGCTGCCTGCGCGGCAACTGAATTAGCCAAGTTTCCGGTAGATGCGCAGGCAACTGTATGAAACCCGAATTCCTTTGCTTTGGACAAAGCCACTGCCACTACCCTGTCTTTAAAAGATAAACTAGGATGATTTACAGAGTCATCTTTTATATAAAGCTCTCTTACTCCCAATGCCTTCTCCAAATTCTTTGCTCTTATGAGAGGAGTAAAGCCAGAATTTAGACCATCAGTGGCTTCTCCATCTATAGGCAGAAGTTCTTTATAACGCCAAAGATTTCTGCCCCGCGATTGGATTGTCTCTTTGGTAAGTTTCTTTTTTATCTTCTCGTAGTCATAATCCACCTCTAAAGGCCCAAAACAATACTCGCACACATACAATGGCTCTTTAGGATAAATCCTGCCACACTCCCTGCACTTTAATCCTTTTACATAAATCATATTTTCTCCTATCTCTCTCAGGCTTTTTCTACCACCACACTGTAAAACCCGTCTTTTTTCTCTATCTTGAGTATTTTATGTCCATCCGCCTCAAGGCTCTTTGGCACATTGTTTATCGGCTCACCCTCATCTAACAAAACCTCCAAGGTCTCTCCTGATTTTAGGTCTTCTAAAAATAATTTTGTCTTTACATAATTTATAGGACAAGGTGTACCTTTTAAATCTAAGAGATATCTTTCTGAATGATTGACTATCTCTTCTTTTCTTTTTAATTTCGGAAAATTAAAAGCAGGATCCATATCTTGATATAAGTTTCGGATATCCTGGATAAACCCCTGGGCGAAGCGAAACCATCTTTCCCTCTCAGAAAAATTCAGTTCTTCTTGGAGAGAACTGAATTCCTCTTTTAATCTAGAGTATTTAGCATCCACGAGTTCTTCTTTAACAAATCTCTCTGTAAATCCGGAAAATACCTCTTCTTCTGTTTTAGGATCAATCCCTCTTACCACCAACAATGCCCGCGCAGCAAGAAGAATACTCTTCTTTATATGGATAATGGAATATTCTTCTTTTTCTGCCTGCTGAAGAAAAATCCCTGCCTCGGAAAGATCCGCCTCTATCATATCCAATACCCCTGCGCCACATTCACCAGGACCTAAACCATTTAGGGAAAATTCCTCGTTCCTGCCCCAGTCAACATAAAACGACTTGTTTTCTGTATAATCAGGAACATAGGTGTACTTTTGCGCAACTTCATTTGCGATATCTTTCGCCCTGTCCTCAATGAATTTATAGATATCCGTATCATCGCCTATCTCTCTTTTTATTTCTTTTAAAAAATCTTTTAAGAATAAAGGCACATTTTTGGCCGGGAGCAGAATCCCTGTATCCGAAGCAAGTTTAGTTTTATCTGCCTTGGCCATCCCTCCCAAAAAAAGCCGATAAAAAGGGACAGGCCTTTCTTTTAGTTTTCTTACCGCACCACAAAAAGAAACCATTCCTAAAGGATGATGACCGCAGGCATTCGGACAACCATTTATCTTTATTTTGAGCTTATCAAATACCGTGCTTGCAAGAAAATTTTCTTTTATCACCCTCTCTAATTCCTTAGCCAAGCCGGGCGAATTGCATAAACCTAAATTGCAAGTAGTAGAACCTTTGCATGCAACAATATCTATAAGGGTTTGTGGATAAAGAAAATCCAAAGAGAGCGTTGTTAATTTTGTATATAAATTATGCAATTTATCCTGCGGAAAATTGACTATATATAAATTCTGCTCCGGAGATGTCCTAAATTCAATTTGCGTAAATGCGCTGACTAAGCCTACTAACTCTTCAGCGGTTTTTGCCGGTAAATCGCCCCTGGGGATACGTAACTTAACAATAGAAAAACCGTCCTGCCTCTGATTCTGACAGTTGTATTTTAAAAATTCCCTAAACCCTTTATCTTCCGCACCGGAAAAAGAAACTGCTTTAGGAAAAGGATAATTAAAATTTATCTTCCTTAAACAGATATATTCATCTTCTTTTAGTTCCTTAAGTTCTCTGGAATAATATTCTTTAAATTTATCAAAACCGACATCCTGAATAAGAAATCTTAAGCGATTATGGTGTTTATTCTTTCTGTCTCCATATTTGTAAAATGTATTTCTGATGGCGGAAATCACATAGCCTAAATCTTTGCGCAAGATAAAATCTTCTAAAATTCTCCCTGTCAAAGAAACCGCCCCCATGCCGCCACCCACAAAAACTCGGTATCCATCCTGATAATCTCTTCTTAGTGCTACCAATCCAACATCATTGACTAAACATCCACCGCAGTCTAAAGAACAACCGGAAAAAGAAATTTTAAATTTACGCGGCAGATTATAAGAAACTTCATCGCTGATAAGATATTCGGTTAAAGCAACGGCGTCTTCGCGTACATCAAATACCTCATCTGGACAAACCCCGGACAAAGGACAGGCGGTAATATTTCTTACTGTATTGCCTCCGCCGCCGCGCGAAGAAAGCTGATAGTCTTTTAAGAAATTGTGCACTTTAATAATATCTTCTGCCTTTACATCGTGAATCTGGATATCTTGTCGTGTGGTAATATGCAGCATACCATCTCCATACCGTTGGGATGCCTCCGCCAAAGCTTTAAGTTGATAAGGCAATAAGACTCCTGCGGGTATCCTTATCCTTCCCATAAAGATTTTACCGCCCCGATGGGAATAATTTCCCCAGGGAACCCTCACACCAGAAAACCTCTGCCAGGAAGATTTCCCTTCTAAATAATCTTCTATAGCCTTACTGTAATTCTCTAAATCTTTCTTTATCTTTTCAGGTAATTTAAACATTCTTATTTTACCCTTAAGTCTCAAAATACTGCTGCATAGAAAAGTATCTCTCGCCTGTATCCGGAAAAATCACTACTACGGTTTTATCTCTCTCTAAACTCTTACTTATTTTTAACGCTGCCCAAGCTGCTGCTCCAGCTGAAATCCCAACAAATAATCCCTCTTCTTTTGCCAGTCTGCTGGCTGTTTTAAAGGCATCGTCATCGCGAACAGTAACTATCTCGTCAATTATATTTCTGTTTAAAACTGCGGGGATAAAACCTGCTCCGATACCCTGAATCTTATGAGGACCGGGCTGTCTTCCAGACAATACCGCGCTTGTCTCTGGCTCAACCGCGACAATCTTAATCTTGGGATTTTTCTTCTTTAAAATCTCGCCAACACCGGTGATTGTTCCTCCTGTCCCTACGCCAGCCACAAAGGCATCAATCTGTCCGTCTGTAATCTTCAATATTTCATAAGCCGTGGTCTTTCTGTGAATCTCGGGGTTTGCCGGATTCTTAAACTGCTGAGGCATAAAACTATTGGGAATTTTTTTTAAAAGCTCATTTGCTTTTTTTATTGCCCCTTGCATACCTTCTATGCCAGAAGTCAAAATTACCTCTGCCCCATAGGATTTCAAGATATAAATTCTTTCCAGGCTCATTGTCTCAGGCATAATAAGGATGCACCGATAACCCTTAACCGCTGAAATCATCGCCAGACCTATACCAGTATTACCGCTTGTTGGCTCGATTATGGTTGCACCCGGCTTAAGCAGGCCTTTTTTCTCCGCATCTTCAATCAGGGAAAGACAAATCCTATCTTTAACACTGCCGCCGGGATTAAAAGATTCCAGTTTTGCCAGAACCTGAGCACAACTATTCTCTGTGATTTTATTAAGTTTTACCATCGGGGTTTGACCGATTAACTCTAAGACGTTGTCCGCTATTCTATCTGAAAAAGGCGAACCCCCACCCATATAATAAACAAACTCTAATCTGTCATCAGGCTTAAGAATGGTTGTTTTATACTTATCTTTCGGCACAATCTCGTCATTCAACTCCACAGTAACTACCTCAGATCTGATTTTCTTTATCCCTAACAAAGCTAAAATATTTATACCATTATCAATTTCTTCTTTCTTTCCATTTAGATAAATTGTAATCGCCATTTTGATTACCTCCTTAAATCTTTCAAGACAATATCTATTATTTCAAAAGTTTTTTCTATATCTTCTTTTGTATGCGCACAAGAAAGAAAATTTGTTTCAAATCCAGACGGAGAAAAATAAATCCCTCTCTTTAATAGCCCGTGATAAAACCGCTTAAATATCTTTATGTCCTGGTTTTGCGCAGTCTTATAGTCTCTAACATCATTCTCCACGAAGAATACGTTAAAGATTGAACCTATGCGATTAACCTTGACTTCTATATTATATCCTTTGCCCCTTGATTCTATAAATTGAGATAACCCCTCCGTTGTCTTTTGTAAAACTGCATAGGGTTTATTTTGTTTAAGAAGCCTTAAGGTGATTATACCTGCGGTAACGGTTATTGGATTTCCTGAAAACGTGCCTGCTTGATAAACCCCTCCTTGGGGAGCTAATAATTGCATAATCTCATACCTACCCCCAAAAGCGCCAACGGGCAGACCTCCTCCGATAATCTTTCCCAAACAAGTCAAATCCGGACTTATATTGAAATATTCCTGCGCCCCACCATATGCCAGTCTAAAGCCAGTGATAACTTCATCAAAGATAAGCAAGAGACTATACCTATCGGCTATTTCCCTTAATCCTTCCAGAAATCCCGGCCGCGGCAAAATTACTCCGCAGTTTGCCATGACCGGCTCAACTATTATCGCCGCTAAATCCTTCTGGTATTCTTTTGCTATCTCTTTTACTTTTTTTATATCGTTATAAGGGATGACTATCGTATCCTGACTGAACTCTTTGGGAACTCCCAGACTATCCGGTATCCCCAAGGTTGCTTGACCAGAGCCACCTTTTACCAAAAGATAGTCTGCATGACCATGGTATGAACCCTCAAACTTTATAATCTTATTCTTCTTTGTAAAAGCCCTGGCGACCCTAAGCGCAGCCATTACCGCCTCGGTACCGGAATTCGTTAATCTTATCTGTTCAATGGATGGTATTGCCTCTACAATAAGTTTTGCCAACTCCGTTTCTAACTTGGTAGCTGCGCCAAAACTGGTTCCTTTTTCTATTGCCTCATGTAAGGCTTTCACTATCTGCGGATGGGTATGTCCTAATATCAATGCCCCCCAACTCATACAATAGTCAATAAATCGTTTCCCGCATTCGCAATAGATTTTTGAACCCTTTGCCTCTTTTGCAAATACAGGGTATCCTCCT
>JAMWCI010000055.1 GCA_023818655.1 Candidatus Omnitrophota bacterium
GATATCTCCAAGGCAAGGCAATTATTAGGTTACAACCCTTCCACAAGTTTATTGGATGGACTGAAAGAAACATGGGAATGGTTTATCCATAATCAGAAGGAATACCTGGAAAAAAAGAATTATTTTAAATAACAGAAGCGAGGTTGCCGTGATAGAGGTTGTAGAGACCAATCTTAAAGGCGTTTTGCTAATTAAGCCGACATATTTTAAAGACCATCGGGGGTATTATCTTGAGATTTATAACCAGAGATTATACAAAGAGAAAGGTATTGATGTTGGTTTTGTGGAGGACGATGTATCTATAGCGACTAAAGGAGTCCTTAAAGGGATACACGGCGATAGCATAACCTGGAAGCTGATATCCTGTCTGCATGGGGAGTTTTATCTCGTGGTAATTAACTTTGATAAAGACTCAAATGATTTTGGCAAATGGCAGAGTTTTGTTTTATCAGAGAATAACAAGTATCAGGTATTAGTTCCGCCGAAACATGGCAATGGCCATCTATGCCTGAGCGAGAAGTCAATTTTCCATTATAAACAATCGGCTTATTACGGATCGGCAAAACAATTTACCATATTATGGAACGACCCGAAATTTAATATACCCTGGCCGATAAAAGACCCTATTCTTTCAGAAAGAGACAGAAACGCAAGGCCTTTTGAGGAGAGCGTATAATGACAGGTTTTTTTAATAATAAAAAAGTTTTAGTTTCCGGAGGGGCTGGTTTCATCGGGGCAAATCTAGTGAAGAGACTTTTGAGAACAGGCGCGATTATCAGGGCCACTATTCATAAGAAAGAACCGGTGATTATCAGCGAAAAGATTGAATATATCAGATGTGACTTGCTTAGAATGGAAGACTGCAAAAAAGCTGTGGAAGGAATGGATTATGTCTTTATGTGCGCGGCAAACACCTCTGGCGCCGCGGTTATTGCGTCTACGCCTCTGGTGCATGTTACCCCTAATATAATTATGAATTCTCAAATGCTGGAGGCCGCATATATGGCGGGTGTAAAGAAATTTATCTTTATAAGCAGCAATGCCGCTTATCCGCCTTCCGCGGACCGGCCAGTTCGTGAAGAGGAGATGTTTGATAGCGACCCTTACGATATTTATTTTGGCGTAGGTTGGATGAAACGTTTTACTGAAATCTTATGCCGTCTTTATGCGCAAAAACTTAAAGATCCTATGCCAACAATAGTTGTGCGGCCGTCTAATATATACGGTCCATACGATGATTTTGATTTCGCCACTTCGCATATGATGGCGGCAACTATAAGGAAGGTGGTAGAAAGGCACAATCCTATCAGGATTTGGGGTACGGGTGATGATATCAGGGATTTAATCTACATTGATGATTTTATAGATGGTTTGCTTTTAGCCGCGGAAAAATTAAATACTTTTGATACGGTAAATATTGCGCAGGGCAAAGCCTACAGCTTAAAGGAGATTCTGAAGATGGCTTTGGAGATTGACGGTTATCAGGATGCCGAAATAGTTTTTGACAGGACAAAACCGTCAATGATTCCGGTCAGGCTTATTGATACCGAAAAGGCCGAGAGAATACTTGGGTTTAAGCCAAAAACAGAGATAACCGAAGGTATTACTAAGACTATCAGCTGGTACAGAAGGACTTATCTAAACGCAGGATAAGCTTAATCAGAGGTAGTTATGATTATTACGCGCACACCGTTACGTATTTCTTTCTTTGGTGGAGGGACGGATTATCCGGCATGGTATAAAGAGAATGGTGGCTCGGTCTTAAGCGCAACCATTAATAAGTATTGCTATATCAGTTGCCGTTATTTACCACCGTTTTTTAATTATAAATATCGTATAAGATATGTTGAGCGCGAAGAGACGCAGGCAATTGAGGAGATTAAGCATCCTTCGGTGCGAGAGTGTCTGAAGTTTATGAAAATTGAACGCGGTATTGAAATGGTGCATACCAGTGATATCCCCGCGAGGTCAGGGGTAGGTTCAAGTTCTGCATTTACAGTAGGTTTTTTACACGCCTTAAACGCCCTTAAGGGAAAAATGATTACCAAAAGGCAATTGGCGTGTGACGCGATTAACGTGGAGCAAAATCTGCTTAAAGAAAATGTCGGCGCCCAGGATCAGGTTGCCGTTGCTTTTGGAGGATTGAACAGGATTGATTTTGGCACAGATGATGATTTTTATGTTTATCCGATGACAATCTCTAAAGAAAAAGTAGAATTACTGCAGAGTCACCTGATGCTTTTTTTCACCGGCTTTTCCCGCAATGCCTCTGATATTGCGCGGGAACAGATTAAAAAGACCAAGGTGTTAAAAAATGAACTTAAAATGATGAAGGAGATGGTAACGAAGGCATCCGATATACTTAACAGCGATTCAAGCGATATTAAAGATTTTGGCAGGCTTTTGCACGAGGCCTGGCAGATTAAGCGCAGTCTCACAGATATGATTTCTACGGACACAATAGATGACATTTACGATGCCGCTCTTTCCGCCGGCGCCTTGGGTGGAAAGCTATTGGGCGCAGGGGGAGGGGGATTTATCCTTATTTTCGCAGAGCCGGCGATGCAGCCAAAGATAAAGGAGAAGTTAAAAAATATCCTCTATGTTCCCTTTTCTTTTGAAAAGTTAGACAGTCAAGTTATTATGTATTCCACCCAGGATTTTTATTAAAACCAAAATGAAAGATATAGATGCGGTAATCCTCTGTGGGGGTCTGGGAAAAAGGTTGAGGTCCGTGGTGGCTGACCGACCCAAGTCCCTAGCGCAGGTGAACAATAAGCCATTTTTAGATATTCTTATAGAATATCTGGCGAGTTTTGGTTTCAGAAGATTTGTGCTTTGTATCGGGTATATGGCAGAAGCCATAAGAAGACATTACGAAAGAAATTTTGGTCCGTTAAAAATTGTATTTTCACAGGAAGATGAGCCGTTGGGGACGGGTGGAGCGATAAAAAATGCCCAGCTATTGATACACTCTGACCCTTTTTTAGCTTTGAATGGAGATTCATTTTTTAAATTGGACCTGTGGGATTTCTACAAATTCCATTTAACAAAAAAAGCAATATTTTCCATTGCCTTATCCAAACCGAAGAACGATAAAAACTCAGGCGTCGTTTTATTGGACAAAAATAAGAAGGTTATTGCTTTTAAGGAGAAGGCAAAGCCTGAAAAAGAATCTTACTCTAACGCGGGTATATATCTTATGAGCAGGAAGATATTTCAGGATATGCAAGATAGCAGGGTTTTTTCTTTGGAATACGATATCTTCCCCGCATTAATCGGAAAAGGCTGTTATGGATATTATGGCGGAGATGAATTTATAGACATAGGAACTCCAGAGAACTTAGCGATAGCGGGAGATTTCTTGGAAAAGCTTAAGATTACCCATGCAGGATGAAGTTTTAATTCTTGAGCCCGGCCGCGCAGAAAAAAACTACTGGAGGGATTTATGGCGCTACCGGGAGCTTTTTATTATTCTGGCCTGGCGGGATATTTGCGTGCGTTACAAACAGACTGCAATCGGGATAGCTTGGGCTGTTCTTAGGCCGTTTCTGACTATGCTGGTGTTTACGGTAATCTTCCAGCGGGTCGCAAAATTACCTAGCGATGGAAATGCGCCTTATGCGCTTATGGTTTTTGCAGCTGTGCTTGCCTGGAGTTTTTTTTCTACTTCTTTATCAGAGGCCTCAAACAGTCTGATTGGCAACGAAAGACTTATCACCAAGGTATACTTTCCAAGGATCATCATTCCCGCTGCCACGATAGTAAGCGCATTTATTGATTTTCTGATAAGTTTTTTTATTCTTTTGGGTATGATGGTATATTATAGATTTCTGCCGGGATGGAATTTATTCTTATTGCCTGCATTTGTAATTTTAGCTCTGCTTGCCAGTTTAGGACCTGGGCTTTGGATTACGGCGTTAAATGTCAAATACAGGGATTTTCGTTATGTCATACCTTTTATTGTGCAACTCGGCCTGTATATTTCTCCGGTTGGCTTCAGCAGCAATCTTATTCCTGACAAATGGCGGTTGCTCTATAGTCTCAATCCTATGGTAGGAGTGATAAATGGTTTTCGCTGGTGCATATTAGGGGGTAAGAGCCAGATTTATTGGCCGGGTTTTGTCTTGAGCATCATCGTTGTTCTCTTCTTCCTTTGGTTAGGCGTCTCTAACTTTCGCAGGATGGAGAAGTCATTTGCGGATTTAATTTAGACAATGCAGATATTAAAAGATATCGCGATAAAAGCCGAACATCTTGGTAAGAAATATCTCATCGGCCATCAAGAAGAAAATGCTCGTTATGTGGCTTTGCGTGACGTACTGATGCGGAATACGCGAATGTTTTTGAGCAGGACCAAAGATTTGCTGAAAGGCAGGCCAATTATTCAAGGGGATAGACTGGAGGAGATTTGGGCGCTTCGGGATGTTAATTTTAAAGTCAAAAGAGGGGAGTCAATTGGAATTATTGGTCGTAATGGAGCCGGTAAGAGCACTTTGCTGAAGGTTATCTGTCGTATTACAGAACCTTCAGCTGGACGAGTAGCTGTAAGAGGACGGGTGGCAAGTTTATTGGAAGTGGGCACTGGATTTCATCCGGAGTTAAGCGGAAGAGAAAACATTTATCTTAATGGCGCTATCTTGGGGATGAGTCGGACGGAAATCAGGCGGAAATTTGATAAAATTGTTTCCTTTGCCGAGATAGAAAAATATTTAGATACGCCGGTCAAAAGATATTCCTCTGGTATGTATGTAAGATTGGCATTTGCTGTAGCGGCGCATCTTGAACCAGAGATTCTGCTTGTGGATGAGGTGTTGGCTGTGGGAGATACAGAGTTTCAAAAGAAGTGCCTGGGGAAGATGGATGATGTGACGCAAGGTGGGCGGACAGTATTGTTTGTCAGTCATAATATGAATGCTATTCAGAGACTCTGCAAGAGATGTATTGTGTTAAGCCAAGGCCGGATTGCCTTTGATGGTCAGACAAGCGAGGCAATAGCCTTTTATTTAAAAAGTAGGGAGGCAAATCAGCAGATTAGCTGGCCGGATGCCAGCCGCGCCCCTGGAGATGAAGTTGTTCGTCTGCGCGCTGTCCGGATTACCGGAGAGGATGGGCAGGTGCGTTCGCAATTTGATGTAAGAGACCCTGTTGTGCTACAGATTGAATTCCAGATATTTAAAAAAACGCAGTTAGCTATCTCGGTTCAGTTTATTGGGGCGTTGGGTAATTATATTATGGCCTCAATGGATAACTATATTAACGGACCGTGGGGAGAGCAACCGCCGTATTCTGCCGGCATTTATAAATCTTCCTGTTATATCCCTGGTGATTTCCTCAATGAGGGACAACTCAGTATAAATTTATGGATTTATTCTCCTCCTTTGCCGCCTTATCTGTCTGCTCATGTGCGGATGCTAAATGTTGTGAGCGTTGACATCTGCGATAATCACCAGCCTAATGGCGCACGGGGAAGTTTTCCTTATGAATGGGGGATTGAGCCGGCGGTCCGTCCGAAGCTGCGCTGGGTTACTGAGCAGCTTAAGAGAAATAATGGAGAATAAAGGGGATCGGATATGAATCCCAAAATAGGCATTGTTTCATCTGCGCGCAGACCACAAAACTGGATGAACCTATACAAGAGCATATGCGATAATAACGTAGAATTTGAATTAGTATTCGTAGGGCCAAATCCTCCAGATTATACACTACCGAAGAATTTTCGCTTTATCAAATCTTTAGTAAAACCAACGCAGTGTCTGGAGATAGCTTTTAGAAACACTGCGGCTGAATTGGTTATGAATATTGCCGATGATTGCGAATTTAAGACGCCAAGACCATTAGATGAACTTTACGCGCTTTATCAATCATATAACTGCGAGAGAATAATTGTTTCATCAAGGATGATGACGGATGGTCGGGATCAGTCGCAATTTGCGCATCGTTTTTTTACCAACGAACCAAGCAATCTGATTATGCCTTTGTGCGGATTAATGTCAAAGAGGTTTTATCGTCAGCTTGGAGGAATAGACAGAAATTTTATAGCTGTTATGTGGGATTTAGATATTGCCTTGAGGGTCTATGCGTCTGGAGGCAGAGTAGTTTTGAGCAATGTTTACGTTAATGAAGATACAGGCAAGAGCGAAGGGGTTAGATTGTGCAATGAATTTTGGAGGCACGATAGAACGTTGTTAGAGAATCTGTGGACAGTCAATGGTAAAATCCATTTAGAGCGCAAAAAACCCGTAGAACCGTTTTCAGATATGAATATCCTCACTATTTCTCAAGGTCCGCGCGGACGTTGGCGCGGTAACGCTCCTGTGTTTTTTGAGAAAATAGAAGACGCCATAAAAATATGCTGGTCTTTTTTGAGAACGATTATCCGTAGAACAAGAAATCTAGGAATGTATTTTTTTATGATAGAGAGAATGAATAAGAGTCGGATAATCCCCACCATTGAGGATTATCTGAGGGTCTCTATTCATCCTCTGCGGCAGACAGGGGGTTGCCGTTTGTATAGTAAACGTAAACGTGATTCAGGAGAACCTTTTGTAACCATTATTACTATTGTAAAAAACCGAAAGGAAACGTTAACCCAAACAATAATGTCAGTATTGAATCAAAGTTATCCGAATATTGAATATATAGTTGTTGACGGGGCGTCTACAGATGGCACTTTAGAAGTAATCAAACAATTTGAGCAAAAAATAGATTTGTGGATTAGCGAGCCAGACTCTGGGACATCCGACGCCTTTAATAAAGCCGTCAGTTTAGCCAAAGGAGACTTTATTTTCTGGCTATCGTCAGACGACTGGATTGAGCCAGGTTTTATTGCAATGGCAGTCCAAGCGTTCTTAAGTTCAGGCGCAGATTTTGTTTTTGGAGATATGGTTATGCATAAAGATGGAGAGATAGAGAAGATATGTAGAGGCGTTAAGGAATATGTAAAGCTCCTAATGTCTGGATTTCCCCGTTTTAACTTTCCCGCTATGGTAATAAAGAGAAAATGTTTTCAGAAAATTGGACTTATAGATTTGAGTTATAAATTCTTTTCTGATTATGAATGGGTTTTACGTTTACATACAAAAGGCGGAACCGGTCTTTACCATAGTTCTCTTCTGGTTCATCGAAGAGTTGGCGGTTTAGGAGAAACATTCTCTCTGTGGAGCATATTAGAATACTTTATGTTATTGAGGCAATACAGATTACCGAAGACCAAATCCGCGGCTTATTATTTCTATTATTTAGTACGCAGGATAACGGGGTATTTAGCCAAACTTTTTCTGACCGAAGGTGCCTATAAAAAACTCAGGCGTTTTGTATACGGAGATTAGCTTATGAAAAAAATGACAGCAAGGCCAAAAGTCGCTTTAATCACGGGGATTACGGGGCAGGACGGAGCGTATCTGGCTGAATTCCTGCTGAATAAAGGTTATATAGTTCATGGTTTAAGAAGGCGCACTTCTATTTTTAATACCGGCAGAATAGATCATCTCTTGCGTGATATCCATGAAAAAGATGTTCGTTTCTTTCTTCATCATGGAGATATGACTGATTCCTCCAGTCTTATTAGGGTTATACATCAGACGCAACCAGATGAGATATACAATCTTGCTGCCCAAAGTCATGTAGCGGTATCGTTTGAAGAGCCAGAATATACGGCTAATTCTGATGCCTTAGGAGCGTTGCGTTTGTTGGAGGCGATACGGATACTTGGACTTGAGAGAAAAACGCGCTATTATCAGGCCTCCACTTCTGAGCTCTTTGGATTTGTACGGGAAATCCCACAGAATGAAACAACGCCGTTTTATCCCCGTTCGCCATATGGGGTAGCCAAACTTTACGCATATTGGATTACGGTTAACTATCGCGAGGCCTACGGTATATACGCCTGTAATGGTATCTTGTTTAACCATGAATCGCCGATACGTGGGGAGCTTTTTGTAAGTCGGAAGATTACCCAGGCATTGGTTCGTATAAAGCTTGGCATACAAAGTTGTCTATATCTTGGTAATTTGAATGCGAGACGAGACTGGGGACACGCCAGAGATTACGTTGAAGCGCAATGGTTAATGCTGCAGCAGTCAGAGCCTTATGACTTGGTGATTGCTACCGGAGAACAACACAGTGTGCGTGAGTTCGTCGAAACTGCTGCTGCGGAGTTAGGTATGCAGATTACTTGGAAAGGAAGCGGATTAGAGGAGAAGGGTTATAACCAGTATGGCCGCACTATAGTAGCAGTGGACCGTCGTTATTTCCGACCAACCGAGGTAGAAAGTCTGCTTGGCGATGCAAGCAAGGCCAAAGCCTTATTAGGATGGCAGCCGAAGGTTACTTTCCGGGAATTGGTTGCTGAAATGGTGCGAGAGGATTTTAAAGCAGCCCAACGCCAGTATTTGTCTAAAAAATTTTAATAAAGAAGGATGCGCCATGGCAATGGAAGTTTTGCAGGATAAATTGCAAATCAGGAGAGCGCGTCACGAATTGATAAAAAAGGGCGTATCTTTTATTGATCCTCCTCTATTATCCTTAATGAGAAAATTTGGGCTTTTGCCCGGAATAACCATAGGAGACATCGTTAAGAGTTGGGATGTTCTTTCTACGTTGGATTTCCTGGAGGGTCATGTGCAACAGGATGAGCCGATTCTTGATATCGGCTGTTACGCCTCTGAGGTGATTGTGGCATTACACCGGTTGGGATATTCAGATTTGACAGGTATAGATATAAATGCAGGAATTTACAAAATGCCGCATTATCCTTGCATCCGTTACGAAATTGCCGATTTTCTAAATACAGGATTTCCAGACGCACATTTTCGGGCTATCACCGCTATTTCAGTGATTGAGCATGGGTTTAACAGCCAGCTTCTTCTTAAGGAGTTATCGCGCTTACTTAAGCCAAACGGATATTTTATTGCTTCCTTTGATTACTGGCCACAGAAGATCGATACAAGAGGCATAAATCTTTTTGGGATGGAATGGAAAATCTTCTCCAAAGATGAAATCGTTGATTTTATCAGGGAAGCCGCGGATTGCGGCTTATTTCCGGTTGCTAAGATGGAGTACGAGGCTAAAATCAGGCCTATTAGACACAAAGGAAAACAATATACCTTTGCCTGGTTAGCGCTTAAAAAATCCGCTTGAATAATGAGAATTTTATTAGTTACGGGTTCTTATCCTCCCATGAAATGCGGGGTTGGAGATTATAGCAACAATTTGGCGAAGGCGCTTAGCGTTATACCTGGAATCCGGGTGGGGGTTTTGACAAGTTTTTTAAAAGAGAAGATAGAAGCCAGCAGTATAGATATTTTTCCCACCGTAAAGAGGTGGAGTCTTGCGGAATTAGCAAATGTCCTAAAGACCATTAGGCGATTTTCTCCGGATATTGTGCACCTTCAATATCCTACTCAGGGTTACGGCACAGGTTTATTGCCGTGGGTGTTGCCTATTTTTTGTTTTTTGATGAGAAAAAAAGTAGTGCAGACCTGGCATGAAGGTTATGGTCGCAGAGACGCCTGGAGGCTTTTTCTAAAATCCCTCGTCCCCAGTATGCTAATTTTTGTCCGACCTAGATACAGCGAGAAAGTTTTGCATCCCCATTTACGCTGGGCTTTATGGAAAAAAAAGAGCGTTTTTATACCAAACGCATCGGGTATATATCGGGCCTGCCTTACCGATACTGAGAA
>JAMWCI010000056.1:0-5330 GCA_023818655.1 Candidatus Omnitrophota bacterium
AATTGAAACCCTTAAATCCAGCTCAGTATTGTCAAGTCTTATTTTTATTCTTCCATCTTGAGGAAGACGACGCTCGGCAATATTCAGGCGAGCCATTATCTTAATACGCGAGACTATAGCCGGATGAAAATATTTTATAGTTTCAGGTATATTTATGTTATACAATACGCCGTCAACCCTAAACCGTGTACGCAATTCATCTTGAAAAGGTTCCAGGTGTATATCTGTTGCCCTGTCCTTTATTGCCTCGGATATTATCTGATTCACAAACTTTATAATTGAGGCATCTTCTGCCATCCCCTCTAAATCTTCTGTTTTTTCAAATCCTTCTTTAACACTGTGCAAGAGTGGTTCTTTAGAAATCATTCTTTCCAGCGTCTCTGCGCCAACACCGTAATATTTATGTATTGCCTCTAAGATATCCTGTTCGCTTGAAAGCACTCCCTTAACCTCCACGCCCAAAAGCAGTTTTAAGTCATCAATGGTACGGACATCAAGCGGGTCAAGCATAGCAATAGTCAAATAGTTGTCCTGAAATTCTAAAGGGACTATTTTATAGTGACTGGCAAATTTTGCAGGAACCTTTTGAATAACAGAAGGCTCTATAATCTTTTCTTTTAACCTTACATAGGGAACGCCTATTTGTTGGGAAAGGACATTAAATATTTCTTCCTGGGAGACAAAGCCAAGTTTTACCAAACTCGTGCAGATAAAATCACCTGTCTTCTTCTGCTCATCTAATCCGGCTTCCAATTGTTCCAAGGTAATAATTCCTTTATCTATCAATATCTTCCCAATTAGTAAATTGTTTGTTTTGGACATATCTACCCGCCCTCTTTCTATCTATTTATGAAAATAAAGTATACATTATTTATCATATAAAGTAAAGCGTAGACTTGCTATAAACAAAATTACTCTATTTCAAAAGTAATAACCACGTTAAAAGTAAGTTGAGAATAATTCAATCCTTTGGGAAACACGGGAAACGGGGCTGCCTCATTGATACTTTTAGTAGCAATCTGCCGTAAATTTATACTGCTTAAGGTGCCGCCTTCCTTAATTCGCATATCCTTTATATATCCGTCTTGCGATACGGTAAAAGAAACAACTACCTCTCCTGTTTCAGAACCGGTGTAATTCTGATATGCGGCGCGTTTGATTTTCTCCCGTATAACCTGATAATAGTGTATATAAGAGGAATTGCTGATTTTATCGCTATCCAATAGTGGAAGAGTAATCTTCTTTTTTATAGCTGTCAGTTCGGATTTTATAAAAGCCGGTTTATTAAAGATTATTTGTTGATTGGGCGTCTTTACTGAACTTAAAGACTGACTCGTTGAAGTTGAAACTTGTCTGGTTAAAGTTGAAGATTGGGTTCTGACAAAAGACGGTGGCGGCCTGACCCCTGCTACTATAGTAGCCCTGGAAATATCTTCGAATGTCTCGCGGATAAACCGCGATTGTCTATTTACGCCAGCAGGATAACTTCCTGGATGCCTAACTACAGCCGTATTTAGATGTTGCGTCAGTCTTTTTATATAACGAACCTCAAAACTCCTTGGGGCGTCTTTTGTTGAGACCAATGACGCAGACGGTTTATATATAAAGATAGACGCGTGCAGGAGTAAAGAAAATAGCAAGGTAAGGCGTAACTCCTTTTCAATAAACATACATTTATCATACCATAAATCAATACTAAAATCTATACTCTAACTTCAAACTGAAATTTCTTCCCGGAGCCGGATAATATACCTTCTTTCCGCTGAATACGCCATACGAAGCAAAGTCATAATAGTATTCGTTAAACAGGTTATTTATTCTTAAGGAGACAGTTAGGTCATTTTTTGAATAAAAGATGGCCATATCCGTTGTAAAATGCTGTTTTATGTAGTCGCGCGTATTGGTTACATCGTTTAGACGATATCTATGTCCTGTATAATTTTCGGTAACACTGAGAGTTACTTCTTTTAGCGGCTGGAACTGTATACCAATGTTCGCCTTATGGTTTGGTATCATAGGGATATCGTTACCGCTAAATGGTCCGCCGCGAAAAGTTGCCCGACTGAGTGAATAATTTCCGGTTAATTTAAGATTCTTGATGATTCTGAATTCAGAACCAAATTCTAATCCTTCATGGCGAGTCTTTGAGTAGTTGGCTGTAGCACCAAGCCCTCCGAATGCCGTAGGGTCAGTATACAATTCGTTTTCCACGTCCATATTAAACACAGAAAATTCAATCCCGACATCGACGTTAAAACGATGTCTTATACCGACTTCATAATTTCGGGATATCTGAGGTTTTAAATCAGTATTTAAGGTGCCGCTGAAGAATTCGTCAGTAGCCGGAAAACGAAAGCTTTGGTTATAGCTTGCAAAGATGCTGGAATCCTGCGCGTAATTATACACAAATCCGCTATTGTAGTCCTTTCGGTTAGGGGTGATATTTTTATCCACATCAGAATACCAGCCAGAATAATCGTGAAAATTAAAGGCGTATCTTTGCCTTTCGTATCTGAATCCGCCGATAACTTTCAGATTATTGATTATCTCCAGCTCATCCTGCATATAAACTCCGAGAGATGTCTTGTTTATATGCGTGAAATCCTGTATGACATTTGCGCTGTTAAAGTTTTTCGATTTATATTGTTGACGATATAGGTCAATGCCGGTGATAAAATTATTTTTTCTACCAAGGATATCTCTATCTACCTTAAACTTGGGAGTAAATCCTATAGTTTTAATAGGACTTTTACGAAAAGGATTAAAACCACCGTTACCTCCCATAAGGTCGCTAAAAACAAATTTGTTTCTATAAGATAAATCAAAATCAAGCGCCCCTGTTCCTTCAAACTCCTTTTTTACTCCGATAAGGAAATAATAATCTTTATCCAAGCCGTGGTCTCCCCCATATTTAGAGTGCCTCCTTCCGAAATTGGCTATATCGCTTTCGGTTAAACTGCCGGGTAGGCCATAACTTGCCCGATGGTATCCAAAACTAAAACGGGCTTTTAGCAAATTCTGGACTTCATACTCCAGTTTATTGGAAAAATCGACGCTTTTGAAAAAACTATTCTTACGGTATCCATTTGTGCTCTGCCTGCTTGCGCTTAACACATAAGACAATCCATTGGATGCCCCTTTTAGGGATAATGACTGAGAATTCAGGTCGTAACTTCCTATTTCGCTGCCAAATTCCAGATGCGGCTTACCAGCACCTCTCTTGGTTATTATATTAATGACGCCGCTGACGGCATTATCGCCGTACAATACGGCGCCGCTGCCCCCTCTTACAATCTCAATCTTTTCTACCTGATTCAGGGGTATCTGTGTCCAGTCTACGCCGCTTAAATCCACTTCATTTACCCGTCTGCCATCCACCAGAACCAAATTATTAAGCGCAGCCATTTCTCCGCCAAACCCACGGATATCCACTTGAGCTTTTGCCGAATTTCCATAAAAATCGTTTACCTCTACGTTAGTCTGAAGCTCCAAAATATCTATGATGTTGTCTGCATTTGAATTTTTGATTTCATCTTCGGTAATAACGGTAACGCTGGAACCGACCTCTCCAATCTCCTGTCCGTAACGCAAAGGAGTAACTACTATTCTCTCTAAATTGATTTCTTCCGATTGAGAAAACGCCCATTTTGGGATAGTTAATACGCCCAAGACGACCAACAGAACCATTCTTAATTTAAAGTGATGCATTTCCTCCTTTTTCCTTTCCCGGACAAACAAAAACCCTTGGTTAACGCAAAAGCGCACCCCAAGGGTTTACCCAGTTTTTTGCCCTTTCAGCCTGTCCGCGGGCCGAAAGTGATACTCCTCGGACTTTGTTTATGGCCAGGTCTTCTGACTTAAGAGATCTGTCTACTCTTCCGCGCCTTCCCATCCCATCCTAACAGACAGTGGCGGAGATACCTGCGGAATTTCGTCCCTCCTTACAGCAGCGGGACTGTGGTTGAATTTCACAACCTTCCCTTATGCCATAAACTTAATTTGTTAAAAGAACTCCGGCAAACTTCCTGCCGCGGATTTTCTCGGCAACGAATTCATATATGCCAAAAAATATAAAAGAGAAAATAAGCGTAGACGCCGTAAAGTTGCGCAGGAATGGCAGGCCCATAATGTAGCAGTCAATCAAGCCATTGACAGTATGCGGATACCATCCCATAAACCAAACGCCAAAATTAGTAATCAGATAAAACAATAAAGAGGAAGATATGGAAGCCGCGCATATGCCGGCTATATTTTTATGTTTCTTCAAGGTAGCGCTCAAAAATGCAATCAGGATAAAAGCCCCCCAAGTAAAGACAATAACATTGTGGAATCCGATAAAGATATCGCTTATTACCATAAGCGTAAGCGGCACAATTACGGAATACTTCTTATTTAGATATACTCCGCTAAATATCGCAATAGCGGCAACTGGCGTAAAATTAGGAAAATGAGGAATAAACCTTAATATTACACCGGCAACAATCAATGCTATTGCTAACATAGTGACCTCCTTAAACTATATATAGTGTATGATAAAAGAAAAAATTATCTCTGTCAAGAAAAAATTAAAATTCTATGCCTTTTCTGGCCTTTATATTCTTTCTGTAATAGTGTTTTCGTTCCTTTATCTCGCTGACGAGGTCCGCTTTCTTTACGATTTGCGGATGGGCGTAACGACCGGTAAGGACCAATTCTGTCCGGCTGCAATCATCGATAAGGCCAAGGACGTCTTTTAATGGAATAAGGCCAAGCTTAATGGCAATATTAATTTCATCCAGAATAACTACATCGTGTCTGCCTTTCATCAAGATTTGTCTGACTTTATTTAATCCTTCTTTTGCCAGTAAGATATCTTTAGAGACAGGGGATTTTTTTATAAAGCAAGTCCTTCCAAACTGCTCTACTTCTATATTCTTTATTTTTCTTAACGCCTTGATTTCTCCGTAGGGTTTTCCTTTAACAAACTGCGCAATATATACTTTAAGTCCGTTGCCGGCAGCCCGTAACGCCAGGCCAAACGCCGCGGTGGTTTTGCCTTTGCCGTTACCTGTATATACCTGAATCATCTTTTTTCCTCTCAGCCGAATCTTCCAACGAGCGGAACAAATACGCATCCGCAGATACCTCGGCTCTCCAGTTTACCGCTCTTTTTCTCTACAACTGTAAGCACTTGACTAAGGGGTTCTCCAAGAGGAACCACTATCCTGCCCCCTTCCGTAAGCTGCTCGGAAAGCGGCAAGGGAATGCGGCCAGTAGCGGCAGTAATAATAATCCGGTCAAAGGGAGCCTCTTCTGGCCAACCCAGAGTTCCATCACCAACCCGCATCTTT
>JAMWCI010000056.1:5340-9629 GCA_023818655.1 Candidatus Omnitrophota bacterium
CTGGCTATAAGGCGCATACTCCGACTTGGGGTCAGGGCTCCGCAACTGCAAGGAGACCTGGAAGCCCTCGGTGATATAATCCATCATCACATCCAGGATGATCAGATCGGGTTTCAGTTGATCCACTGCTTTCAGGCCGCTTTCCTGGGAGTGCGCGTCGTGCACTTCGTAACCGGCGCTTTCCAGCGATTCTTGAACCTTTTTTGCAAGACTGGCAAATCTTTCAATAGTATAAACCTCATTTGTCAATTCTCTAAGGATAGCGGCCTGATAACCAGAGCCAGTGCCTATCTCCAGCACCTTTTCCTTACCGGTCAATTCCAGATATTCTGTCATTAAAGCTGCTATGTATGGTTGTGATATGGTCTGCCCCTCTCCAATAGGTAAAGGATAATCCGCATAAGCGCTTTCCCGCAACTCCGGAGGAACAAATTTATGCCGCTCTACCTTGGCAAAGGCATACAGAACCCGTTTATCCTTTATGCCACGCAGAATAAGTTGCTCCTGAACCATTCGGCCTCTTAAGACCTCAAAATCCATGTTTCTTTCAGGATAAACGCGATAAACCTAAAGGTATCGCGCAAAGGGTTAATCCTGCTTATTTCTAATCCGTATACTGTTTTAATCGGTACGGATTCAATCTTAAAACCAAGCCTTGAACATTTAATAAGTATCTCTGATTCTATTTCATATTTAGTGCTTGAGAGTTTTATCTTCTCCAGCGCCTCTCTCTTAATAAGACGGAAACCGCACTGGGTGTCGCTGATTTTCTGTTTTGTAATTGCGGAGATAAGCCAGGACATAAATCTATTGGTCAGAATACGCACCAAGGGCATATTTTTTACCGCCTTCATCCGGTTACCGACGAATATCTGACTATCGGAAGATTCTGCCCTACGCACAAAAAGGGGTAAGTCTTGGGCTAAGTGCTGTCCGTCACCATCCATCGCTATAGCAGCGTCAAAATTATTTTGCAACACATAGGTAAAGCCCTTTATCAAAGAAGCGCCCTTGCCTTCATTCTTCGCATTTTTTAACACCTTTGCGCCGTGTACGATAGCGATATCTGAGGTATCATCTCTTGAACCGTCATCTACAACCAGGATATCCAAGTTTAAATTTAAAGCCTTGATGTCGTCAATTAATCGGCCTATAGTTTTAGACTCATTAAAAGTAGGAATCACTACACAAACTTTCATTCTATCCAAAATCTCCTGAACATAAACCACTGGTCAGGGTATTTGGTTATGTATTTTTCAAAGATTTTCAAATATATTTTTATAATCTCGATGGTATCCTTCCTTCCATCTCCTGATGGGTTAAACAAAATAGGCTGTTCAATCCGCAAGGTGAAAGTATCATCTTCATTGCGCAGCATAAATCCTGGCAGGATAGGCGCTCCTGTCCTTAAGGAAAAGGCGGCCGCGCCTTTGGGAAAAACTGTAGGCTTGCCAAAAAATGGCAAAACCGCTCCGTCCTCCGTAAAATCCCTGTCTCCCACCAAGGCTACTGCCTGATTTTTCTTGAAAATACTGAGCGATTCCTTGACTGCCCGGTTAAGATGAATTACTCTTACGCCTTTACTCTGGCGCTGAGCATTAAAAAAGGAATTTACCTTTTCGTATTTATGCGGCAGGGCCACTGCCCATATCGGATATCCTAAAAGCGAGATTACCGCACCTCCTAGCTCCCAATTCCCTATGTGCGCAGTAAGAAGCACAACTCCTTTACCTTTATTAAATACTTCGTTTAAATAATGTCTATTTTCTATACGGATATTTTTTTCTATGTATTCTTTATCTATCTTTTCAAAACGGAAAAAATCCACGAGGTATTTGGCAAAATTGCGGAACATATTGATTTGTAAAGCGCGGATTTCTTTTTCCGACTTTGATGGAAATATAACCCTTAGATTTGCCCTTACATAACGGCGGTCGCGGAATGCCACTAAAGAGCGCATATCGGAAAAAAATATAGCTAACTTATACCCCAATTTCAAAGGTATATGCAAAGCGAAAAATTGACCTATCCTGTAGAGGTAATAATCAAGCATGCGGCAGCCCGAGAATAAATCTGGCTATTTCCATAGCAGAGTTTGGTTTAGCCAAATACCTGCTGCATTCACGCATAGTTTTTAGTTTACGAGGCTTATTGAGTAAGTCTTCAATAACCAGATACGTATCTTTTGGGTCATTTACCCGTATGGCTGCGCCTTTGTCAGTCAAATAGTCTGTATTGTGCATCTCCTGACCAGGCAACGGCTTTACAATCACCATAGGAAGTCCCTTGCTTAGAACTTCAGCTGTAGTTACTCCGCCGGGCTTGGTAATGATGATATCAGAGACATCCATCAATTCATTGACATTATTGACGTAACCAAACAAGATTATTTTCTTCTTATATTTATTTATTTTTCTTTTAAGGGAACGGTAGAGTTTTTTATTGGCAGCGGTTACGATTATTTCTTCAATATCATATCTGGAGGCTTCCAAAGACTTAACTATGGTTTTTATGGGCCCAAGCCCCTGACCTCCACCCATTATCAGAACAACAGGTTTATCCAAGCTTAATTTAAATCTTTCTCTTAAATGGTATTTATCGTGCGTTTGGTTAAATTCCGGAGCAAAGGGTATTCCCAGCGCCTTGATTTTTTCCGCGGATACCCCTTTCTTAATTAAACGTAGGCTTACGTCTTCTGCCGGAGTAATATAATAATTTACCGTTTCATATATCCAGTATGAATGAGGGACATAATCAGTAAGAACACCTATAAGCGGGAGCGTGGAATTATATGTTTTTTTATAATCCGCAACCATTCCACAGGGGAACGCCTGTGTGCAAACCACAACATCGGGTTTAAAATGCTCAAAAAGATTCTTTAATTTCGGAGAGTTAAATTTATGAATGGTATCCTTTATTTTTTCCACTCTTTTTACAATCTTGGGATTGTCGTAGAGATAATCCCAGAGTTTTGGGGTGTGTTTTATTACCTCCATATATATACGGTTTATTACTTTTTCAGAAATAGGATTGGTATAATTAAAGGCATTGATATTTAATATTTCGCTCTGCGGAGAAATTATCTTTAGCGCTTTTTCAATAGCTATAGTCGCGCTGTGATGTCCGGATACTTCAGAGATATACATTAAGATAATGCGTTTAGATGGAGCCATGCAATCACAATCTCTCTTCTTCGTAAAGCTCGGTAAAGGCCTTTACTAACTTAGGGTCAAATTGCGTCCCGCTCATTTTTCTTATCTCGCTAACAGCCATAGCTTTGGTCATAGCTTTACGGTAAGGCCTGTCGGTAGTCATGGCGTCAAAGGTGTCGGCGATAGAGATGATTGCGGCAATAAGCGGTATTTGTTCTGCTCTTAATCCTTCCGGATATCCCGAGCCGTCGTATTTTTCATGATGGTATTTTACCCCTAAAATTGCGTCTTCCAATTCCTTTATCGGTGAAAGTATATTTACGCCGATCAGAGGATGTTCGCACATGCGTTTTCTTTCTTCATCATTTAGGTAATCTTGCTTGTTTAGGATGGCCTCAGGTATGCCTATTTTTCCTATATCATGAAGGAGCGCGGCAATCTGAAGCTGCTCCAGAAAATTCTCCTTTAGTTCAATTTTATTATCCTTGGCCATTTGTTTGGCAATTTCCATACTGAGGTCAGTTACGCGCGCAGTATGGCCGTGGGTATATGGGTCATTGGCTTCTATTGCCGCGGCCAAAGCCATAGTAGTGTGAAGAAAAAGATGTTTATTTCTCTGGAGTTCTGACTCTAAGTCCTGAAAGAGCTGGGCGTTTCTAAGCGCCATAGCCACATCCGAGGCAAGGGCAGTAAAGAAATCCAATTCTTCTTTTGCGAATTTTCTGTTATTTTTTTTGCTCCCCAAAAGCAGCAACCCCATCAGCTCATTGCGAAAATAACTGGGAATGCAGGCAACAGTCTCAAATATATCCATCTGATAGAGTATGCCTTTTAAGACTCTTTTATCTTCCGAGCTGACCTTTTTTGACTTTAAAGTTTTTCTAATCTGCTCAACGGTGAGCGCTCCGTTATTAAGCATATCTTTATTCAGGTGTCTCCGGAAGAAATAAATCAAGGGATTATCTGTATCCATGCGGGCAAATCCCTTGGGTACCTTCAACCCCTTTATGCCCCTGGAGACAGTAAGGATATAGGTATCCTTTTCTTTATCGTGCAACAAGATAGCGGCATGCTGGACATTAAGTTTTTGAACCATCATGCGCACAATCATCCTAATAAGGGTATACGGTTCATGCA
>JAMWCI010000142.1 GCA_023818655.1 Candidatus Omnitrophota bacterium
ATATTTTCCGCTCAAGATGTAAAGCATGGAGTCTCGTTATTTACTGCTGATGAAATTAGAGCCATTGAGAAATTAATCATAGAGCAGGACGGCAAATTTTTAATCAAATGTCAGATTAAGGATAAGCTTAAAGTCGCCAAGCCTGAAGAAATTGTGCGGCAGCTTTGGATTTATCGACTGCTTACCGAATACGGCTACCCTAAGGAGCGAATTGATGTAGAAAAAGTAATTTATTTTGGCTCGCGCGTTGAGCCGGGAGCGGCAGATATCGTTGTGTTTCATGAAGATTTAGAGCATTATTACATTCTCTTTGAAACAAAGCGACCCAGCAGAACCGCCGGATTAGACCAATTAAAGGGATATTGCAACGCCGAAGGCGCTCCCATAGGCGTATGGTCTAATGGAAACGAAATGATACGGCTCCACAGAGAAGAGCCCAATATATTTACCGAGATTCCCAGAATACCGCGGGTTTCCGAGACACTAAGAGATATTCTTACTGAAAGATGGTCCTTAGGGTGGCTTGAGGAGCACGATGAATTAAAACAGGGTAAAACCACGCTTAAAAAGATTCTTTTAGACCTTGAGGAATTGGTTTTAGGTAATGCCGGCGTTGACCCTTTTGAGGAGATATTTAAACTTATCTACGCTAAGCTTTATGATGAGTGGCAGGGCATCAATGATTCAAATTATCAGTTAGAATTTTATGTTGGCGACAGAAGCCCTCAGCAGGTAAAAAGAGCGATAACTAATTTACTGGATGGCGCAAAAAGGACTTGGGCAGGAGTTTTTGAGCCCACTGATAAAATAGAACTAAAAGAAGACCACCTAAAGGTCTGCGTTTCCTTTTTAGAGAAGATTAAGCTTTTTAATTCCAATCTGCAAATCATTGATGAGGCCTTTGAGTATCTTATCCCGCAGGTCTCTAAAAAGAAAGAAGGGCAATTCTTCACTCCACGGCCGGTTGTGGATATGGCAGTCAGGATGTTAAATCCTAAAAGCAACGAGTTTGTCATAGACCCTGCCTGTGGCTCTGCGGGGTTTTTGCTTCATTCGGTAATGTGGGTTGCCGGCGGAATTATCAGCGGAAAGCCCCTGCCAGCCCGCGCCCAGAATTTCGCCCAGAATAACATATACGGCATTGATTTTGCCACCAAAGCCGTAAAAATATCCAAGGCCATTAATCTCATAGTAGGGGATGGCAAATCCCATATCTTTAAGGATAATTCCTTAGAATCGCGCACTTGGACCGATGAGACCAAATCCGGCCTAAGGCCAAGATTATTAAGATTTGAAAATAGCGAACAAGACCGGGAGAATCAGGAAAAATTCTTATATTTTGATTTTGATGTACTCATTACTAATCCGCCCTTTGCCGGAATAGTCAAGGAAAGGGAAATCCTTCGGCTTTATGAACTAGCAGAGAAAAACGGAAAACTGGTAAATAAGGTAGGCAGGCATATATTATTTTTGGAGCGCTCCCTTGATTTTATACGTCCGGGAGGAAGAATGGCGATTGTCTTACCTCAAGGCCTGCTTAATAACACAAATGCCGAATATATCCGCAGATTCATTATTGATGAGGCAAAAATCTTAGCGGTGGTCGGGCTTCATGGCAACACCTTTAAGCCCCATACCGGCACAAAAACCAGCGTCTTATTCCTGCAAAAATACACTGAAAAAGAAAGGCAAGAAATACAAAAAATCAAAGCCAAATACGAAAGCGCCTGGGATAAATACTTTAAAGATTTGCTTAAGCAATACGAAGGAATAACTTGGAACAAGACAATAGATGAAGACAAAGTGCCGGAAGAGCTAAAATCCTTTATGGAGTCCTATTTTGAGGCGCAAGAGGAAATAGAAGACGCAGCCGAAGAAGAGGCAGGCGCAGAAGAAAAAGAGAAAAGAAAAACCCTTAAAGAAATTATTGAGGAACTAAAAGAATTAGAAGAAACACTTAAGGATAAAGAGGATGAACTTAAAAAAGCCGCTGGTAATAAGCAGGTAGAGTTAAAGAAAGAGATTAAGGTTATCACTGCGCAGGTTAATAAATTAAATAAAGAGGCGCAAGAAAGGACCTTAAGCGGCCAGATTGCGCTTGTTTTAAACGATGAAAAGATTAGCGCTGCGTTTAAAAAATTCTGGCTGGAAGGAAAGGTTATCAAGGAGATAGATTATCCCATCTTTTTTGCGGTTAACCAAAAGCCGGTCAAAGATGAAAGCGGCGATTACCGCTATAAAAAAGATGAAAAGGGCGATTTCGTAATGG
>JAMWCI010000057.1 GCA_023818655.1 Candidatus Omnitrophota bacterium
ACTTCTGCCTGCTTATAAAGTCGGTGGGGTATATCTGCGTTTTAAGAGGGAACAGGTTTGGGAGTTCAAAAAGAAAAATCCTGCCTTTGCCTCTAAAGTGAAAAAACCTTCAGAATATCCTTTCAGAGATAGACTGTGGGATTTTTTCTATTTTTACGATTTTTACATTCTCTCTGCGGTCATCATAGCGATTTTATTGTTCATATTATTCCGGGGATAATAATTTATGGCGCAAAAAGAAGGTTTCTGCGATTTGGGTTTTGCCAAGTTAGATTTAAACAGGAAGATGCGTAGGGGGTTTCCTGAAGTAATATACTGCTGTGGCAAGACCGTAGAGCATATTAAAAAGATATCCAACGGGTTGATAGACAAGAGACAGGACCTTCTGCTTACTAAGTTAGAGAAAAAAACTTTTGTTTATCTTAAGAGGTCTATTCCAAAACTGAAATATAATGCTTTGGCTAAGATAGGTTATTATTTACATAATCCAAGGATTAGCCGCCGCGGTTTAATCGCAGTTATCTGCGCAGGGACAGCAGATATACCAATAGCAGAAGAGGCAGCGCAAACCGCAGAGATTATGGGCAACCGGGTGTTAAAATTTTACGATGTAGGCGTTGCGGGAGTCCATCGTTTGATGCACTATATAGAAGAGATAAGAAAGTCCAACGTGATAATAGTGGTGGCTGGAATGGAAGGGGCTTTGGCGAGTCTGGTGAGCGGCCTTGTGGCAGCTCCGGTAATAGCCGTACCTACAAGTTGCGGATACGGGGCTAATTTTTCCGGGTTAGCTGCGCTACTTACCATGTTAAACGGCTGTTCTCCAGGAGTTGCGGTGGTAAATATAGATAATGGTTTTGGTGCAGGGTATTTCGCTTCGTTAATCAGTAAATGAAAAACTCAAGAGTGTCTTTAGAAGCGGCAAAGGAATTCCACGGACATCTCGGCCCATACTTGACCTTAGGACTCCTGGCGGGGGAGCTGGCTTTGAGAGAGTTAAACTGTAAGAAATACTTTGGATTGTATATTAAGGTATACGGGGCGCAGAAAAAACCAAAATCCTGCCTGATAGACGGATTGCAGCTTTCCACGGGCGCTACTTACGGCAAAGGAAATATTGAGAAGTTTGGCGGCAGGTCAATAAAGATGGATTTCTACCAGAAAGAACGAAAGGATTATCTAAGCATAAGATTAAATAAAGCGGTGATTAAGAAGCTGAAGAATGCTAAGACGCATATGCAGTGCGAGTTATTGGCTAAGAGATTGTTTAAAGAGGATGCGGATAATATCTTAACATATCACTGGTGCCAAAGACCTAACATCTAAGAGCAGAAATGGCTCTATCAGGACTGGATATTTACAAATTGTTACCAAAAACCAACTGCCGCGCCTGCGGTTTTCCCACTTGTCTTGCCTTTGCCATGCAACTGGCCAAAAAAGCGGTAAATCTCGACAAGTGTCCTTATGTAAGCGCGGAGGCAAAGAGAGCTATAGAGGCGTCTTCCCAGCCGCCCATAAAAATTGTAACTATTGGCACAGGCGAAAATAAGTTGGAGATAGGCAATGAGACCGTGCTTTTTCGTCACGAGGAGAAATTTTTCAACCCCTGCGGCATAGGATTTATTATAGACGATAATGAGGGGGTTAATATAAGAAGGAAGCTGGAAAAAATAAATAGACTTAAATTTGAACGCGTCGGTCAGAAACTGGAGGTAAACCTGATTTGCCTGCGGCAGCAAGGTAATCCCCGGCAGTTTACCGAGGCGTTAAATCTGGTTTTAAAAGATACGCCTCTAGCGTTGGTGTTAATGGTCAAGGATATCCAGACATTGCAAGATGCGCTGCAGATATCCAAAGAAAGAAGGCCGCTTATCTATCCTGTAGCCAACCAAGATTATTTGTCCATTGCAAAAATAGCAAAATATTTTAAGTTTCCGTTAGTGGCATATGCCTATAATCTAGATGAGCTTTCTAATCTTGTCCAGGAATTAGACAGGGCAGGGGTTGCAGATATTGTTTTAGATACGGGAAGAAAATCAGTTGCTGATAAGATATGGGATTTAACGCAAATCCGCCGGCTGGCACTAAAAAAGAATTACCGCAGTTTAGGCTATCCTGTTTTGGCTGTGGCTGAGAATGACGATCCTTATACAGAAGCGCAAGAGGCGGCAACTTATATAACTAAATACGCAGGCATTGTTCTGTTAAAAGGCATAGATTCTTGGGAGGCGCTTTCTTTGCTTACCCTGCGACAGAATATTTACAGCGACCCGCAGAAACCCCTGCAGGTTGAACCCAAGGTTTATCCTATTGGCCAGGTAACCAGTGATTCGCCTGTCCTGGTAACCACTAATTTTTCTCTGACTTATTACACAGTATTGGGAGAGGTAGAGGCAAGCAAGGTTCCTTCTTATATTGTCAGCGTGGACACAGAAGGAATGTCTGTTTTGACTGCTTGGGCTGCGGAAAAATTCACCCCTGAGAGTATCTCCAATTGTCTCAATAAATTTAAGATTAGCGAAATGGTTAGTCATAATACCTTGATTATCCCCGGCTATGTAGCGGTGATGAGTGGAGAGTTAGAAGAGCAATCAGGATGGAAAGTTGCCGTAGGTCCGAAAGAAGCAGCCGGGATACCTAGCTTTTTGAAAAATTTACAATAAAAAAGAAACAATGTGGCCAGAGCGGATAAATAAATCTGATCCCATTCCTTAAAATGCGGAAATTCAAGGTAACTTTCTATCCGGATAACAAAACCGTAGAAGTGGAGGGTGAAAAGACCATCCTCTCGGCAGCGATAAGCGCAGGGATTTATATTAATGCTGTCTGCGGCGGAGACGGTGTGTGCGGTCGCTGCAAGGTGATTTTAAAGAAAGGAAAGGTGGCTACTCAACCAACCAGACACATTACTGCCGAAGAGAGAAAACACAATGTTTATCTTGCCTGCTTGACAGAAATACAAGATGATTTAGAGGTAGAGATTCCCATTGAGTCTCGTCTTAACCTCGAGGGTCTTACCCAGGAGGAGGTCAATAAGCGGATGGCAAAAGATTATTCTACTCCTGAAGATATTCAACAGGTGGAGCAGAAGGTCAGCCAGGGATTCAGATACTTTCCTCTTACCAGAAAAATATTCTTGGATTTGCCCCGGCCAACACTGAATGATAACCTTAGTGATTTGGAGCGCATAGAGAGGGAGATTGAAAGAGAGTTCGGGATAACCGTTCAACATACAGGGTTAACCAATATCAGGACTCTAGGAGAAATCTTGCGTTCTTCTGACTGGAAGGTTACGGTTGTTTTAGGGGGGGCAGGCGTATCGCCAGAGATACTTTTTATTGAATCTGGCGATACCTCAGAGAGGAATTTCGGCGTGGTCTTTGACATAGGCACAACTACTGTTACCGGCCAACTCCTCAATTTGAATACGCGCCAGATTTTAGGCACAAAGGCTACCTATAATAAACAGGCAGCCTTTGGCAGCGATGTAATCACTAGAATTATCTACGCCAAGGATGCAAACGGACTTATAGAGCTGCATGATGCGGTGACAGAGGATATCAATGAGATTATTTTGCGTTTAACTGATGAGCATAAGGTGGATTTAAATGATATAACTATGGTTGTATGTTCTGGCAATACTACGATGATGCATCTTTTGTTAAAGGTTGACCCGACACATATCCGTCGTGAACCCTATGTCCCTGCCTTCAGTTTTACCTCTATTTTGCGTGCATCTGAAGTAGAGATAAGGATTAACCCGCGGGGGTTACTTTTTTGTGTACCGGGAATAGCCAGTTATCTGGGTGGCGATGTTACTGCTGGTATACTTTCCTGCGGTATCCATAAGCAAGAAAAATTAAACATGTTAATTGATATCGGCACAAATGGAGAGATTGTTTTGGGAAACAGGGATTTTTTGGTTGCCTGCGCAGCTTCCGCAGGACCAGCCTTTGAGGGGAGTGGGGTGATTTGCGGTATGCGGGCCAGCAGGGGCGCGGTGCAAAAGGTGAAGATTTCATCCGGGGATTTAGAGCCGACTTATCAGGTTATCGGCGAGATAAAACCACAGGGTATCTGTGGCTCAGGTTACATTGATATCCTTGCGGAAATGTTGGCAACTGGAATTATTGACAGGAACGGCAGGATTAGGCAGATAGAGCACCATCGTATTAGAAATGGCGAATACGGAAGAGAGTTTGTAGTGGCTTCAAATACAGATACTGCCACTGGAAGCGATGTCGTAGTCACCGATACGGATATTGATAATTTAAAGAGAGCCAAGGCTGCAATTTATGCCGCATGCACAATTCTTCTCAAGCATATGCAGTTGGATTTTTCTGTTATAGAGCATATCTTTATCGGTGGCGGATTCGGCACTTACTTGGATATAGAAAATGCTATCCGTATTGGCCTAATTCCGGATATTGACAGGAATAAATTTATTTTTGTAGGCAACAGTTCGCTTTCCGGCGCACGGGAGATTATTCTTTCTGAGGAAGCCAAAAGGCAAGCTGATGAAATAGCGCGCCGGGTTACTTGTCTTGAGTTATCGGTAGAGCCGGGTTACATGGAAGAATATATGGCAGCGCTTTTTTTCCCGCACACGGATTTAACGCTGTTTCCAAACGTAAAGATATAAAATCGCTATATTCGCTATGGCCATAAACTATGTTTGGAAATGGCAAGAACAAACTAAACGCAACAAATGGGTTACGTGATAGCAATTACAGGCAAAGGCGGAACAGGCAAGACTACTCTGGCCGCCCTTATTGTCAGGCTGCTTAGAGAAAGAAAAGCAGGCTCTCTACTAGCGGTAGATGCTGACCCGAACAGTAATCTTGCTGAAGTATTAGGGGTTAAAAGCTCTCAAACCATAGGCGCAATCCTTGACGATATCTCCGCCCATCCGGAGAATATTCCTTATGGAATGCCCAAGGATAGATTTATTGAATATCAGGTGCAGTCTGCGATTGTGGAAAACGATGGTTTTGACCTGCTTACTATGGGGCGACCAGAGGGTCCGGGATGCTATTGTTATGTAAATAATGTTCTACGGAATACGATGGATGGTTTAATTAAAGATTATGATTATATAGTTATTGATAATGAAGCGGGGTTAGAACACCTTTCCCGGCGTACCACCCGCAGGGCAGACACACTTCTGGTGGTTTCGGATGCCACTGTCGTGGGATTGAAAGCAGCGGCCCGAATAAAGCAATTAGCTGAGGAATTAAAGATACAGACCAAGAACGAGCTTCTTGTCATCAACGCATATGACAAAAATCTTGATGAGAAAAAAATGAAGGACATAAAACTTAAATTAATTGGTATAGTGCCTTACGATAAAGAAATAGAAAAAGCTGCCTTGGATGGCGGCTCTGTAATGGGATTAAGTCATAATGCCGTCAGTTTAGCTGCGTTGCGTAAGTTAGGAGAGAAGTTATGGTAACGCCTTTAATGCTGGAAAAATGGAGTGGTAAAATAGCCGTATTGACTATTGGGGCAACAAGAGAAGATGGCGGTAGCCGTGCTCATGTGATAAAGATAGGTGGCCAGCAGTCGCTTCCTTTTCTTTTTCAAGAAGGTCCATCACCGCATCGACCGGTCATTGCATTTGAGGTTTGGGATGTATATCCGCAGGATTGGCAGGAAAGCCTACAGAGGGCATACGTATATTCTTTGAAGGACCCTATTGTGTGGGCAAAGACTTGCGTTGAAGATTACAATGAGCAGATTCTTTGTCTTCGCTTACAAGGTATTCATCCTGATTATGGAAATAAAAGCGCTGATACAGAGGCGGAATTTATCAAAGAGTTGCTTAAAAAGGTGGATGTGCCTTTAATTATTATAGGCAGTGGAGATGATGTTAAAGATAATGCGGTATTGCCTATCTGTTGCGAGGCAGCAAGGGGAGAACGCTGTCTTATTGGTAGCGCAGTGCAGGATAATTACAAAACGCTTGTAGCCAGTGTGTTAGCCGACGGACATAATATTATTGCCGAATCGCCTATTGATATAAATATTGCCAAGCAGTTAAATATCCTTATTTCTGATATGGGGCTCTCCTTGGAAAGGATAGCGATTAATCCTACTATCGGAGCATTGGGTTACGGTCTGGAATACGCTTATTCCATAATGGAGCGTTGTCGTCTAGCGGCGCTCTCCGGAGACAAAACCCTGGCTTCTCCTTTTATCTGTTTTGTTGGGCAGGAGGCCTGGAGGGCAAAGGAGTCCAAGGTTAACGATGACCGACAGGGGATTGTCTGGGAGGTAATTACCGCTACTGCCCTGCTTCAGGCAGGAGCGGATATTTTAGTTATGCGTCATCCGGAAGCAATATCCAAAGTGAACAGTTATATTGCTAATTTATTTAGGGAGTAAAAATTGCTTATTATCGGCGAACTGATTAACGGGATGTTTTCCAATATCAGCAGGGCGCTAAAGGAAAGAAATAAAGAGGTAATTCAAAAATGCGCCCTTGCTCAGGTGGAAGCAGGCGCGGATGCCCTGGATGTTAATTGCGGCCCGTCATCTAAAGATCCGGTTACAGATATGCAATGGTTGATAGAAACCATTCAGGAGGTAACAGATAAACCGCTCTCTATAGATTCCAGTAAACCCAAAGTTATTGAAGCCGGACTTAAAATATGTAAAGCCAGAGCCATCATTAATTCTACTACCAGCGATCAGGATAAGATGGATACGTTGATACCCCTGGCGATAAAGTACAATGCCAGACTTATAGGTTTGACTATTAACGCCAAAGGCATACCTCAAAACAAAGACCAACGGTTGGAGTTGGCCGCGACCATAGTATCTAACTGTGTGGAAAAAGGTTTTGCTCCTGAAGAGCTTTACCTTGACCCGATTGTCCTTCCGGTGAATGTTGCCCAGTCACAGATGTACGATATATTAGAATCTATAAGGGAATTTAAAATTATCTCTGAGCCAAGTCCAAAGGCAGTAGTTGGTTTAAGCAATGTCTCGCAGGGCACACTAAGCCGTAGCCTGGTTAATCGGACGTTTCTTGCTATGGCAATTGCCTTTGGTTTAGATGCGGCAATTCTGGACCCTCAGGATAAAGAGCTTATGGATACGCTCATCACTTCGGAGTTACTTTTAAATAGGCATATCTACTGTGATTCTTATCTGGATGCTTATCGGAAAAAATAATATGCGGCATAATAAAATACTCAGGCATATTTTTAAGTTTCACGGATTAACGGAAAGTCTTGGTTTTGCCTTTAAGGGGATAATTTACCTTTTTCTTTTTCACCGTAATATGCGCCTGATTTTTATCTGCGGCATTTCCGCCGTCATTATGGGCGGTCTCCTACAGCTTAAGGATATAGAATTGGTTATTTTATGCATAACCGTTGTCTTGGTGTTTATGGCTGAGATATTTAATACTGCCATAGAGATGTTTATGAATATGATTAGCGTAAAATACCGTATCAGGATTAAGCTGGTTAAAGATATCGCCGCGGCGGTGGTACTGATTGCCTGCGTCAATGCCGTTGTGGTCGGATATATTCTTTTTAGGGATAAGTTGATGATAAATGGTTAACGCGGAGGATAGCGATGAATTATGAACTGTATAAAATAGGGATCTTTGCCGCGATTACATTTCTTATCATCTGGATTATATTCCGGGTGAATAGGGCGTTACGGAAGATGGTTAAAGATGAAATTTACAACGTTTTTCCTTCAATAAAGGCAGAGATAGATAACCTTAGCCAACGCATCAACTACCTTAAAACGGAAATTGAATCAATAGAGAACAGAATAAAGGCGCAGAAGGCCTGATAAACTTGATTTTAGCCATCTTGTCTTTTAGCCGGTTTCATGTTATTATGCTGAAAGAAAAAAGATAAATTTTTGACAATTGTCAACCACAATATGTGGATGGTGATAGCAGAGGAAATCAAAGGGGGTTCCTCTGTGAGAAATAAATGTCAACGTAATTCACGACAAATATTCATACACCAAAAAGTAGTGTTTTCTTTCCGATACTATCTAATAAGCTATAGCGAGTGACGGCGGAGTAGCTCAGTCTGATAGAGCAGGCGGCTCATACCCGCTTGGTCGGTGGTTTAAATCCACTCTCCGCCACCAAATAAAATAGTAAAATAATAAAATAATAATAGTAATGGCATTATAGATGGGGCGTCTTTGTACGTCCCTGTTTTTTAAGATGCTTTTAGAAAAAATAAACCAGACAATTAAAAAATACGCATTGATTAAAAGGAATGATAGGATTTTAGTCGGTGTATCAGGCGGACCTGATTCTGTGACGCTACTTTATGCACTAAGCCGGATTAGAAAAGAACTTAATTTAATCTTGCATGTAGCTCATCTGGACCACGCCTTAAGGAAAGATTCAGAAAAGGATGCGGATTTTGTTCGGAATCTGGCGCAGAGTTTAAATATCCCTTTTACTTCAGTGAGATTAAACCCGCGAGCGCTCTCTAAAAGAGGTTCGCTTGAAGAGATAGCCAGAAATGCGAGATTAGAGTTTTTCTTTAAGGTGGCAAAAAGAATAAGGGCAGATAAGATTGCTTTGGGTCATACCCTTGACGATCAGGCAGAGACTGTTCTTATGCGCATATTGCGAGGTGCAGGTCTGTACGGTTTATCTGCGATGCTGCCCAAAAGAAAAATTTGCGGTGTTCAGATTATCAGGCCGTTGATAGGAGTGCGACGCAGTGAGATTGAAGAGTTTCTCAAGAAAAAAGGGATTCGCGCAAGATTTGACCCTTCCAATAGACAGGATATTTATTTTAGAAACAAAATCAGAAACAAACTGCTTCCGTATTTAGAGAAGGGATATAATCGGAATATCCGAGAAGTCTTGGCGAATATGGCTGAGGTACTAGCTGCGGATTACGATTATTTATCTTCGGTGGCAAATAGAGCATTGTTGAAACAGAGCAATAGGTTTTCTGTAGAAAAACTAAAAAGGTTGCATCCTTCTATCAGGCGTTTGGTTTTTAGACAAGCCATAGCAAAGCTGAAGGGTGATACCCGCAGGATTACTTTTCAACATATAAAGGAGATAGAGGATTTGCTGTTTAACCGGCCGCGGAATTCTATTGTTGACCTGCCTAAAGGTATATCCGTAATCAAGAAGAAGCGCCTCATTTTTTATCAAAATCAACTGTAAGATAATGTAAAATATCTTTCGCGCGTTAGTATACAATAAAGCGTGTAATGAATAATTTGCTTTAATTAAAAAAGGCTATATCCTCTATAAAGGGCTGCTAGAAACAGCCCAAAACGAAAGGAGGATATAGCCTATGTTGGAACTTAAGTTCTATGCCTATGAAGCAATGACCAGGGAAGCAAGGACCGTTTCCTTTAATCCCCTTGTGTACCAAACAGTTCCATAGGAACTGTCCCTATTCTTTGAAAAAAATGGCTGTTAGATTTTTCCGTATTCTACATCTATTATGACAGAAGGAGGGAAAATCCTATGGCCAGAGCAAGTAGAATTTATTACCAAAACGCGGTTTACCATGTCTGCATCCGTGGCAACAATAGACAGAAGGTATTGGGACGCGATGAAGATAAGAAGAGT
>JAMWCI010000143.1 GCA_023818655.1 Candidatus Omnitrophota bacterium
CCTGCAAGATAATCCGATTCGTCCTTTTGCCGTCTATGTCGCAGACAAACCCCACTCCGCAGGAATCATGCTCAAAAGCCGGGTCATATAAACCTTGTTTTTCAGGAAAAGCCGGGACTATTTCCATCTTGTCTTCCACAGAGATATATCAATACCAAGTCTTTCTATCTTTGTGTGCATAGTATTCCGGTTAATCCCCAGAATCCTTGCTGCCTTAAGCTGGTTACCTTCTGCGCGTTTAAGCGCCTGTTCAATCAATGGTTTCTCTATCGCCTCCAAGACAGATTTATACAACGTTCCTCTTTTTTCTTCAAACAATGATTCTTCTATCTCAATAACCTTGTCCTTCATCACAGATAGATTATGAATGTAGTCTTTCCTGACTACCCTGATAACACCATCCTGAAATATATCGGGCAAGACGTATCCTTCCTCTTTAAGTATCCTGATTAATGTCTCTTTGGCTTTGTTTTCGTCTTCAGCTATAAGTATCGTAATCATGGCGCATTTCCTGCCTAATCCTTAAGCAGGGATAATCAAAAAAATTTATTTCCCCGCCTTAATACCCTTTACGGCATTAATTATGCGCGAAAAGTTTAAATATAAAAGATTGCCTTGATGACGATATTCCGCTTCTCTCATACAGATATCAATAAGCATATCTTCTGCTTATCCTCTCACTGATGGGAGATATTCCTTTATCTATTCCTCCAGCATCTGAGGGGTAATCTCTCTATGAAACCGCAGGCCCTAAACGTTTCTCTTCTATCTGAACGCCTGATTTACGCATATGTTACCTTCAACAAACAGGACGTTTGAATCTGCCAAACTAAATGCGTCCTTATGAGATTGAAATAGCCGTAACGTTTTCGGCAGATACGTAAAAATGGGTCAGGAACAGAGTTAGCGATTAAAGTAACGGTTACCAGCCTAACTCTTTTGCCATTACCATATTGACCAAGGCAGAGACCGAGCAGGAATGCCTTTGCTGAATACCTCTTTCAAAAAAGGATACTTCTACCCTCGTAAATATTCATCTGTCCGCCTAAAGAAATTACCCCTTCAATATCCTCCAGAGATTGAGGCAATTTTTCACCTCTGGATAACTCTACTGTCTTAAGACCCCAGTCAAAAACCCTTCCAGATTGCCCTGACCTTCAATCTCAATGCGCTTGATGATCAGAATCATTAAATATCAAAATAGAGGTAGAATTCATAGGGATGAGGCCTCATCCTAACAGGGTCTATCTCTCTCTTACGTTTATACTCAATCCAGATATCAATTACATCCTTGGTAAATACGCCTCCCTGTAGAAGATAATCGTGGTCTGCCTCCAGCGCATCAATCGCTCTTCGTAACGATGAAGGAACCGTGGCAATCTTGCTCATCTCTTCCTCGCTTAATTCAAAAAGGTCGACATCTAACGGCTCTCCCGGATCAACCTTGTGCTTTATGCCGTCTAATCCAGCCAGAAGCATAGCACTAAAAGCAAGATAAGGGTTGCATGCCGGGTCAGGAGGACGGAATTCTATCCTCTTGGATTTAGGGTTATCTGAATACATCGGTATCCTTACCGCGGCTGAGCGGTTACGCGCGGAATAAACCAAATTTACCGGCGCCTCGTATCCGGGAACCAATCTTTTATAGGAGTTGGTGGTAGGCGCGCAAAAGGCCATTAAACTGTTTGCGTGTTTCAGGAGTCCGCCGATATAATACTTTGCCGTCTGGGAGAGAAGGGCATAACCGTTCTTGTCGTAAAAAATGTTTACGCCGTTCTTCCACAGACTCTGGTGACAATGCATACCAGAGCCGTTATCCGCAAAAAGAGGCTTGGGCATAAAAGTGGCAACCATCCCCGCTTTTCTGGCCATATTCTTAATAATATACTTATACATAAGAAGATTATCCGCCATCTTGGTCAGTGTATCAAACTTCATATCTATCTCGCACTGACCAGCAGTGGCTACTTCATGGTGATGCACCTCAACGTTGATGCTAACCTCTTTCATCTTCAGAATAATTCTGCTCCTTAAATCCTGAATGGAATCATGCGGAGGAACCGGAAAATACCCTTCTTTGAAACGGATTTTGTATCCCAGATTGGGATTTTCACCCCGGCCGGTATTCCAATCGGCTTCCTGTGAATCAATAAAATAATATCCGGAGTTCTCTGTTTGGTCAAAGCGGATATCATTAAAAATAAAAAATTCTGCTTC
>JAMWCI010000144.1 GCA_023818655.1 Candidatus Omnitrophota bacterium
CTATCCCATGACATACAACAAGTTACTACATAACAACAAGCTGCATTTCGCTTTTTATCTAGCAGTTTGTTTTTATCTATTCTTGTGCATCGTCCGTTATATTAATGCCAAGCCGCTCTGGCTGGACGAAAACTTTATTTTAGACAATCTCAAAAACCTGGGGTTCACACAGCTGTTTGGCCCTTTGCAGCATTCGCAAGGGTTCCCGCGGTTATACCTCTTTTTAATTAAGGCAGTCAGCGCCCCATTTGGCTACAACGTATACATGCTCAGATTTTTTCCTTTTCTAGCTATGGTTGCCGCATTTTTCATATGGTTATCCATTTTTAGGAAAGAGGAAAAGGAAATTAGCTTCGGTATGCTATTATTTGTTTTATCGTGGTGCGGTTCTTCTTTTATGAGCCGCTATTGTGCAGAGTTAAAACAGTACTCCATAGACGTATTGACTGCTGCACTATTTACCCGTTTTCTTGTAGACCAAGGCGAACGCGCAGGCCGTGGGGCGCCTATGCTCGTATATCTTCTAATGCCGTCACTGGTTCTGTTTTCCTATCCGGCATACTTTTTTATCAGTCTCCCCGTTTATAATTTAGCACTTGCTTTAAAATCAGACAAAACAGCCCATCGCAAATTTTACCTTTATTGCGTATCCGCCTTTATTTTTATAATTATTTCTCTCTATTATGACGTCAGGTTCACCATCGTTGATAAAGGGTTAAGTAGCTACTGGAATGATTACTTTATATCCTTTTCCTCCGGTTACGAATTATTGAAGTCTTTATCAGAAGGGTTACGCAACATTTTTGTGAAGTGGTATCTTGGCCATAAGCTTGTAACCAGGCTTATGACCGTTTTTATGCCATGGGCCTTGATATATATTATTATCGCCGCATTCAGGAGCCTTAAAAAGAACAGAGGAGCTGTTTATTCACCAGAAGCGATTACGCTATTCTTGCTCATTGAGCTATTTGTAGCTGCATCCTTAAAATTATACCCATTTACAGGAGAGAGGGTTACTTTATTCATCAGTAGTTTTATTTTTTATGCTATAATAAAAAGCATTCTTGCGCTTAAGCATAGATTAAGGCTAGTGTATCTAGCCTTTGCTGTCCTCTATGTGTTGATTCTCGTTAATATCGCTATCTACCTAGCATTTTTATATTTATTCTTACCTACGGTATGAATAAGAAAAAAATACACATCATACTTGTTGCAGGCGCGCGGCCAAATTTTATGAAGGTTGCGCCAGTGCTATTAGAGCTTAATAAATATCCTGATGTTTTAGCCGAAGTGGTGCATACGGGCCAGCATTATGACTATGAAATGTCAGATATTTTCCTCAAAGACCTAGGGATTAAAAAACCCGATTATTTCTTTGAGGCAGGAACCGGAACCCATGCCGAACAGACCGCCCGTATTATGCTCGCATTTGAGAAAATATGCATCAAGAGTAAACCAAACCTGGTTATCGTGGTCGGGGATGTTAATTCAACGCTCGCCTGCGCCCTGACCGCAAAGAAACTTAATATTAAGATTGCCCATATTGAGTCTGGGCTTAGGAGTTTTGATATGTCTATGCCCGAAGAAATAAACAGGATGGTAGTTGATAGAATTTCCGATTTTTTGTTTGTCTCCGAAAAAAGCGGCATTGTTAACCTTAAAAGGGAAGGCGCGGATTGTAAGAATATTTTTTTTGTAGGCAACACAATGATTGACAGCCTTCTGTTTGGCCTTAACAGACTAAAAGAAGTAGACAGCCGGCGGTTTAGAACATCACAATTGAAGCAGTCATTAGGGGATTACGGAGTAGTGACGCTGCACAGGCCGTCTAATGTGGATGAGAAGGGCACGCTGGCCGGGATTGTGGCGGTGCTTAGTCATATTGCCCGCAAGACACCGCTTATTATTCCTTTACATCCCAGGACCAGAAAAAATTTACGCCGTTTTCGTATCAAAATACCCAATCACATCTATTCCCTGGCTCCGCTGGGGTATTTAGAGTTTCTTTTCTTGTATAAAGACGCAAGGTTTGTTTTAACGGACAGCGGCGGCCTGCAGGAAGAGACAACTTTTTTAAAAATACCCTGTTTGACTTTGAGGCAGAATACAGAAAGACCAGTTACAGTAACCCAGGGTACAAATACAATTGTGGGTAATAATATCCGTAGTGTTGTCGCAAAAGTAGATAGTATCTTGGC
>JAMWCI010000058.1 GCA_023818655.1 Candidatus Omnitrophota bacterium
AAAATCGCCGATGAAGTCAGAAAACGAATGCAGGAGGCGCAAGGATTACGCACCGAAGCTAACCGGTTAGTAGAGGAAGCAAAGCGCAAGGTAGAAGATTTAATCTTAGGCAAGGCCTAAAAAACGGGGCGTCTATTTAATGCCAGCCCTTGACCCTAATAAATTAAAAATCGGCTACGTTATTTTAGTCGCCACCTGTAAATTCGCCATTGAGAAACTGCAAGAGAAGGCCGGCTATGGCGACAGTTCCAAATGGACTCACGTTGCCGGCAGTCTCGGCGGTTATACCGCCATTGAAGCCAATATCCCACGTTCCCGCCTTATAAACCTACAAAAAGAATATGTTGATAAGGGTTGTGAAATTAAAGTAATGAAACGCAAGGGACAAGAACAGCATAAGCGTTACAAAGTGGCTCTCTGGTGGGCCACAATGAATAACCTGCCTTATGATGTTTTACAGTTTTTCTGGTTTCCTTTGTCTATAATCTGTGGTAAAATTGGCATTGTTCTGCATAACTTATTTAGCAGTAGAAAAAGATTTCTTTGTTCTGAACTTATTGCTACAGGATTTTATAAAGAAGGGGATTACTTATTTGGCAAGCCGGCAGAAAATACTTTGCCTGCTGACTTTGATAATCCAGAGTTATTTGAAGAAGTAAGGGATATTTGGCTTTCCGCTCCCTGACATTTTTGATTTTTGTTCTTTGAATCGGAAAAATTTTGGGTGGGAGCAAAATTTTGCCGGCGGTTTTGAAGCACAGCCCGCAAGATGCGGGGTATCCCGCGACCATGAGGTTTTTCTCTTATTGTAAGTGGCGAGCCACGCCGCACACGCATTGCACTACCACGAAGCGAGCGACCAAGCGAGCGCCAATGCAAGCGAGAGACGGGAGCGCCCCCAGGCGCGGTGCAGTTAATCATATTTATTGACAAAATGGGTTCGGGATTTTAAATATCTCGACCCAAGTTTTTATATTGGGCTTTTTCGGCCAAAAATAAAAATGGCAACTTATAAGAAAATAATAATTTAGCGCCTGAAAGACGAAAGTTCGAGCCAATCTTTTTCATAAATTTCAGTAGATAATCGACATACATTACTAAAAATCGCAAGAATTTTTGTTAATGGGAGTTAATATATAATTCTTCATTCCTCTTCTTTTAGAGAGATATGGGATAGATTGGCGGAGAAGGCGTGTTTTATACCGGTAACGCTATAAAATAAATCTTTGCTGCTTATGTGTTCGGCAGACATTACTTCTTTAATTTTCTTTGCAAACAAAAAGACGGCAGAGAAGCGCAAAAGACTTGAGAGAAGAAATAGACTTAAGAGTTTATAGCCGAATAGCTCCGGTAGATAATTAGAGATATATCCTCCCACAAGTGCCCCGCCGCAAGTAGCTATACCGATAAATACGTTAAAAAAGGCAATGCAACGCACTCTTTTCTGTGGGGTTACTGCCTCGTAAATAAAGTTGGTAGCGCAAAGATTAAATCCTACCCAGGCGAATCCAGAAACAATTTGGGCAAAAACTAGAAACAGGGGAGAGCGATTGATAACCCACCACAGGGGAAGGCCGGCAATAAAAAAGGAAGCCCCCCTTATTACTTTGATGTTGCCTACTTTGTCCGCATGTATTCCCCATCGGTTGAAGGCGCAGATTTGAGCAATAGGAACGGTTATTACCAAGATAGTGTAGGTAATATAATTTAATTTTAAATCGCGCAACATAAATATTGAGAAAAAAGGAGAGGCAAGGTTAACGCAGAAAATAAGCATAGATGCGAATATCACAAATTTGGCAAAGTTAGATTGTCTGGTCCGAAGAAGGAAGTCAAACAAACTAAAATACGCATCGGGCTTGATTTTGAATCTTGGTTCGTGCATCTTGGCGAGGAAATACCAGGAGATAAACCGACAGATTACCGCAGCGGTGAATATAATGAAAAATCCGTGCAAGACATTATCAGCAAAAGTACGCAAGACCAGACCAGCCGCAAGTGAAGAGGCGACGGTAACTATCCCCATAATCCTGTTGCGCCAGGCGAAATATTTACCTCTGTTTCTGTAGGGGATATGGTTAGACATAAGAGAAGACTAAGCAGGTCCGGCAAAACCCACAAGCTCACAAACAGGGTAACAAAGAGTATCAGAAAATCAACGAGATGAGTTTTAAACAAATATGGCAGAGGATTATTGGTATTCCTGCCAATGCATGCGAGAATACAAAAATATTGATAATTTTCTTGCGACTTTTTAATTTTTCAGTAAGGTCAGCAGTTTTTAATTGGGCAAGCGAGGCAGCAAGATTCGGCAAGGCACTCAAAACGCCTATCTGGCTTGTGTTTGCTTTCAGGGCAAGGGCATAAGGGGCAATGTAATCGTTGGTTAGGCCGACCATGCAGGAGGCAAATATACCGTCCCAGAAAGAAGCAATAAGACTCTTTTTTAATTTAGCGGGTTTAGTCATAAATATTATTATATCACTTTTTTCTGTATTTTATTACCCAACATAAATCCTTTGCAAATTTGAGTTGCAAAAACTTCTCCCCAGAGCTAAAATACAATTATGCTCAAGATGTTAACTTGATTAGTATGATATGAAAAAAATCGTAGCCTTGTTAACAGATTTTGGATGGGATGATAACTATGTCGGAATAATTAAAGGAGTAATCCTTAACATTAATTCAAATCTTCAGGTTGTGGATATATGTCACTCTATTAATCCGCAGAATATCATACAGGGCGCGCTTAGACTTAAGAGCGCATACAGTTACTTTCCTAAAAAAACCGTCTTTCTTTGTGTGGTTGACCCCGGCGTCGGCTCAAAGAGAGAGGCGGTTATCCTCAAAACAAAAGACTACTTTTTTGTGGCGCCTGACAATGGGCTTTTGTCTCTTGTGGTTGATGAACATTCGCCGAAGGAGATTTACACCATTACTAACAGGCGTTATTTTATAGAACCGTTATCTTGCACCTTCCACGGAAGAGATATCTTGGCGCCGGTGGCAGCACATATCGCAAGCGGCGTCCCTCTGCATAGATTCGGAAAGAGGAAAGAGGCGCTCAAGAAAATAGCGCTTCCCAAGGTTATTGTTGACCACAAAAAACAATGCCTCCAAGGCCAGATTATTGATATTGACCGTTTTGGTAACTGTATTACCAATCTTACAGAAAAAGATTTGGCGGTTATCAAAAGAAAGGTATCCCTGAAATTTAAGGGATATACAGTATCGCGGATAGCTTCTTCTTACGCGGAAGCAGAAGAGGATCAGCCGCTTGTTATCGTGGGAAGTAGGGGGTATCTGGAGATTTCGGTTAATAATGGTTCGGCGGCTAAAAAGTTTAATTTGCGCATCGGTACCCCTATTAAAGTATTACCGAAAGATTCTCTGAATCTTCTTGATAAGCGCGATATTTAATTTATAATTGTTATAAAGTAACGATTTGTCTGGCTCCGAATAGATTTTTAACTGGACCTTCCTATAAGCTTAAGGAAAGGAGTGCGTCATGCAAAAACCCCGTGCTTTATTAGTAGATGATGAGCCTGCTTTTTTAAATGTGCTTGTGGAATGGATGACCTCTTGGGGCTATGAAACAGTCGCCGTCTATAATGGAGCTGATGCCGTCTCTGCTGTAGAAAACAATAACTTTGATGTTATAATCCTTGATTATATAATGCCTCATATGAACGGATTAATCGCATTGGAGAAAATACGCAAGATTAATCCTAATGTCGACGTTATAATACTTACTGCTCATCCTGCCCAAGGATCCGTTGCCTCCGCTAAAAAATTAAATATCAGCGCCTACGTCTCAAAGTTAGACAATATTGAATCTGTTTATAATACGTTGAAATCGGTGCTTAGCATTATCGGGAAGAGAAAATCCACATAAGCGGTTTGGTTTCTGTATGGCAGAGAACAATGTTGCGGTAATTGTTTTTTTGATTGGCGAAAAAAGATTCTGCATAGATGTGCATGCGGTTAAATCAATTATACGCCTCTTGCCGATAACCAATGTTCCGGGGGCTCCCAAACACGTTGCCGGACTTATTAATTATAAAGGGGAAATTATAGGAGTGTTAGATTTGGTTTATCTTGGCATCGGCGAGGAGCGGCATGAGCCGTATAGTCGGATTGTTATTGTTGAGCTTCAAGGAGAAACCTTTGGTTTTCTTGTAAACAGCACACAAGAAGTTTTAACCCTTCCAGAAGAAACAGCGGATAATTTAAGGCATTTAAATTTGTTTACCGTAGGTGATTTAGAATTGACATTCTTGGATTTAAATCAGCTTCTTAAAGATGCGGCTTTAGTTAATTTTTTTGGAGAAGACGGCTTAAGATAACGATGAGAATCCGTTTAGATACGCGTTTGGTATTGGCAATACCGTTTGTTGTTTTGTTGGTTATTTTGTTATTGTTCGGAATTGCGATAGCAAGATTAGGCCGCGCTTGGCAAATAGCTCAACTACACATAAAGATTAACGATAGGGTCCGTCAGTTTGATCATTATCGTTTACAAACCCGCAGGTTCGAGAAGGATTTTTTACTTTTTTATAGGATAGAGGGATTGAAGAAGGCGGAAGATTTATTCATTAAGCAGGTATGCTTACCGGCAGTTGATGAGATGAAAAAAATCTTAACGGATATCGCCGAGCTGAATATAAAATTACCAGCCGGTCAAAAGCCGGTTTCTACAGATAAACTACTGAAGTTGTGTCAGGATTACCGTCTTTCAGTTAAGGAAGCAGTGCAGAGTGTTTACCGCTACGAGGCCAAGGCAGTAGGTACTGCTGATGAAATCTACGCCAGCGTGATTAACCAACCTGAGATTCTGAATATGCGATCAAAAGCCGGAGCCGTTGAGGCTGAATTACAAAATATGCTTAATTTGACTGTGGTTAACGCCGATGCCTCAACGGAGAATGTGAATAAGGCAATGCGCGCAACTGTTAAATTTACAGTAGTTGCTACTGTCGTTTTAATAATAGTTTTTATTATAAGCACTTATTTGTTTCTTTTCTTATCCAAAAAAAGGGGAGAAGAGTGGCTTAAGAAAGTGCCCGAATTCAATAAGAAAATAGAGAGTCTTAAAGGGCTTTTTGAGAGAGCGCAGTATTCGGTGGCGCAGTTTGCAATGTTAAACAAGACGTTATATACCTCAAGCACAAGAGAAGTATTTCTTGCCACAGAACAAGAACAATTACTTACGAAGTTGCGTGATATGGTCGCAAAGGTTTATGAGATTACACGGCAGATGAATGAGCGTCTGCGGGATACGGCGCATACCTTTGCTAGCGCCGAGCAGATACTCAGCGAGCTGCGTGGGCGTTTGCACGCGAGTGATACAATGGCCGTTAATTTAGGCGAATCTATGCATAAGATTGTTAAGATTGTTCGAGGTGTAGATAGCAACGCCGAACAGCTCAATATATTGGCGGTAAATGCCGCTATTGAGGCATCCCGCGCAGAAGATAATGCCAGCGGTTTCCGTCGCATTGCGGATTCCATGCGCGAACTTACCGAAACCACGGAAAAATCTACAAAAGACATTACAGAGCTTATGGATAACGTCCATAAGGAAATGGACATGTTGAATGGCGCACTTACAGATATTAAACGGTATATGGATGAGGAGGCAATTCGTCTGCAGGAATCATACGCAACATGCCAAGAGATTTCGTCAAAATCCACCCAGGGCGTAGAAAATGCCAAGCTGTTGGTTGATGCTATAGATAGGATTGAGAATACTATGCGTATGGCAACTTCGCTAGCTAAGGATGTAGAAGATTCGGTGGATCAATTGAATAAGATTGCGGCGGATTTAGAGTCGACCACGGCTAAGATTAAAATAATCTAACCACGATTATTTCATGTCTTTTGATAAGTCTAAATACGAACTCCAATTTAAATCTGCAATTCAGGAGCACCTGCGCAAGATAAATATCCATTTAGTTTCTCTTGAACGAGACCCCGCTAATAAAGAGGTGATTGCTGAGCTTATGCGCGAAGTGCATTCTATTAAAGGCACGGGTGCATTGATTGGGTCTTCTGGTATCCGAGATATCGCCCACGCCTTAGAAGAAGGATTATTGGCAATTGAATCCGCAAAGGGATTGCTAAGCCGCGAACATTTTAGTGCTTGTTTTGAGTGTATGGATGCCATAGGCATACTGCTCGATAGCCAGCAGAGACAATTTACAGAGTTCTCCATTGCTGAATTGTGCGCCCGCGTTAAATCGACGTTTGCTCAAGAGAAAGACAAAACACAGGATGTTCCGCCAGGACAAAAGGTATCTACGGATTTCATTGTCGGGCATAGTATTGATAAATATATTAAAATTGATATTGATGACCTGCAGAAGGTATTTAATCTTGCCGGAGAGTTGATGATTGCTAAAAAAAGACTTCAACAGATTTCGTCCCTATGCGCAAGTATTAGCTTACATCAAGAAACAAACAATAAAGAGTTAGAAAAGGCATGTATGCAGTTACGAGATACCGTAAACACATTGGATGCGTTAATCTCTTCCAGTTACGCTGAGATTATGAATATGCGTATGGTACGGGCAGGAGAACTGTTGCAGCTTTTTCCGCGTCTAATCAGAGATTGGGCGCTTTTGTATGGTAAAGACGTTTCTTTTAAAGTAGCCGGAGAAGACACAAAGATTGATAAATCTATTCTGGATGAGTTAAGAGACCCGCTTATACATCTTTTACGCAATGCCGTAGACCATGGTATTGAATCCCCTGATGAGCGCAGGAAGAGTAATAAAGATGCGCAGGGCAAGATAACCCTTAGCGCTTCACAGCAAGGTTTTCATATTATAATTGAAGTCTCGGATGATGGTCGAGGAATTGACGTGCAGGCCTTAAAGCGTAAGGCAGTTGCCAAGGGTATAATCTCTTCGCGGGTGGCTAATGAGATGGCTGATACGCAGGCCTTGCAATTAGTTTTTTCTGCCGGGCTGAGCACTAAGCAGGAAGTGACAGATGTATCGGGCCGGGGGGTCGGTTTGGATATTGTCCGCGCCAAAGTAGAAAAACTTAAAGGAATAATTGATGTATCTTCGACCAGAAATGCCGGCACCAGCTTTGTCATCAAACTCCCTTTAACTTTAGCGTTGCATGATTCCGTTTTTGTGCGCGTAGGGTCTGAGCGATTTGCCGTTTTAATGGACAATATCATTGAAATAAGAAACATCCAGTTTTCGGAGGTGCGTGTTGATACGGATGGCAATTGGGTAAAGATTAACAAATATATCATTCCGCTTTATTACTTGAACAAACTTTTGCAGATACAAGAATCTTCTTTTCCAGATAAGACAACAATTCCTGTCCTAGTTGTTAAAGTGGTTGATATCATGTTAGCCCTGGCCGTAGATGAAATCTTGAACTACACAGAAATAATTCTTAAACCATTAAGGTGCCCCATAATGCATTTTCCTTTTTTCCCCGGAGCTACAATCACTGACGAAGGAAAGGTATGTCTTGTTCTAGATATTCCATCTATAGTAGCGAGCGTTAAAACACGGATTTAATATGCTTATATTTTATCGCACAGAGGACTGTCAGGGGTGTAAAGGTATTCAGTCTACTCTTGAGGCTATGCGCGTAGCGCACAAGGTAGTGATTGTAAAGAAAGGGCCAATCTCTGTTCCAGGCGCATCTTCCAAGGTTATGCCGCCGGTGCTTATAGATGAAAAGATAGTTATAGAAGGCAAGGATAAGATTGTTAGTTATCTGGAGAAATTTGAGGAATTTATGCAAGAGTGGTATAAATTTCAAAGCGACGCCTGTTACTGTGATGAGGAGGGAAATATAATATAGCTGGCGGCGAAGACGGGCAAGTGATTGTTGCTACAGAGAGGCATTAAAGACAGATGTTAAGTCAGCATAAGCGTTTGACTTTAGACGCTATCTATAATTATAAAAATACGTAAAATAATCTACAAGATATTTATTTTTATTGTTTTGGGAGGCGGGGTCTGTTTTTTTTCTTTGGCGTATGCCAAGCAGACCATCTTGGATTTATCCCAGCAATTAGACCAGACGACCGAAAATGGAGTCAATCTGGAAGACTGGCTGGATAGATTTTTAAAAGAGAGAAAAATCCTTGAAGATAAATACGGGACATCATTTGCCTTTATAATTAATGCGCAGGTTCAATCTCTGCTTTACGCCAGAGCTAACCAAGGGAAAAGCCGCTCTGCCTGGTATTACAATATAGGAATAGAGCAGAAACTCTGGAGCGATGCGTATATAGTTTTTGAATTGGAAGGAGGGCACAATAAAGGGATAGATAAACTGTTACCAACATTATCTGGGCTAAACAGCGATGCCGGAGAGATTAGTTATGCTTATGTGAACAGGTTTTATTTACATCAGGATTTCCTGGATAAGAAGATATTTTTTAATTTAGGGAGACTAGATTTATCGGACTGGTTTGATAGTAATGAGGCGGCAAACAGCGGGGATATACAATTTCTTTCCGGCGCGTTGGTTGGCAACTTGACCGTACCTTTTCCGCAGAAAGGCCTTGGGGGAGTTGTTGGTTTTAGTCCGGTAGATTGGTTTTATTTTCAGGTTGGCGCAGCGGATGCCCTGGCGTCTTCAACAAAAGCAGGTTTTAATCGGTCATTCAAAGGAAGTTTTTTCATTGGCGAATTTGGATTTTTGCCTAAAATGGGAGTTAATCTGCAGGGAAATTACCGTTTTATGTTTTATCTGGACCGTCAAAATCTGGAATATATAGACGGTTTGGGTAAAAGACGTCGGGATTGCGGTTATGCTCTTAGTTTTGACCAGCAGGTTACCAAACGAATCACTTTTTTCTGTCGTTACGGATTCGCAAATCAGAAAGTCCGCGATATCCGGCACTTCTGGTCTGTAGGCGGACAACTTAGCCAGCCTATATTAGGACGAAAAGATGATTTTCTGGGAATCGGGATGGCTCAGTCCATTTTGGGGAGAGATTACCGACAGGCATACGAATACGAAACTGCCTCTAGTGAGACGATATATGAAATTTACTACAACTTTAGTCTGCATCCTTTTATGAAGTTTATACCAAATATTCAGATTGTTACCTCGCCTTATGGCAAGAAGAGCTCTGGCTGTAATGTGGTTGGGGGTGGAAGGGTAGTGGTTCTGATTTGAGCCGACTAATTCTCTTGATAATCTTAATGTCATAGGTATAATTAATAATTAATGACAGAGATAGAGGCCTTTAAGGGAAAACTTAATCTCCATTACAAAGAATTAATCCGCAACATTCTTGTTTTACGCTTTAGGATGGTTGTGCCTTTAGCCA
>JAMWCI010000145.1 GCA_023818655.1 Candidatus Omnitrophota bacterium
GAATACGGAAAAATCTAACAGCCATTTTTTTCAAAGAATAGGGACAGTTCCTATGGAACTGTTTGGTACACAAGGGGATTAAAGGAAACGGTCCTGGGCTCTTGCTGGGCTCTTGTCCTGGGCTCTTCAGTTAATTTCAATGCGCAGCATTAAAAACTACTTGGATTTCCTGGCCGCGGCAAATAACAGGATGACTAACCCCCCTAGTGTCAGAACTGCCCAAAAAGGAAAAACAGCCGAAGTTACCGAGACCTTTGCTTTGCAGAGACGATTCTTATAAATAATAAAAGCATCGTTCTCACCGATTTTAATAAGATTGTAGAAATAAATCAGCTTATTAATTTCTTGCGGTTTATCATCCTTTAAGAAAACAACTATTTTTGAAGTAATGAAAGGGTCGAAAGTCAGGGCTGCATCTACTTCTCCCAACAACCGATTTGCTGTAGGGCGGTCGGAAAGAGCAGCCAGGCAGACACCCACGATATAATGCGGAGAGTAAATTATATCCTGTTCATTGGAATTCTCTTTTATCAACTCCGCAGCCGGAAGGTATATCTTGGGGAACCACACCGACGGCGTAGGCAGCCGTTTATTGAACCCCGCAAAGAACATATCCACTAAAGCCGAGTCAAATATGCGCCATTTAGACATTACCGGTCCGTACAATTCTTTACGCAGGGCAAAGGTAGGAGAAAACACGCACATAAAAAGCAACGCGGATGCAACAACCCCCATTAACAAACGTCTCTTTTTGCTGTTTATTGCCCTTTCGTATATGCAATCCAACGTAGTTGCCGCCAGGAATATGAACGGCATAAACCCCTGCGCCGAGAAAAACCGGTAAGGGTAAGACAGAAAAACAAGGCTGGCTAGAAATAAAGAAAAAATAAAGCGGTAAATTTTTCCCCTGAGCCAGATAAACCATAACCCGGGCAGCGCAAAGAGATAAACAAAGGGTTTAAATTCACAAAAATACCTTTCCATTTTGATACTAAAAACATGGATATATTTAACATTAGCCAACTGTTTCCAGATTATAGGCGCTGATATACAGAGCGCTAAAAGCGCCACAGATAAAGCTATCCTGCGATAATTCCTGTCCAGCAATCCGTAAAAGAAAAATGTTAATAACAAAAACCAAGGAATGCCTATATGGGTATAGAAGGTAAGCGACAAAAGGATAACCGCGCGCGTCAGGTTTTTCTGAAACATCTGGTCAAAAGCAAGTAAGCCGAAGATAATTGCCAACGTAGCCGGAATATTATTTACAAAGGAAAGATAAAAAGAAAAAGACGATATCAAGAATGTAAGGCAAAAGAAAGTAAAGCGACTGCCGAAATACCTGCTGGTGAAGTATCTAAAGGTAAACAAAGCCAGTATCGGAGTAAGCGTCTCGGTAATCTTTAGCAGGAATATCTTGCCGAACCCCATTTTAAGCATAAAGGCCAGTAATAGTTGAAAAATGGGCGGATAAATATGCGGCCGGCCGTAAGGGGCGTATTGCCAAAAATCCCATCCGGTGTATCCGCCTGCTTTAATAAACCCCCAAGAGGTAAGCAAATGATAATAACTGTCAATAAACTGCGGGGCAAGCGGCCACCATAACACCTGCAGAAGCGCAAAGACGGCAATCGCAAGCAAGGAATAAAAATCCCAGGAAAAACTTATATGCCCTTCTCTATTCATGCTTTAATATTTTACCTTGATGAGGCATAAACCCTTTGCCGGCAAAGTCGGGCCAGCCAGCCTCCTATCTTTGGCAACAAGCAACCTTTTCATATACCCAGCCGGAAATCTGCCTCTGCCTATTTCAATAAGCGTGCCGGCGATATTGCGCGCCATATTGTAGAGAAAGCCGTCAGCTTCTATATCGATGTGTATCATATTGCCGTTCTTCTCTATGCGTATAGATTTTATCATCCTTACAGAATCCCTTTCTTTTTTATCCGCTGTCTGAAAAGAACGAAAATTATGCCTGCCCAAAAGAACCCTAGCCTCTTTACGCATAAGCTTTATATCTAAAGGGTGTGGATAAAAATATGCGGTATGCCTGGAGAAAACCGAGGCGTATGACTGATTCAATACGCTATAACGATATATCTTGGATTTTGCCTGAAAACGGCTGTGAAAATCAGTGCTTACTTCTTCTATTTTGCGTATCCTGATATCGCCGGGAAGATTGCTGTTT
>JAMWCI010000059.1 GCA_023818655.1 Candidatus Omnitrophota bacterium
CCTTTAGTAGCGCAAAAAGCCAGACCAGGACAGTTTGTAGTATTGATTATAGATGAATTTGGCGAACGGATTCCCCTGACATTGGCTGATTGGGATAAGAAGAATGGAACAATTACGCTTATATTTCAGAAGATAGGTTTTACTACAAAAAAATTAGCCAGTCTTAATAAAGGAGAAAGCGTTTCCCATATTTTAGGCCCTCTAGGACAACACACACAAATAGGTAAATTAGGGGAGATATATTGCGTTGCTGGAGGAGTGGGGATAGCAGAGTTATTTCCGATAGCCAAGGGATTTAAACAGGCAGGCAACCGTATAATAGGCATAATTGGGGCGCGCTCACAGGGTTTATTAATATTAGAAAAGGAGCTAAAAGGTCTTTGCGACGAGTTGTTCGTAATAACCGACGACGGCTCCTCTGGAAACAAAGGTCTGGTTACGGATGTATTAAAAGGACTGCTTTCAGTCATAGAAAAATCCACGCATACCAAATACCCTGCCTTGGTTTATGCCGTCGGTCCGGTAAGGATGATGCGGGCAGTGGCGGAACTTACGAGAGGATATCAGATTAATACCGTTGTCAGTCTCAATCCAATTATGGTGGATGCCACTGGTATGTGCGGTTCCTGTCGTTGCACTGTAGCAGGAAAGACTGTTTTTGGCTGCGTAGACGGCCCGGATTTTGACGGTCACAGCGTTGATTTTGGAGAACTTGAGCAAAGACTGAAATTTTTTGAGGTTCAGGAGAGAAGAATGCGATGAAAAATGGTTCCCGCAAGAATATGGATGTAGTTGCCCTTTTTTTGCCAGAGATAAAGGAGCTTATTCAGGCAAAGGATTTTAACGCCCTTAAACTTGTTTTAAAGAATATTCACTCTATGGACCTTGCCCTGGGATGGAGACACTTAGAACCGACAGAAAAAATAATCGTTTTTCGTCTGCTTGGCGCAAAAAAGGCGGTGGAGGTATTTGAAAATCTGAGATTGTCGGAACAGACATATATACTGAATAATCTGGATAATGCCGAAATATCCGAGATTATTAATGTAATGGCCCCTGATGAAAAGACTGACCTCTTTAAGGAATTGCCTCAGAGAGTAACCAGAAAACTTTTCCTTATAGTCAATAGGGAAGACGCCAATGAGATTAAAGAATTAATGCATTATCCGGAAGGCACGGCAGGCAGTCTTATGACTACAGAATTTGTGACTTTAAAGAAAGAGATGACTGCCAGGCAAGCGATTCTCTCTATTCAGGATAATCTGCGCGCCGAACATAGAGAGAATATCTACTCCGTATTTGTCACAAATGAAGAGAATAAATTAATCGGCATGATTTCTCTTCAAAACCTTTTAAAGGCGCCTCCGGACATACAGATAAAGGATATTATGGAAGGAGTAGAACATATTAAACTTTTTACCGATACCGACGCAAAAGACGTGGGAAACTGGTTTAAGAAGTACAATTTGCTGGATGCCCCTGTAGTAGATAAAGAAAATGTTTTGCGCGGCATAATTACCATTGATGATATAGTGGATATGCTGGAAAAAGAGACCACCAAGGATATTTACGAAATAGGTAAAATGTCTGCCAAGGGCGGCGAGATAATCAGTTATGCGAAAGCCACTACTGTAGATTTGGTAAAAAGGCGCGCAGGGTGGCTCATCCTGCTTCTTATTTTTGATTTTTTGACCGGCACGGTATTAAAAAGCTTTGAACATACACTAAGCGCGGTTGTGGCGCTTACTTTCTTTATCCCGATGCTTCTTGATACCGGCGGTAATGCCGGGGCGCAAGCTTCAATTACTATAATCAGGGGCTTGGCTACGGGAGACGTGAATTTCAAGAATATCTTTAAGGTTATTAAACTTGAGATTGCCTCCGCAATCTTTATGGGCATGATTGTTGGTGCGGTGGCTTTTGGCAGGGCATTCCTGCTACAGAGAGATTTTGTCTTGGCGTTTGTCGTGGGTCTGACTATGCTTCTGATTGCCATATTGGCAATCTCTACCGGAATAGCGTTGCCGCTTGTTTCTAAAAGAGTCGGTCTTGATCCGGCAGTGCTTGCCGGACCAATTACTACGAGTATCGTTGATGTTGTGGGCTTGCTTATTTATTTTAAAGTCGCTCAGCTCTTCATACCAGCTTTAAAATTTTAATAAAATGCGTTCAAATATTGCAAAACGCCCGGCCTTACAACGAATCGAAGATTTTTTTGAAGTGGCTATTGGTTTATCTAAAAGCCAGGCAGAAAATGAGGCAAAACGTTGTCTGCAATGCAAGGACCCCTTTTGCGTAAAAGGATGTCCAGTAGAAATAGATATCCCCGCTTTCATAAAATTAATCGGAGCGGGGAAACAGAAAGAGGCGCTGGAAAAAATAAAAGAAAGGAATAACCTTCCGGCAATTTGCGGCAGGGTTTGCCCTCAGGAAAACCAGTGCGAGGCAGCCTGCGTCTTAAATAAAAAGAAGATACCTATAAATATTGGGGCATTGGAACGCTACGCAGCGGATTATAAATCAAAAAAAACTTTTTCAAAAGTCTCAGGTTGTTTTTCTGCCACTATTAAAGTGGCCGTGGTCGGTAGTGGACCTGCCGGCCTTACTTGCGCCGCTGACCTTGCTAAACTTGGCTATCAAGTTGTCTTATTTGAATCTTTACACCTCCCCGGCGGGGTCTTGGTGTATGGCATACCGGAGTTTCGCCTTCCCAAGAAGATAGTTCAGGATGAAGTGGATTACATAAAAAGTTTGGGAGTCAAGATACAAACCGATACGCTTATCGGCAACACCTATTCGCTAACGGATTTATTTAGCGAAAGTTACAAGGCGATATTTATTGCTGTCGGCGCAGGACTGCCGCAATTTTTAGGTATCCGCGGAGAGAACCTTGCTCGTGTTTATTCAGCGAATGAATTCCTCACCCGCGTGAATTTAATGAAGGCATACCTCTTCCCTGCCTACGCCACGCCTATCAATATAGGCAAGAAAGTAGCGGTGATTGGAGCGGGTAACGTGGCCTTTGACTGCGCCAGGGTTGCCCGTAGGCTAGGAAGCGAGGCAATTATTGTATACCGGCGCACTGAGGACGAGATGCCGGCGCGCATTGATGAGATAGATAATGCCCGGGAAGAAGGAGTGACCTTCCAACTTTTAACGCAGCCGGTAGGGATAATCGCAGATGAAGAGGGTTTTGTCAAAGGGATAGAATGTATAAAAATGCGGCTCGGCAGCCCCGATGCGTCCGGAAGAAAAAAACCAATCCCGATAGAAGGTTCAAATTTTATTTTAGATGTGGATACGGTGATTGTAGGTATCGGTCAAAGCCCGAATCCTCTCCTGTCCAGATTAACCCCCGAGTTAAAAACCAATCCTGACGGAACGGTTATTGTAAATAAGAATTTTATGACTTCTATCCCCGGTATCTTTGCCGGAGGCGATATTATTACCGGCGCGGATACCGTGATTTCGGCAATGGCTGCGGGGAAAAAAGCCGCTGTAGCGATAGATAAATATATCAAAAGAGGGATGAAGGATGGATAAAAAAATCACTGTTCAGGATATACTTTCTCTTAAAAATAGACGCAAACTGACTATGCTTACCGCTTATGATTACCCCATAGCTTCTCTAGTGGATGATGCCGGTATTGATATTATACTGGTAGGAGATTCATTAGCCAATGTGGTCTTGGGTTTGGATTCCACAACTAAAGTAGGAATGCTAGAGATGCTGCATCACGCCAAGGCAGTCTCCCGCGCAGTAAAACAGGCATTGCTGGTTATAGATATGCCGTATGATTCTTATCAGATTAACCCTGAAGAAGCTGTTCAAAATTCAAGAAGGCTTATTGAAGAAGGGCGCGGCGATGCGGTAAAACTGGAGTGGTTTGATAAATGCATAGAAGTAACGCGCCAGGTAATTAAATCTGGTATCCCGGTAATGGGTCATATTGGGCTTACGCCTCAGACCGCAGATAAAATTGGTGGCTTTAAGGTGCAAGGCAGAGATGCGCAAGCCGCGCTCAGGTTATTAGAGCAGGCCAAGCAATTAGAAGAAGAGGGTTGTTTTGCTATTGTCTTGGAATGCGTGCCGGATAAGATTGCAGGCCTCATTACCCAAAGACTGCGTATACCTACTATAGGCATAGGCGCAGGAGTGCATTGCGACGGCCAGGTTTTAGTCATCCATGATATGTTAGGACTTTTCCAACGTTACCGTCCCAAGTTTGTCAAGAGATACGCCGATGTGTCTTCTGTAATCAGGGAAGCGATTGAAGAGTTCAAAAAAGAAGTTTTAGAGGAAAAATTTCCTGCTCCGGAGCACACCTTTACCATAAAGGAAGAAGAATTTAAAAAATTAAAATCCGATGAAAAAGAAGGATAAGCTTCTTAAATTATTACTGATAATGGTTTTCTTAGGGTTAGGTATCTGGTACGTGGCAATATTCGGGGGAGCGAATATCATTAAGTTTTATGTAGCAAGCGGCATAGGAGATTGCGGAAAAATACCTATCCTCTGTATGCTGCCTATTGAGAAAATTACAGTGCAGGCAAATAAGGAATGCATAGCAGAGTTCTTGCCTTATTCTTTTTCCAAGATACAGGTATACCTGCCGAAAGGATTTAATGTAACTTGCGAGCTGACCAAAAAGGCCTATTACAAAAGAAAGGCCTATAAGCAGCGTAATTCATATGCGTATCTGTTGTATGAAGAGCCGGGGTTTTTCCTTGAGCTTTTCCCCCAGCTAAAGAAAGCCGGCGTAAAGAATAATTATGAATTCATAGAACGCGTCATGTGCGCAAACTACAACGGAATCAAAAACATAAATGACGCATTTTTCGTAATTATGAAAAGTATCTTTATCCCAGATTTGGGAGACCAGAGAAAGGTCAGGATGATGCGGATTGCAATAGGTAATAAGCGTGGATTCCTTAGCTATAATATAGACAAGGACGCAACCTATTTTGAATCCAGTCTCATAGATGACCGGGACCAGTTTTTTAAAATCTGCGTGAAAGACAGAAGCGCTAAGATTGGCCAAGAACAGATATTTGCGATTATTTCTACTTTAGATAAACCTTAAAAAAAATGGGGTCAGAACGAAAAATGGGGCAAAATGGGGTCAGAACTATTTTTTAACAAATAAATCCGAACCCGATTGATTTTTTAAAATAGATTGATTTTTATTTTAATCTGTGTTAAAAATAAATTTCTATGGTTATTAATCTGATGGATAAGGTTATATCTTTATGCAAGCGCCGCGGATTCATCTTTCAGTCCAGCCAGATATACGGCGGTCTTTCTAACACCTGGGATTACGGTCCTTACGGAGTAGAATTAAAAAATAATCTGAAGGCAGTCTGGTGGAAGTCCAACGTTTATGAGCGCGATGACGTCTTTGGCATGGATTCCGCCATTCTTATGCATCCAAAAGTCTGGGAGGCCAGCGGTCATCTCCAAAATTTTTTTGATTTAAAGAGTGACTGCAAATCCTGCAGGAGGCGTTTTAAAGTCGCCGACCTCAAAGATGATAAGTCTAAGTGTCCTGAATGTGGCGGTATTCTTACTGAGGCAAGGCCCTTTAACTTGATGTTTAAAACACACCAAGGGCCGCTTGAAGAAGAGGGCAACGAGATTTATTTGCGGCCGGAGACCGCACAGGGGATGTTTGTGAACTTTCTGAATATATTGGATACCAAGCATCCCAAGCTTCCTTTTGGTTTAGCGCAGATCGGCAAGGCATTTCGTAATGAGATTACTCCGGGAAATTTCACTTTTCGCACGCGCGAGTTTGAACAAATGGAAATAGAGTATTTTGTCAATCCCGAAGATGCGGATAGAAAACTTGAAGAATGGATAGAGAATCGTTTCCAATGGTATATTAACCTTGGCATAAAGAAGGAGAATCTCAGGAAGCGACCGCATAGCAAAGAAGAGCTGGCGCATTACGCCAAGGCCTGTAGCGATATAGAATATAATTTTCCATTTGGCTGGAGCGAGTTGGAAGGTATAGCCAACCGCACAGATTTTGACATAAAACAACACGCTGAGATTAGCGGCAGAGACCTGCGTTATTTTGACGATGTAAAAAAAGAAAGATTCTATCCCTATATTATTGAGCCGTCAGGCGGCGTGGACAGAAGCGTGCTTGCGTTTCTGGTGGATGCCTATACCGAGGAGGAGGTAAAAGGCGATACCCGCATAGTATTGAGGTTAAACAAGAGACTTGCGCCGATAAAAATGGCGGTGTTGCCGCTTTTAAAAAACCGGCCAAATATAGTGGAGCTGGCTAAAAAAATCGCCGCTGATTTAAAAAGAGATTTTGTCTGCGTCTATGACGATACCGGCGCCATAGGCAAACTCTACCGCAGGCAGGATGAGACAGGCACGATGTATTGCATAACTGTAGATCTCCAGTCCCTTGATGATAAGCAGGTAACGGTACGGCACAGGGATACGATGCAACAGGAAAGGGTAGGTATTGACAGGTTAAAAGAATACCTGAGTGATAAATTACATTAAAATATCGTTCGGTTCGTTAGTATCGTTATTTTCGTTTGACATTTTTAACGAAATTAACCAACTAAACGACCTAAACGAATATAACAAAAAAAGGAGGGTTTTAAGCAATGGCAGCGAAAAAATACGTTTACTTCTTTGGCGGTGGAAAGGCTGATGGCAATGAAAGTATGAAAAATCTGTTGGGAGGAAAAGGCGCAAATCTGGCAGAGATGGCCGGGCATAAGGATTTAAAGTTGCCTGTCCCGCCGGGCTTTACCATAACCACCGAGGTTTGCACATACTATTACCAAAATAAAAAGACCTACCCCAAGGGTTTAAAAGAAGAGGTACATAAAGCCCTGGAAAAGGTAGAAAAGTTAATGGGTAGAAAATTCGGCGACCCAGACAATCCGCTTCTTGTTTCTGTGCGTTCAGGCGCGCGCAAGTCAATGCCGGGAATGATGGAAACCGTATTGAATATAGGACTTACTGAAAAGACTATACCCGGGCTTATAAAACAGAGCGGAGGCAACAATCGTTTTGTCTACGACGCTTACCGCAGACTCATTATGATGTATTCGGATGTGGTAATGGAAAAGGCCGCTGGGATTGAACCTAAGGACGACGAAGGCATCCGTAAACAATTGGAAATGATAATGGATGAACTTAAGAAAACTAGAGGTTATTCTTCAGATACAGACCTGACAGTGGAAGACCTAAAAAAACTTTGCAGCCAGTTCAAATTAAAGGTTAAAGAAATCTTGGGAAAAGAGTTTCCGGATGACCCAGTGGAACAACTCTGGGGTGGCATAGGCGCGGTATTTGCGTCTTGGAATGGCAAGCGCGCGGTCAGTTACCGCCGGATAGAAGGCATACCTGATGAATGGGGTACTGCTGTAAATGTTCAAACGATGGTTTTTGGCAATATGGGAGATGATTCTGCTACTGGCGTTGCCTTTACCCGCAACCCCGGTAATGGAGAAAATAAATTTTACGGCGAATACCTGATTAATGCGCAAGGCGAGGACGTAGTTGCCGGAATACGCACCCCAGCTCCTATAAATGAATATTCAAAATCCGAGCATAACAAAGACCAGGTGACTTTGGAAAAAGCCATGCCAAAAATTTACAAAGAGTTATTTGATATACAAAAACGCCTGGAAAAGCATTACCGCGATATGCAGGATATTGAGTTTACCATTGAGAAGGGTCGCCTCTTTATGTTGCAGTGCCGAGTAGGCAAACGTAACGGTCCTGCGGCAGTGCGGATGAGTATGGATATGGTAAAGGAAAAGTTAATCAAGAAGGAAGAGGCGGTAATGCGGGTTACTCCGTCTCAACTTGATGAATTACTGCATCCGATAATTGACCCAAAAGCAGAGCAAGCTCATAAACCTTTAGCTAAAGGTTTACCTGCGGGTCCGGGCGGGGCAACCGGACAGATTGTCTTTTCCGCGGCTTCTGCCGTGGAATGGGCAAAAGAGGGAAAAAGGGTTATTCTGGTGCGCGAGGAGACCAATCCTGAAGACGTAGAAGGTATGCGCGCCGCCCAGGCTATTCTTACCGCCAGAGGCGGCATGACTTCGCACGCAGCCTTGGTTGCCCGCGGCTGGGGAAAGTGCTGTATCGTGGGATGTTCAGCCTTGCATATTGAGGCGATAAAAAAAGAATTAATTGTAGCTGGAAAGACCCTTAAAGAGGGAGATTGGATTACCCTTAACGGCACCAAAGGCAATGTATACGAGGGTAAGCTCCCGATGATGGATGCCGGGGAAGAAAATAAACTGCTCAGTGATTTCCTGAAAACCTGCGCAAAGTTTAAGAAGCTGGGCATACGCACTAATGCCGATACGCCTGAAGATGCGCAAAGGGCGCGTCAATTCGGCGCAGAGGGCATAGGTCTATTCAGAACAGAACATATGTTTTACGGAAAGGGTTCTGATGAGCCGCTCTTTCTTCTACGTAAAATGATTATCTCGAGGACTGAGGAGGAGAGAAAAAAGGCGATTGATGAGCTTTTCCCTTATGTAAAAAAGGATGTCAGAGGCACCCTTGAGGCAATGGATGGTTTGCCGGTGGTCTTCCGTTTATTGGATCCTCCCCTGCATGAATTTGTTCCGCGTGAACAGGCCAAATTAGAACAACTAGCCAAAGAATTAAATATTTCTATGGCGGAACTATCGGAGAGGGCAGAGGCGCTGCACGAATCTAATCCAATGATGGGTCACCGCGGAGTGCGCCTAGGGATTACTTATCCGGAAGCAAGCGCTATGCAGATTCGCGCTATTTTTGAGGCTTCAGCCGAATTGATAAAGGAAGGTAAAAAACCTTATCCTGAAATTATGATTCCGGTAGTCTGTGATGTGAAGGAATTGGAAAACCAACTGGCTATCGCCAAAGCTGTTTACCAAGAAACATTAAAAAAATACAACCTCAGAAAGATTAAACATATGTATGGAACAATGATTGAGGTTCCCCGGGCAGCCATTGTTGCCGATGAAATTGCCGCTGTAGCCCAATTTTTCTCTTTCGGAACCAATGACCTTACCCAAATGGGGTTTGGTTTTTCACGCGATGATATCGGCGCATTCCTACCGGATTATCTGAAAAAAGGTATTTTACCTGAAGACCCGTTTCAAAGCATTGACCAGAATGGAATAGGACAGTTGATTAAAATCGGTATTGAGCGGGGCCGCAAAACCCGCAAGGATCTGGAAGTGGGTATTTGCGGAGAGCATGGAGGAGAACCAAAGTCTGTGGAGTTTTGCCATAGGGTAAGTA
>JAMWCI010000060.1 GCA_023818655.1 Candidatus Omnitrophota bacterium
GACAGGTCGGTTGTTGTATTCGGCGCGGATTGTCTTATCAGAATCCATAATTATGCTTAGAGGGTTGCTTGCTGACTGGCCAGCCGGGACATCTCCACTCCAGCGCACGAAGAGGTAATCATCCGTAGCCAGCGTCGGATAAACCATCACTGTTTGTCCATACGCGTATTCACCGGAGCCGCTTCCTCCTTCAATTCTCAACTGATACCTCTCCGGGATAAAATTAGCGGCTATGGTATGATTCCTGGTTACATTGCTAAAAGTATAACTGGCAAGCGCCCCCGCGCTGACCCCATCTACTGATATATCCTGTATCTTATAATGCGCTGCCGCACTAATGACAAAGGTCTGACTTGCCCCTTCTCTCACCTCAACCCTCCCCGCAGGACTGATATTGCCGTTAGCTCCTGCGCTGGCGGTAATAATATAAGTTAGGTAGCTAAAGCTAGCGGAAATAGTATGATGACTATTCACATTGCTGAAAGTATAGGTACTTATCCTCCCCATGCTCTTGCCATCCACCAAAACATCGGCAATCTCATAATGCGCATCCGCTGTTATAGTAATGGTTAAATCTGCGCCACTATTGACCGTTGTCGCACCCGCAGGATTAATTGAGCCTCCCTCACCCGCAGTAGCAGTGATGGTATATACGGGAATAAAGGTTACTGAAACAGTGATGTCATTGGTTATACTTGATAAAATGACTTTGTTGTCAGTGAGTTCTCTCGGATTTCCATTAACAAGCACCTGATTAATCACATAACCCGCCTCTGGAATAATAAAAACATTGGTGTTCGCTGACCAGGGAATAACGAGCCTTCCACCTAACGGAGGTGCGGAGTGTTCAAAATCCTCTCCCACAGAAATCCTTCCCCCCGCATTTGAAACTACGCTGATAATGGGATTCAGTCTCAATGATGCGACATTGCTAATAGCGGTGCCTGCTGAATTTGTTGCCACACATCTAAATTGCGTGTCAGCATCTGCATCGGTGGTTGGAGGAGTGGCATAGGAAGAACCTGTTGCTCCTGCGATGTCCTGCCAGGATACGCCGGAATCTTTGCTTTTCTGCCATTGATACGTCGGTGTTGGTATGCCGCTAGCTGCTACCGTAAATGTCGCCTCAGCAGGCCGTGTAATAATCTGGTCAACAGGCTGAGTTGTGAAGCTTGGCGCCTGAGGAATAGGTATAAAGTTTGCTGTCACTGTCTTGTTACCGTCCATCGTGATAGATGCTGGATTTGTGTTGCCCGTAAGGTCTTCGCTCCAAGAGTCAAATCTGTACCCGCTATTTGACTCCGCAGTCAAAGTCACTATATCGCCCGAAGCGTAACTGGCTCTATCCGGGTTTTTAATTATTGTTCCGTTAAGGGCGTTAAGCGTTAAGGTAAAATTCTGACTCACAGCAAATTCAACCATAATAATATGGTTAGACGTAACATTGGTAAAAGTGTAGGTATTTTTGGCGCTCAAGACCACAGGTAATTTATCCACTGAAACCCTATTGATACGGTAGCCACTATCAGGAATAATGGTAAAGGTTTGATTTGCTCCTTGTGCCAAATTGACTACCCCTGCAGGGCTGATAGTGCCACCCTTACCCAAGACACTAGCGGTAATGGTATAGGTAAAATGCGCTATCTGCTTAAAACTTGCGCTGATAGTGTGGTTGCTGGTTACATCAATAAAGTTATATGTATAGTTACTCCTTTCTCCTCCCAAAGAGACCGCTATTCCGTCTACCAGTATTTCATTAATCACATAACCGGTATTAGCGGTCACTGTAAATGCTTGGTTTGTAGCGCGGTTCACAGCGATGGTTCCGGATGGATTGATTGACCCGCTAGGACCTGCGCTGGCGGTGATGGTATAGCTTTGTATAGGAGGCGGATTAACCGTTAACGTAATTGATTCAGAGTCTCTTCCTCCACGTTGGTCATCTACAACAAAGGTTAAAAGATAACTGCCGGATACTGGCGAAGCCCAAGAAAAAATATAGGTTCTGTCATATCCAGCAGCAGGTGTGCCTGTAAAAGGAACAAAGCTTGCCCCACCAGGAAGACCCGTACAAGAGATAGTAAGGGCATCGTGGTCTAAATCCCGGGCATTAACATTAAAGGTATAGGCAACGCCGGCCAAAAGTTCTTTATTGCCTATCGCCTCTAATTCCGGAGGATGATTTGCGCCAGCTGTTACCGTAAATAACCCATTGGTGGTAGTGGCGCTTATAGAGTTAAATTCAGCGCGACTCAGCATCAACCTGCAGGATTGTCCGGCGCTAACGCTACTTTTAACCCGAAAGCGCGCCTGCGCAATTACTCCTGAACTTCCCGCCGGGAGATACGCATTTGCCGACACCACATATAGGGCGATGCGAACTGCCCCTGGTTGACTAATATTAGCCACCATCGCCCAGTTGACGGGATTTTCTGTCAGGGTTCCGCGCGCCGGCTGAAGCGCTTCCAATAGCGCAGCGTCATATTCAAGAACCAAATCTATCCCGATAATATTCTCTGTGTTTCCCGAGATACTTATGGGTATGCCTATCTCCTGCCCCGCAGATGCAGATATGCTTCCTGCTTCCGCTGTTAGGGCAAAAACATTATTGGGTATTGTCAAGGCGCCAAGTAAAAATAATAAGAGTAATACGGAATTTTTTCCCATGTTATCCTCTCTTTCTTTAACAAAAGAGTTTATTAAACACTTTTCTTTGTCCTCAAAAAAAAACCCAAGTCAGCCTCCCCGACTTGGTTAAGTCTTGCATTTCATCGCAGTTATCGGTACGACAGGCTGCCTTCCCCTGAAACGTCCAGGGCTTAGGCCCTATGTCTTTACGCCCCCGGTTTTCGCCGGGTTTGCCCCCGCTTTTTTTAGCGGGCCACCCTTTCTACTTCAAGGGCGGTTTTCGGAATTGTCAGTGTAAGTATACATCACAAATCAACCTATTTCAATATATAGAGAGGTATTTTATGAAAGCGCTTTCTTTTGAATATACAGATTAACCGCTCATATCAAGAGAAGACAATAATAAAAATTTGCTGCGGAGGATGACTATTATGTGTAACTATAACCTGTCTCTTCTCAATAAAGCAGTTGAGTTATTGGTGCTTTATGTTAAAATAAAAAACGTATGCCCAGAAAAGTATTTTTACTTATTTTATATGTCTTGGTTTTAGGGACGCTTCCTTTTTTTAATAAGGAAGGATACAGCTCCACAGAAGGAAACATCCGACCCCTTGATTCCATAGAAAAGGATGACCGTATCCTTATCCTCGCCCCTCATCCCGACGATGAAACCATAGCCTGCGCAGGAGTAATCCAGAACGCGATAGCCAAAGGGGCGCAGCTAAAAGTGGTTTATCTGACTAACGGCGACCATAATCAGCTTGCCTTTATTGTCTACGAAAAAAGAATTACGCTTAGGAAAGGCGAGTTTATACATATGGGGCGAGTTCGACGCAAAGAAGCAATCGCCGCGATGCGTTTATTGGGGGTAAATGAGAAAAATCTCGTTTTCTTGGGATACCCTGATTTCGGGACATTTAGTATATTTGCCAGATACTGGAAAAGCGAAAAACCCTTCAAAAGCATGCTTACCCGTATCTCCAAGGTGCCGTATAAAGAAAATTTCTCCTTTGGTAGCGCCTATAAGGCAGAGAATATCCTAAAGGATATAGAGGCGATAATTAGCGAATATAAACCGAACAAGATATTTGTTTCTCATCCTGCAGATACAAACGTTGACCATAAAGCCTTCTATCTTTTTTTACAAATAGCCCTGTTGAATCTGCAAGATAAAATTCCTCCTGTTAAGGTGTATCCATATCTAGTGCACTGCGTAGGCTGGCCTCTGCCCAGACATTACCACCCACAGCTAGATTTAAATCCGCCTAAGCAATTCCAGAACGCTCAGATTAATTGGATGCGACTTGAGCTTACTCCGGAGCAATTAGACAAAAAATACAGGGCTATACTTTGCTATAAAAGCCAGACCCGCTCCAGCGCATTCTATCTTTTGTCTTTTGCACGAAAAAATGAACTCTTTGGTGATTATCCGGCAGTAGAACTAAAAAAGCAGGTTTCTTTAAAGGAGCAGGCGGTGTCATTTTTTGGTTTTTCTGATCTTTACCAAGATTTTGAAGACAGCGCATTAGCAAACATAGACACGCAAATCTCCGGTATAAAATCTGGTCAGGTAAGTTATGCCGTAGTGGATAACTCCCTCTTTGTGCGCATTGAAAAAACCGCGGAGTTTAATTATCGCCTTGTGGCTCAATTATATCTATTCGGATACAGTTCTATGACGCCTTTTGATAAAATGCCAAAAATCCGTATTCTGGTTAAAGGAAAAAAAATCGATGTCTATAACCAAAATACCAAGGTTAATTCTAAAGGGGCATCTTCAGAGACAACCCCGCAGGTATTTATTTTAAAAATTCCTTTGGATTTGCTAGGCAAACCTGATATGGTTCTTGCATCCATAAGGTCATTCCGAGGAAAGTTACCCGTAGATGTCACAGGCTTCCGTAAATTACTCATTAAATAAGGAGGTATCAATGTTGGATATTAGAGAAGTAAAAATTAACAAACCAGAAGAGGTAAACATAATTTTGGGTCAAAGTCATTTTATCAAGACGATAGAAGATATCTATGAGGCCTTGGTCAATAACGTCCCCGGGATAAAGTTTGGAATTGCCTTTGCAGAATCCTCCGGCGCCTGCAAGATACGTTACGAGGGCAACGATGCAGAATTAAAACAGTTGGCCGCGGATAATATGCTGGAGATAGGCGCCGGGCATAGTTTTCTTATCCTCTTAAAAAACGCTTACCCCATAAATGTTTTAAACGCCATAAAATCAGTTCCTGAGGTCTGCAATATTTATTGCGCAACCGCCAATCCCGTAAGCATCATTATTGCAGATGGCGCCAGTGGCAGAGGCATTCTGGGGGTAATCGATGGTACAAAACCTAAAGGGATTGAGGATGAACCAGATATAAAATGGCGCAAGGATTTTCTACGTAAAATTGGCTATAAACTCTAATCTACCACAACAGTATGATGGTATGATATTTACGGATTGCGTTTTTAATCTTCTTTGGTATAATAAACTGATACATGGACGCAAAATTCATACGCAAAGGTGTTGCCCGCTTTTTAGGGTGGCTTGGTTTTGAGATTTATTCTTTGATAATCCATTGTATACCCGCAAAATATCTTTATGGCTTCGCCGGGATTATCGCTAAGCTGGGTTATTGCATAGCTAGGAAACAACGTCAGATTGCGTTAGAGAGTCTTTCTATCGCCTTTGGCAAAGAAAAGAGCGCTCAGGAATTAAAGCAGATTGCCCGCGATTGCTTTACTTTTATGGCAAAGGCAGGAACAGAATTGATATTTTTGATGGACAGGCCTAATCTGCTTGATAAACGTGTCACTATGATTGGTCTGGAGCGCCTCAAAGAGGCCTTGGGATGGGGCAAAGGAGTAATTTTAGTAAGTGCGCACTTCGGGAACTTTCCTCTTCTAATGGCAAAGTTATCTCTTTCAGGGTATAAAATCGGCGGGATTATGCGACCAATGCGCGACAGCCGCATGGAAAAAATATTCTTACAAAAACGTATGCGCTTAAATATAAAAACAATTTACAGCCAACCGCGCAACAACTGCATCTATAGCACTATCGAGGCGTTGCGTAACAATGAAATAGTCTTTATCCCCATAGACCAGAATTTCGGTACCGGGGGAGTTTTTGTTAATTTCTTTGGCAGAAAGGCAGCAACCGCAACAGGACCAGTAGTCCTTGCGCGGCGTACGCAGGCAGCGTTAATTCCTTGTTTTATCTTACGGCAGCCTGACGACACTCACAAAATAATCTTTGAACCGGCGTTAGATATCGCCACGGGGAAAAATAACGAAGAGACTGTTCTTATCAACATACAACGTTTAACTAATATAATTGAAGCCTATATCCGTAAATACCCTGCTGAGTGGGGATGGATTCACCGGCGCTGGAAAAGTCAGCCGTCTGTACAATAATACAAATAATACCGAAGGAGGTGTAATATGGCAGAGGAAGTCAAGAAAGAAGAAAAAAAGATAGTCCCTATGTTGTTAAAGATACTTCTGGGGATAGTGTTTTTAGTGCTTGCCGCCTATTTATTGATTGGTCGCAATTGGTGGCAACACACCTGGCTCCTCATCAAAGGTTGCGCAGGTCCGTTTTTACTTTTGGCAGCTGTAATTACTTTTGCCATCGCCAAAGATTAACTTACAGCAGCATCTTTCTTAATAAAGGTCGGCGTCTTCGCAGCGAATGACGCTGACCTTTTTCCTTATCATTACCAGGCCCTGCGCTATGATATTTTTTCTTCTGCGAGAAAGGATAAAAAGTGCAAAAGACTGGTTACAGATTAGTTCTACTGGCTTTGATTTCTTGCGCACTGTGGCTTTTTTCCAGAAAGATAGGATTAAGCAACAATCAGTCTCTTTCCATAGCCATATTTTCAACTTCTATATTAGGCACGCTTTTCTTCTGGGACTTCCGCTTAAGCTTCGCTTTTCTCGGCACCGCCATCCTGCTTGTTACCAAGACGATAGATATCGAACATGTAATAGAATTCTCATCCCTTGAAGTCATACTCTTTCTGGTAGGGATGATGATTATCACCGGCTTCCTGAAATATTCCGGCTTTTTCGCCTGGATTGTAAGTTTAATCCTGCGCATACGTAACCTCACCGGGAGAAAATTTGTTTTTTATATAGCGGTGTTATCCGCGCTGCTTTCCTGCGCAGTAGACGAGGTAACTTCCATCATCTTTATGGTGGCGGCAATCTTAGAGATATGCGATTATTTTGAGGTAGAGCCGACGCCGTTTCTGATAATATCTGTCTTTGCCACCAATATCGGCTCAGCGGGGACTGTCCTAGGAAATCCTATCGGGATATTGATTGCCAGCAAATCCGGCCTTACTTTCGAAGATTTCATTGTAAAGGCCTTTCCTTTGGCCATGCTCTGTCTTTTGGTATTGATATTTATCGTTCTCTTCTGGTATAGACCGGCGATTAAGAACTTTGACCGCAAAATAAAAGAATTAGGGCCCAACGATATCCTTATCTCTTTAATTTCCGTCTCTCCGGACAGACATACAAAAACCGCCTGTTCCGTATTTGCGGCAACTCTTTGCGCCATTGCCGTATCGTATCGTTTTGACCTCTTCTGGAAGTTAATGCCTAACACTACCCTAGTAGCCATACCTTTGATTGTGGCTGCGTTCATTATGATTTGGAAATGGAGAAAGGCGCGCGCTTTTGTAGAAAAAGACGTGGAGTGGTGGACATTGCTATTCTTTCTTATGCTTTTTGTGCAAGCAGGGACATTAAAGTATACTGACACGACAAAAATACTTGCGGATAAGATTATAACTTTAACCGAAAATAACCATAATTTATTGGTAGGGATGACGCTATGGTTAAGCGCCATAGGTTCAAGCATATTGGATAATGTTGTACTTGTAGCCGCATTTGTGCCTATTGTGCAGGGGCTAAAAATAGCGAGTGTTAATCTGGAACCTTTATGGTGGGCAATCCTGTTCGGAGGCTGCCTCGGTGGCAATATAACCCTGGTGGGCTCAACCGCAAACATCGTAGCCATAGGCATCTTGGAGAAAGAAAAGAATATCCGCATAACTTTCTTGGAATGGTTTAAGATAGGAGCGATAGTAGGAATAATTACCACCGCGGTGGTATGGCTAGTCCTTACTGTGTCTTGCGTCTATAGATAAAAAACTTGCTCACGGCAATACTGTGTAACGTCTCATTCCATACTATAAACTTTAACTTACGATGGTATTAAAATAATATGTCGACTAAAATCGTTTGTAACCCTATTAAAATATATCAACCGACATTGCCTATATGCGGTTCTTGAAAAACAGTTAAAATTTAACAACGCTATCTAACCAAGGAGGAAATATACCCAAAGAGAAATGGAAAAACCAAAGTTAGTAGTTTTATTAAGGGGCAAGCCCGAAGAGGCAATATTGTCGTATTGTAAAATAGACGGTCCTCCCTATGGTTCAGGACCTTCTGTAGTGGCTACCGGTTGCATAGAATGAGGAAATGACCCTTACAATCAGCAGTTTAGGCACGAGTTAGAAAAAAGCCTATTGAGGTATAGAGATATAGACATTACCTTTAAGCCATTTTACGCCTAACATCTTACAAAACACATTATTTCTTATAAATTATAATCTGAGAAATCTCTGCTTCTGGCGGCGCACCTGCCCTTGCTCCTACTATTGCTTGGTGCGACAAGCACCAGTTTATTGCTTTTTAAAGAGTTCTATACTTACAAACATACAAAAATATCTTGCATTATCTCCACATATTACACCGCCGTTATTTATAGCTATAAGCAACCTCCTATTAGCTGGCTTAATATTCCCAATCTATTCTTTATACCGTAGGAACGGTAGATACACATAACAAAATGCAATAATGTGGGGAGGCGCCCCTTTAAATCCGCGCCTAATACCGTTCCGCAAGAACGGTTATTCGCCACAGGTATAATATAACCTAAATCCCGGGGGATAAATCTTCTAAGGGGCAAACCATTGATGCTATTTATGATGTTTAGGGCCGCGCATTCCCCTTGGCTAATAGCAAACTGTACTGCCATACGCAAAGGAGCGCCTTTATAAATAAAGAGCGCCGCATCGCCAGCTGCAAAACAGCGCGCGTCTATGCGCAGATAATCATCGACCCGAATCCTCCCTTGGGGGTTTTTCTCTAATTTTAATTCCTGAATAAACGCCGCGGTCCTGACCCCCGCCGCCCAAATAACCATCGCCTTATCAAAGACCATGCCTCCGGAAAGAATAACCCTTTGTCCTTCTGTCTTTCCAACCACGTTATTAACATAGACTTCAATCTTTAATTCTTTTAAATTAATCATTACATAATCCTTCATCCATTGCGGAAGCTGCCCTAGTATCGCAGGCGCCTGTTCTACAATGATGATATTGCCTTTTTTTCCTAACTTATTCAAATAAATCCTAAGGTTAGAGGCAATCTCAATGCCCGTATAACCTCCTCCGCAAATAATAAAATTACCAAAATTTCCCTGATTTAATGTCTGCCTAATCCTCTTCACGTCATCTACGCTGCCCAACGTTAAGGCGCGCCTCTGGATATCAGCATTATTATAGAAATTAGTTTCTGAGCCGCTGGCAATAAGCAGGTAATCATAATCAAGCGTCCGCCTTTTAGCAAAAACCCGTTG
>JAMWCI010000061.1 GCA_023818655.1 Candidatus Omnitrophota bacterium
CTTATAACGCCGCGTATACCCTCCAACGGACATACAGCGAAATCCCCAAATCCATAGTTGACAGTATCCTTGTGGTTGACGACCATAGTAGTGATGAAACGGTTGCGGTATGTCGGAAAATCGGGATAGACGTTATAGTACATGAGGAAAATAAGGGGTATGGCGCCAACCAGAAGACCTGTTACCAAGAGGCCTTGAAACGGGGAGCGGATATTGTCGTAATGCTGCATCCGGATTACCAGTATCCTCCGCAACTAATTACGGCTATGGCTGGTCTTCTTTGTTCTGGGATGTTTGATATGGTCATGGGCTCAAGAATTTTAGGCGGCATGGCAAGGAAAGGCGGCATGCCTTTGTATAAATATGTTGCCAACCGTATACTTACTTTTTTGGATAATCTTTTGTTGGGACAGAAACTCTCTGAATACCATAGCGGTTACCGCGCCTTTACCAGAGAGCTTCTTTTGCGTTTACCCATACTGGAGAATTCCGACGATTTTCTATTTGATAATGAGATTATTGTTCAGGCATTTTATTTCGGCTACAGGATAGGCGAGATAACCGCCCCATCGCGTTATTTTAAAGAAGCCTCATCGATTTCATTTAAGAGAAGCCTTGTTTATGGCTGTGGAGTGCTGTGGACTACTTTTAAATTTGTTTTACAGAAGACAGGGATTTTCAAATTCAGGCTTTTCGACCCTAATGGCAGAAAGATTATCGTCTAGGGTATGCGGTATTTATTGCTTATTGCGCCGGCAATAGTTATTACCTTGCTGTCTCTTGGTTTTAGGTACAGGCATTTTAATAATTTGGCGGATGAAAAGCATTATTTGGATTATTCTACATATTAGGAACGCAATGGCTGAGCGGATTTTCTGTTTTATTCAAGGAGCATGCCGAAAATTTACCCCGCTGGGAGTGTCTTTCCACTTAAAAAATGCAGAGTGAAGCGATAATTATACGCGGCGCTAAAGAGCACAATCTTAAAAACATAAACCTCCAGCTGCCGCGCAATAAACTTATCGTAATTACCGGAATATCCGGTTCAGGCAAATCCAGTCTGGCCTTTGATACAATTTATGCGGAAGGGCAGCGCAGGTTTATTGAAAGCCTTTCCAGTTACGCCCGTCAGTTCCTGGAGCAGTTACAGAAGCCGGATGCGGAGCATATTTCAGGTTTATCTCCTACTATCGCAATTGAACAAAGAACAGCCGCAGGCAATCCCCGTTCCACGGTAGCTACCCAGACGGAGATTTACGATTACCTGAGGTTAATTTTTGCCAAGATAGGCAAGGTTTATTGCTATAAGTGCGGCCTTCCTATAGAAAGACAGAGCGCCCAAGAGATTGTAAACAGGATTATGCAGCTTCCGGAGAATACTTCTATACAAATTCTTGCGCCTGTAGTAAGCGGAAGAAAAGGCCAGTATTTTTCCGTATTTAGCGCTATCCAGAAGTCCGGATTTGCGCGTTGTCGTGTTGACGGCAAGATATACGAGTTACCTTTTAAGTTAAAGCTTCCCAGATACAAGACACATAATATTGAAGCAGTAGTTGACCGTTTATCCATAACCCCCAAAATAAAGAGCCGTATTACCGATTCAATAGAGACCGCGCTGAAAATAGGCAAGGGGCGGGTTATCATAAGTTTAAGTGATAGAGATAACTATCAATCTTCATTCAAGGAGATGGTTTTTAGTGAGCAGTATGCTTGCGCCAAATGCGGCATAAGTTACACAGAAGTTGAACCGCGCATTTTTTCCTTTAATTCTCCTTACGGCGCCTGCCCGGAGTGCAACGGCTTGGGCACAAAACTTGAGTTTGACCCGGATTTAATTGTTCCGGATAAAACTAAGTCTATAAACGAAGGAGCGCTTGAACCATGGAAAAGAGGAGGTCGCGGTTACATCCTTTATTACCGTTGGTTACTGCGCGAGCTTGCATACGCCATGGGTTTTTCTTTGGACACTCCGTTCAAAACCTTGCCCAAGTATATACAGCAGGCGATATTTTACGGTACAGATGAGGTTGTAGGGAATAAGCCGTTTGAAGGGATTATACCGCACTTAGAACGGCTTTTCCGCCAAACCGATAGCGATTATCTTAAAGAGGAGATATCTAGATTTATGTCCAGCCTTCCGTGTCCAGCCTGCAAAGGCAGTCGTCTGAAGCCGGAAAGTCTGTCCGTAAAGATAAACGGGAAGAATATCTGGCAGGTGGTACAGATGTCCGTAAAAGAGGCGAAGGATTTTTTTTCCGGCTTAGTTTTAAGCGAAAGGGAAAAGGAGATTGCCGAGAGGATATTGAGAGAGATACAGCAGAAGCTTAAATTCTGTATAGATGTCGGCTTGGATTATCTTACTTTGGACAGAAGAAGTTCTACCTTGGCTGGTGGCGAAGCTCAGAGGATTCGCTTGGCTACACAAGTTGGTTCTGGACTGGTGGGTGTTGTTTATGTATTGGATGAACCCAGTATAGGCCTGCACCAGAGAGACAATGAAAAATTGCTCTCTACCTTAAAGACCCTGCGCGACCTCGGAAATACACTGATTGTAGTAGAGCACGACGAGGCGACGATATTGTCTTCTGATTACATCGTAGACCTTGGTCCGGGCGCAGGAAGGCATGGAGGAGAGGTGGTTTTTTCTGGTTCAAAAGAGGATTTATTAAAGGATACAAATTCGCTTACTGCAAAATATCTGAGAAGGGAATTGCGCATACCTTTGCCTGCTCAAAGGCGGTCGTATCGGAACAATAAATTTATTGAGATTAAAGGCGCCTGCGAACATAATCTGAAAAACATAGATGTAAAATTTCCTTTGGGAACGTTTATATGTGTTACCGGTGTCTCTGGTTCAGGAAAATCCACGCTTGTCGATGAGACATTGTATCGCGCAATCGCGCAGAAACTCTCCAAATCCAAAGAGAAATCCGGGTGTTACAGTAGTATAAACGGAGTTGAGTTTATTGACAAGGTGATTGAGGTGGACCAATCGCCCATAGGCCGTACCCCGCGCTCTAATCCCGCTACTTATACAGGGGTTTACACTCATATTCGCGATATATTCAGCAGATTACCCGAATCCCGAAGACGCGGTTATAGGCCGGGAAGATTCTCCTTTAATGTAAAGGGTGGACGTTGCGAGGCTTGTATGGGAGACGGGATAAAGAAGATAGAGATGCATTTCTTGCCGGATGTCTACGTTAAATGCGATGTCTGCGGCGGCCTAAGATTCAACGAGGCTACCCTGGAGATAAAATATAAGGGTTATTCTATAGCCGATGTCTTGGAGATGACTGTTGAAGAGGCGCGCCAGCTTTTTGCAGATATCCCCAAGATACGCAACATACTCGATTACTTATATGACGTAGGTTTGGATTATATACAGCTGGGGCAATCCGCTACTACTCTGTCTGGCGGAGAGGCGCAGCGGGTAAAACTCTCTGCGGAATTAAGCAGGCGCGCTACGGGTAAAACGCTTTATATCCTTGATGAGCCCACTACGGGTTTGCATTTTGCGGATGTGGAGAAATTAATTTCAGTGCTCCAGCGTTTGGTAGATAAAGGGAACACGGTAGTGGTTATTGAGCATAACCTAGAGGTCGTAAAATGTGCCGATTACATAATAGACCTTGGTCCGGAAGGAGGCGATAGAGGCGGAGAGGTAGTAGTTTGCGGAAGTCCGGAAGAAGTAGCCGGTGACAGAAAATCCTACACTGCAGAGTTTCTAAGAAAGGTCTTGAAGAGCAAATGAGGGGGTGGTATAGTAATTATTTATGAATACGTCAAAAAAAATCTGCCGTAAAATCGCCGTTGTTTTTATTCCTACACTCTTAATTTCAATCGCCATCCCCCTTATGAATTCAGTATATTCAGAAGAGCCGTTGGGGCAAGAGCAGGAACTTTTTGTCGCAAAAAAAGCATTTGAAGACGGATTCTATGAGGTAAGTATCGGACTCTTGCAGCGATTTCTAAGCAACTATCCCGATTCTCCTAAGAGCGCGGAAGCAGGCCTGCTTATCGGCCGCTGTTATTTTCAGCAATCAAGATTCCTGGAAGCCTTGAATAAATTTGAAGAGGTTATCCATCAGCCATCAGCGGCGAATATAAAGGATTCCCTGTTTTATTGGATTGCCGAGGTGCATTTTAAAGGCAATAGTTTTGAGAAGGCAACCAGTTATTATAAAAAGATTATTGACGAATTCCCGAAGTCAGAGTATCTGGCAGCCTCGTATTACTCTCTAGGATGGTGTCTTTTCCAGCAACAGGCATATTCTGAAGCCTTAAAATACTTTAGAATAGTCCAGGAGAGATATCCGAAAGAACCCATGGCAGCCGATGTGCCGCTTAAGATTATTGAGTGTCTGTATAACCTTAAAGATTATAATAAGCTTAAGGAAGAAGCACAGCGCTATCTTAAGGTGTTTGCCAATGATACCTTACGTTTATCTTATATCTATTTTTATCTAGCGGAATCAGAATATTATCTGGATAATTTTGAGCAGGCCCTTACTAACTATTCTTTAGTCATATCTACCAGCCATGACCCTAAGACACAAGTTTTGGCGATGATAGGCCAAGGTTGGTCTTATCTTAAGTTAAAGAAATATAAAGAAGCGCGTGATTCTTTTGGGAAAATAAATCCTGAAAACTTGGAGGAGAGGAGTTTAGATGTATTTTTGCTTGGCAAGGCATTGACTGCTGCGGCTATAACTGATTATGATGAGGCAAAAAATGCGTATGATGAACTGATAAAGAATAGTCGCGATGCCTTGATTCTTATACAGGCATACATAGGCAAGGCAGAGATGCTTTATGAGCTTGCGGATTACGTCGGGGCAATAAACCTATGTTTGACAGCACTGGATAGGGCAGATAGTGAGTCTATACCCGGCGATATGCTGGACAAACTCCACTATAATCTTGCCTGGTGCTATCTTAAACAGAGCCAATTTAAAGATGCCATCAGGGAATTTCAAAAAATCGCCGCCACTAGCGAAGACAAAATCGTCAAGATAAGCGCCCTCTGCCAGATAGGGGATACGTATCTTGATGCCGGGGATTTTACGAAGGCGCAAGAGGCATACAGCAGTTTATTGAAAGATTATCCAGATAGCCTTTACAGTGACTATGTGCAATATCAGCTTGGCTTAAGTTTCTTAAAGAGCTCTGATTATGACGCCGCCATATTAAATTTTTTCACACTGATCAAGAATTATCCAAAATCCAAACTTCTGGAAGATGCTTACTACGCCCTGGGGTTAGCTTATTTTCAGAAGCAGGATTATAATTCTAGCAGGGAGGTGTTCGCAAAATTCCAAAGCGCGCTTAAAGAGAGCAATTTCAGGCCGCAGGCATTATATCTGTTGGGGAGCAGTCTCTACAATTTAGGCAGATTTACCGAGGCGATAGAGGTTTTTAAGGATATCGCTAAAACATACAGTCACGATACAGAACTGGTCCAGAAGGCTGAATACGAGATAGCCGATTGTTTTAGCCGGATGGGGAATGAAAAAGAAGCTATAGCCAGATTCACGGCGTTACGTTCTAAATATCCTGACTCCAGCCTTACTGCCGAGATTATGTGGTGGTTAGGGGATTATTATTATCGGCAGGGAAATCTTAACTTGGCGCATCGGTATTTTTCTGCGCTTATTCGTGATTTTTCAAGGAGTAATTTAGTCGCAGACGCCTATTATGCCTTGGGTTGTGTTCTAGAAGAAGAATCAAGGTATGAGGAGGCAATAGAGAATTTTAAGAGGGTGAATGAACTGGGGAAATCCGATCTTGCCGGTCAGGCTGCTGTGTCCATAGCCAGGATATACGCAAAGGAGAACAAGAAAGAGTTGGCAACAGAAACATACGAAAAAATACTACAGGATTATCCGCATTTGGGTGGTATAGTTTATTCTCAGATGGCAGATCTGTTTTATAATACGGGTAATTTTACGCAGGCGTTGGAATACTACCGCAAGAGCCTGGATTTACTACCTTTGAAAGAAATGCCGCGGATACACTTAAGGATAGCCGAGGCTCTAGAGAATCAAGGGAAATCCAGCGAGGCAATCGAGGAGTATCTAAAGGTATCCTACCTTTTTCCTGAGGATACCGCCCTTAGCCTAAAGGCGTTTTTAAGGATAGCTGCAATCTACGAAGAGGAAGGTAAATACAAAGAAGCTTTGCTTTTTTACAAAAAGGTCGGCTCTCAGAATACGGAGGAAGCCAAATACGCCAATGAACGCGTTGACTGGATTAACAAGCATATCAGATAAGAAAAAGGGAGAAAGGCGATGGATTTATATCGTATAAGTTTATGGCAGTTATTTCTTGCCGGAGGGCCTTTGATGTGGCCAATATTGCTGTGTTCAGTTGTTTCCATGGCAATAATCGCGGGAAAATTATGGTATCTGCGCAGGATAAACATAGATATGCGCGGTTTCCTAGAGAAAATACTGGAGAAGATGAAACGCCATGATACAAAAGAGGCGCTAAAGATTTGCGAAAATAATGTAAGTCCGCTCGCCAATATCCTTAAGGCCGGCATATTAAAATATGACCGCCCGCGGCCTCAAATTATCGAAGCTATTGAAGATGCATCTTTGTATGAGGTTCCGCGTATAGAGAAGAACCTGAATATTCTTGCTACCATTGCCCATATCTGTCCACTCTTAGGTTTATTGGGAACTGTCACCGGGATGATCCGTTGTTTTCAGGCAATTCAGGTAAAGACCCAAACCCTCCAACCCGTTTCTATGAGCAATATATCCGCCGGGATATGGGAGGCGCTTTTAACCACCGTTGCCGGTTTATTGGTAGCTATCCCTACATTTGTAGCCTATAATTATCTGGTAAGTCGGGTAAACAGTCTTATATTGGAGATGGAGAAGACTTCCATAGAGTTAGTAAATTTTCTTACGGAATAAAACATGCGTTTTAAAGTCCACTTGAAGCATGAGCAAGGCTTAAGTCCCTTAGACATATTGCCATTGATAAATATTATTTTTTTATTGTTTATTTTTTTTGTATTTACTGTCAACTTTTTGAGTCAATCTACGTTGAGGTTGAATTTACCCAAAGCTTTTACAAACGTTGCCATGCGAGACGAGAATAATATAGAAATAATACTGCAGAAAACAGGAGGTATCTTTATCAATGGGCAGGAGACAGATAAAGAAGGCTTGCGGAAATTTTTTGCGGAAGTTAGCCAGAGGAAGCCATCGGTTTTGATTAAAGCGGATAGCAACGTTACCTTGGGCAAGCTTGTTGAATTATGGGATTTAGTTAGGTCAAATGGTATAACCCAGATAAACATCGCCACTACTAATTAGAGTAGGAAGAAAATTGAAACTTAAGCAAGTTATTTTATTTTCTTTTTTGGGCCACGCTATGCTCTTTTTGATTGTATCTTTTTCTTTTGGCAACGATATATTGCCTATCGCAGGGATTTGCCAGTCTTATTTCTGGGGGGAGCTTCTTTCAGCCAATACTGGGGCGTATCCCAGTCAAAGACCAATCACTAATCCCTCATTGTTTAATCAAATAGGCAGATTACTCCCAAGGATTTCGGAGCAAACCAAGTTAAATTCGCTTGCAGTGTTAAAAAAGCCCGCTTTGATGCCAACTTATTACGCAGCCAAGAGTTCGGCTATCTCTGTCAATCAGCTCTGCGTCCCTTTGCCTATTGACAGAAAGAAATCTGCAATACTATTCCACCCAGCCCTTCCGTATAATTTCAAGCTTTATTTTCGCGACCGGCAGGTGGCACATGTGGAGCTGGAGTATAAAGTTGTTTCTCTTAAGGAAGGTAGAGGCCTGTTGATTCGGAGAAAAATTTCCTCAGGGAATCTGGAGGCAGATTTGCTTATTCAACGTTATATTGTAAGATATTTGTTTATGCAGCAGGGAGACTTGTCAACTGGATCGTGGCAGACGGTCAAAATTGATCTTTCCGCCAAAAATGATTAACATAGATTTTTCTTTAGCCATAGGGTTATATATGTTTATTTTTCTAATAGTCGTTTTTCTGCTGTGGCTGGGTATCCGAAAAGATAAAGAACGGGTTTTGACCATAGATCCCAAATATATCTGGTTTTGTAATATTTGCACTCATACGTACATAAATACCAAAGAAGAGAAATTTTCTGTATGTCCCCGTTGCGGCAGTTATAACAAAAAATAGTTGACAGCCGTAGGCAGGACTATAGAATAAAACCATGGGGATATTTAAGAGATAGGCAGGGAGTTTTAGTTATGATAGGTCAGCCGGAATAATGTTTCGGAGTTTTCTTTGTCCGCTCTAAGATAGACAGAGAAAATCCGACGGATGACAAAGGAGGGTATATGATTACAGAGATAGGCATAGTAGCAGGAGAGATTTGGCATTATCTTGACCAACAAGGAGAAGTGGATTTGGATAATCTTGTGCGGGGGATAGAGAGGAATAGGGATAATGTCCTAATGAGTTTAGGCTGGCTTGCCAGAGAGGGTCATGTTTTGTTGCAACAGACAGCACCGAATTGCTACAAAATCAGCCTGCGCAAGAATGGTTAGGTTTAAGAAAGAAGAGAGGGGCGTTGTTTTGGTTCTGGTAGTAGGTATCCTTATTGTGGTAACATTACTAATAGGAGCGATTCTTAGTATCCTTGCCAGCCAATACCGTTTTACCCATCATAAAATAAGCAGGATTCAGGCATACTACGTTGCTTTTGCAGGATTAAACTACGCTGTAGAGATGCTCAGACAAGGTGTTTGGAGTGGGTGCGATAGCGGTGTTACATATACTTTAAACGATAATACCTTCCCTTCCAGTATAGTCAATAAGAATGTCACTATCGTTGTTTATTGCCCTCAATTTACTGATAATACTGCACCTTGCTATTATCCTCCAGAAAATAGCACTTGTATAAGCGCTACTGTAAATTATACTTATACATCTCCCTAAAAATCCATTATAATCTAAGTAAATTTATTATAAAAATATAAGCTTTGGTTTTACACTTATTTTCTTTTTTAAATCCATTTTTTGAGTAAGAATAAGTAAATTCAAGTAAATAAATACTTGACAAATTAATATTTTTATGTTCTAATTAATTCCATTGTAAAATAATGAGGTATGAGATGACAAGACTTATGGATATTGGTGAATTAGCTAATTACCTTAAGCTCAAGAAGCAGACTATTTATAATTGGCTTCAT
>JAMWCI010000062.1 GCA_023818655.1 Candidatus Omnitrophota bacterium
GCAAAGTTTAAGCTTGAGAAGATAAAAGAAGATATCTTTTCTGCGGTTATCGGAAACTCTATTAAAGTGTATTTCATAGATAATGCAGCTTATTTCGGGCGGTCGGGACTTTACGGAGATAAAGACGGGGACTATAAAGACAATCCGGAGAGGTTTTCTTATTATTGCAAGCGCGTCCTTACGCTCCTCAAGGAGATAGACTTTAAGCCGGATATTATCCACGTGCATGACTGGCAGGCCAGTCTCATCCCCATATATCTAAAAACCATTTATGCCACCGACAATTTTTATGAGAATACCCGCACCGTACTTACCGTGCATAATATAGGATATCAGGGACTTTTTTCTAAAGAAGAATTTCCAAAACTTGGCCTTGACTGGAGCCTGTTCAATATGGAGGGGTTAGAATTTTACGGCAAGTTAAACTTACTGAAGGGAGGAATAGTTTTTACGGATGTCATTAATACCGTAAGCCCCACTTATAGCCGCCAGATACAGACCAAGGAATTCGGTTTCGGCCTGGAAGGCATATTGAATAAACGGCGCGATGCGCTCTTTGGTATATTGAATGGCTTGGATTATTCTATCTGGAATCCGGAAGAGGATAAATTTATTGCAAAAAGGTACTCTCTCTTTAGTATACACGATAAATACGAAAACAAAGAAGAGTTGCAGAAGATCTGCAAGTTGCCGGTAAAACTAGAAGTGCCGCTTTTTGGCATTGTTTCGCGGCTGGCTGAACAGAAGGGTTTTGATATTCTTGCAGAGGGTATTGATGCTATCTGTGAGCTAGATCTGCAGATGGTGATTCTTGGCACTGGAGACGCTAAATACCATTTGATTATGGAGGAGATGAGTCGTCGGTATCCCAAGGTAATCTCCGTACATTTAAAGTTTGACGACCCGCTGGCGCATAAGATTTACGCCGGTTCAGACATATTCCTGATGCCCTCAAAATACGAACCCTGCGGTTTGGGACAGTTAATCTCTTTGCGTTATGGTACTATACCGTTGGTCTATAAAACCGGCGGGCTTGCGGATACAGTGGATAAAGCCAATGGTTTTGTATTTGAAGATTACAGCAAGCAGGAGCTGGTAAAGACGATAAAAAAGGCAGTATCCGCTTTTAAAAATGAAGACAAGTGGCTCAGGCTGATTAGAAAAGCCATGCAGTGCAATTTCTCTTGGGAGGAAGCTGCGCGGAAGTATTTGGAACTTTATGAAAAAGCCAAGAATAAATAAGAAGGTCGTATTGGGTGTAACTGGAGTTTTCGGTAGCGGAAAGAGCACAGTGGCAGGGATATTCCGGTCGTATGGTGACAAGGTGATAGACGCGGATAAAATCGCTCATCAGCTGATTAGACCGACAGGTAAAATTTATAAAAAGATAGTCGGATATTTCGGCCCCCGGATACTCGGCAGAGGCAGGCAGATAGATAAGACTAAACTAGCGGAGCTGGTCTTTAATAACAGGGACTCGCTGGCCAAGCTGAATGCTATTATGCATCCACAGATTATACGGATAATAAGAGAGCGGATAAAGAAAGTCAAAAGAGGCATTGTTGTGGTTGACGCGCCTTTATTATTAGAGACAGGCCTCGGGGATTCTGTGGATAAGGTTATTGTGGTTAAGGCGGAAAAGAATGAATGTGTCAAAAGAATAAAAAAGAGGTCCGGACTTACTACAAGTCAGATTTTAAGGAGATTTGGTCCTCAAATGCCGTTGCGCAGAAAACTGCGCCTGGCGGATTTTATTATAGATAACAACGGCTCAATGCAAAAAGCAAAAAAGCAGGTTATAGAAATAAGGAGGAAGTTGTGGAAAAACTTGATATCGCCAAATTAAAAGAATTAAAAATTTCAGAACTTAACAAGGTGGCCAAGGAGTTGAATATAAACGGCCTAAGCGGGCTCAGGAAGCAGGACCTCATTTTTAAGATACTGCAGGCACAGGCGGAAAAGGAAGGCCTTATGTTCGGTGAAGGAATCTTAGAGATACTTCCCGAGGGCTTCGGATTCTTGCGCTCGCCCAATTACAATTACCTGCCCTGCCCGGATGATATTTATATCTCTCCTTCGCAGATAAGAAGGTTTGATTTACGCACGGGAGATACGGTTAGCGGTCAGATACGTCCTCCTAAAGAAGGAGAGAAATATTTTGCCTTATTAAAAGTAGAGGCGGTTAATTTTGAGAACCCCGAAGAGGTAAAGGAAAAAGTCCTTTTTGATAATCTCACGCCTGTTTATCCTCATGAGCCATATAACTTAGAGACTAGGCCTGAAGAGATATCTATGCGTGTAATGAGCCTGCTTACGCCTATAGGCAAAGGCCAGCGCGGCCTTATTGTCGCCCAGCCTTATAGCGGAAAGACCGTTCTCTTACAGAAGATTGCCAACTCTATAACCACCAATAGTCCCGATGCCATACTGATTGTTTTGCTTATTGATGAGCGGCCAGAGGAAGTCACAGATATGCAGAGGAATGTGAAGGGCGAGGTTATTTCTTCCACATTTGATGAGCCTCCGGAGAGGCATGTTCAGGTGGCAGAGATTGTTTTGGAGAAGGCAAAGCGTCTGGTAGAGCATAGGAGGGATGTGGTGGTGCTTTTGGATAGCATCACCCGTTTGGCCCGCGCCTATAATGCGGTGATGCCCCATAGCGGCAAGGTTCTCTCCGGCGGCATTGATTCCAATGCGCTCCAGAAACCAAAACGTTTCTTCGGCGCGGCGCGCGCGGTTGAAGAAGGCGGCAGCCTTACCATTATTGCCACTGCCCTTGTGGAAACAGGAAGCCGTATGGACGATGTAATCTTTGAAGAGTTCAAGGGGACCGGAAATATGGAGTTGCAGCTTGACCGTACCCTGTTTCAGCGCAGGATTTATCCTGCCATTGATATAAAACGTTCGAATACGCGGCACGAAGAATTGCTGGTTAAGCCCGAACAACTACAGAAAGTCTGGATTTTAAGGAAGGTGCTTAATGAGTTAAGCAATGTTGAGGCAATGGAGCTTTTGATAGAGAAACTTTCCAAAACCAAGAACAATGAGGAATTCTTAAACAGTATGAATCAATAAAAAAGGAGAAGAGATGAAAGAAAAAATCCATCCTAATTACAGGGAAAGCACTATTATCTGCGCATGCGGAGAGACCATCCGGACGCGCTCTACCAAACCGAGTATCCGCGTAGAGATTTGTTCAAAATGTCACCCGTTTTTTACGGGCAAACAGAAGTTTGTGGATTCAGCCGGGCGCGTGGATAAGTTTATGAAGAAATACGGCAAGAAGGATATTAATTGATAAAATTCCTGTTATGCTTGAACAACTAGAGAAACTAGAAAAACGTTATAAGGAGTTAGAGCTCCTCTTAAGCTCTCCAGAGGTAATCAACAACCGCCAGCAGTCCAGTAGATATGCCAAAGAACTGTCTGATTTGCGGGAGCCGGTTTCTCTATACAGGGAATACCAAGCCATATCCAAAGAGATGCATGATTTGGAGATATTCCTGAAAGAGAAACACGACGCAGAGTTTGCGGAATTAGCCAAGAAAGAACTCCAGGAGCTAAAAAATAAACAAACAATTCTTCTGCAGAAGATAAAAGACGCCATTTCCGTAGAAGATGAATATGCCGGGCGGGATTTGATTGTGGAGATACGTCAGGGGACAGGAGGAGATGAGGCAGGGTTGTTTGCGGCTGACCTTTACCGTATGTATACGATGTATGCGGCAAAAAATGGTTGGCAGGTAGAACCTCTTTCGGTTAGCGTAAATGACGCCGGCGGATATAAAGAGGTATCCTTCAGCGTAAAAGGCAGGGATGCGTATAAAAGATTAAGGTATGAAAGCGGGGTGCACCGTGTGCAGCGCGTTCCCGCCACCGAGTCACAGGGAAGGATTCATACCTCTACTGCTTCGGTTGCAGTGCTAATTGAGCCGCAAGAGATAGATTTGGTAATCTTGCCTTCGGATTTAAGGATAGATACGTATCGTTCCAGCGGTCCCGGTGGACAGCATATGCAGAAGACCGATTCCGCAGTACGGATTACGCACCTGCCTTCAGGCCTGGTCGTTTCTTGTCAGGATGAACGTTCACAACTAAAAAATAAAAACAAAGCCATGAGGATTTTACGCGCAAAATTATTGGAGGCCAAGCAACGGGAAGAAGCAAAGAAAATTTCCCAAGCGCGGCGTTCGCAGATAGGCACAGGAGATCGCAGCGAAAAGATACGTACCTATAATTTTCCTGACCGCCGAGTAACAGACCACCGGATAAACTTCACTTCCCACAAGTTAGAAGCAATACTGGAGGGCGAACTGGATGAACTTTCCGATGCGCTAATAAAAGCAGCAGAGGAGAAAAGCAAGCAAAATGAATGAGGCGGAATTATTGTTTAGTGAGTTGTTAGGCTTAAACAGGTTTTCTTTATATCAACGGCGCTCTTTAAAGCTGGGCAGAACTATTGGTCGTATCAGCTCTTTAATATTAAGAAGCCGCGCCAGCGGCGCGCCGTTACAATACACTCTTGGAAAGGTTGAGTTTATGGGGCTTGAATTTAAAGTAACGCCGTCAGTCTTCATTCCCCGGCCAGAGACTGAGATACTTGTTGAACAAACTTTGCAAATTATCCGTAGGTTTCTAAACGCGCAAATCCATAAACCGAAGATACTGGATTTAGGAACTGGTTCAGGATGCATCGCTGTTTCTTTAGCAAAGGTTTTTCCAAACCTGGACATTGATGCGGTAGATATTTCGCAGGAGGCATTAGCGGTAGCCAGAGAGAATGCTATGCTTAATAAAGCGCAGGTTAATTTTTTTAAAAGCGATTTGTTTTCTTCTTGGAGGTTAACTGACGCTAGATACGATATTATCGTTTCTAATCCGCCGTATATAACCAGGGATCAAATAAGAAATTTACAGCCTGAGATTCAGTACGAACCGGTTATAGCGCTGGACGGTGGAGGGGATGGTCTGGATTTATACCGCAGGATAAGCGCAGAAGGCTTAAATCATCTTGTTGAACACGGTATGCTTATTCTGGAGATTGGATACGGTCAGTCCAAGAGCGTAGAAAATATTCTGCAAGAAAGGAATTTTTTTGAGATAATAGAAATAGTCAAGGATTATAACAATATAGAAAGGGTGATTATTGCTAAAAGGTTAGGTCAAGATGGATAAGCTATCAATAGAAGGCGGGGTAAGACTTGAGGGCGAGGTTTGTATCTCCGGGGCGAAGAATTCAGTATTGCCAATATTAGCAGCCACTCTTTTAACGGATGACGCCTGTATCATTAAAGGTGTTCCGGAGTTGCGCGATGCCAACACCATGATTAAAATTCTACGTTCCCTGGGAAAGAATGCGGAGTTTGAAAAAGGGGTGGTTACGGTTACCGCAGGCAAGTCTAATAATTTTGTGGCCGACTATAAACTTGTTTCTACTATGCGAGCGTCTTTTTGCGTTTTGGGTCCGTTGCTAGGAAAACTCAAGAAGGCGAAGGTTTCTTTGCCGGGAGGATGCGTAATCGGCATCCGTCCGGTAGACTTGCATCTAAAGGGCATAAGGGCGTTGGGCGCAGATATAAACATAGAATCGGGATATGTAACAGCAAAGGCAACTCGGCTTAAAGGTGCGCATATTTATCTGGGCGGAGTATACGGCTCTTCGGTGCTGGCTACCGATAATGTAATGATGGCTGCGATTTTGGCCGACGGAAAAACCGTCATTGAGTGCGCTGCCTGCGAGCCGGAAGTGGTAGACCTGGCGGAATTTTTGATTAAGATGGGCGCAAAAATTAAGGGGCATGGAACGCCAGTCATTGAGATTGAAGGAGTGAGGCATTTACACGGCGCCTCGCATACGATTATACCAGACCGGATTGAAACCGCTACTTTTATGATTGCCAGTCTTATTACCCAGGGCAATATCACTATTAAGAACGCCTGTGTTGGACATCTGGGAGCGGTAATTGATAAACTGGAGGAAGCAGGGGCTTCTATTTCTATTACCGACAATTCTCTGAAAGTTCGTTTTAAAAAACAACTTAATGCCGTAAATATCACTACCCTTCCTTATCCAGGCTTTCCTACTGATGCGCAGGCGCAGATTATGGCTTTGATGAGTGTGACAAGAGGTATAAGCGTGATTACAGAGAAAATTTATCCGGATAGGTTTATGCATGTAGCAGAGTTAAACCGTATGGGAGCGCATATTCAAAGAGAAGGTCCGCATGCGATTGTAGATGGTGTAAACGGACTTTCCGGTGCGCCGGTGATGGCCTCGGACTTACGGGCGTCTGCCTGCCTTGTGCTTGCCGGGCTGGCTGCAAAGGGCAAGACTTCCATTTCAAGGATTTATCACTTAGAACGCGGCTATGAAAACCTCGAGGATAAATTACAAAGATTAGGGGCAAGGATTTGGAGAGAGAAAGAATGATACTTATGATTGATAATTACGATTCGTTTACTTACAACCTTGTCCAGTATCTGGGCGCGCTGGGCGAGAAGGTAAGGGTATTCAGGAACGATAAGATAACCCTGTCAGGGATAATACGGCTGAAGCCGGACAAAATTGTTATCTCTCCTGGTCCAGGTAGACCGGAAGATGCGGGTATATCTTGTTCTCTCATAAGGGAGTTTAGCGGAAAAATACCTATCCTGGGAGTCTGCTTAGGGCATCAGGCAATAGGGCTTGTTTTTGGGGGTAAAATAGTCGGGGCAAAGAGACTTATGCATGGTAAAACCTCCCTTATCTACCATAATGGCAAAGAGATCTTTAAAGGCATCCCAAACCCTTTTGAGGCGACTAGGTACCATTCTTTGCTCGTAGAGAGAAAGACCATTCCGTCATCATTAGAGATAATCGCTTGGACCAAGGAAAAAGAAATTATGGGTTTAAGACATAAGGAATTTAAGGTTTGGGGTGTGCAGTTTCATCCTGAAAGCGTTCTGACAACTGCTGGTATGGATTTACTGCGCAATTTTCTTAAACAGTGATTAAGGATTCCATAAGACTATTAATCCAGAAGAAAGACCTAACCGAGGAGCAGATGCTTTCGTCAATGGAGGAGATTTTAAACGGTTTTGCCGAGACAGCTGACATTGTAGAATTTCTTGCTTTTCTAAATGTCAAAGGCGAAACCCCTGAGGAATTGACTACCGCGGTAAAGGTAATGCTTAAATACGTAGAGCCGATTATCGTGGATAAACCAAATATACTGGATACCTGCGGTACAGGAGGAGATAAGAAAGGCACATTTAATATCTCTACGCTTTCTGCTTTTGTAGCCAGCGGAGCCGGGATAACTGTGGCAAAACACGGTAATCGTTCGGTATCAAGTAAGTGCGGCAGTGCGGATATATTGGAGGCCTTGGGCGTAAATATCCAGATGGACAGGGGACGTATTAAACAGTGTTTAGAGGAGATAGGTATAGCTTTTCTTTTTGCTCCTAATCTGCACAAGGTAATGCAGAAGGTGATGCCGGCAAGGCGTCAGATTGGCGGCCGCACTATTTTTAATATCCTTGGGCCCCTGATTAATCCCGCAGGCGTCACCAATCAGTTAATCGGCGTCTACGACAGAGATTTGACCATGGTATTGGCAAAGGTTTTGCATAATCTGGGGAGACGACATGCGCTGGTGGTGCATGGAGAGGATGGATTGGATGAGATTACCACCACCGAGGTTACTTATGTTTCCGAGGTAAATAACGGCAGGTTTTCTGATTACAAGATAATCCCTGAGGATTTCGGATTAAAGAGGGCACGCTTTGCAGATTTATTAGGAGGCAGTCTTCAGGATAACCTGGAGATAGCGATGGATTTACTGAAGGGAAAAAGCGGGCCTAAACGCGATATATTGCTGTTGAACGCAGGCGCAGCCATATACGCCGCAGATAGGACTACTTCTATAAAAGAGGGGATAGCGTTAGCTGCTCATTCTATTGATAGCGGAGCGGCGCTGGAAAAGTTACAACTTTTAAAAGAGTATTCGTATGCCAAAAACTGATATTTTGAAGGATATAATCGCCAAAAAGAAGGAACGTTTGCTTGCGCTAAAGCAGGCCTTGCCTGAAGAAGAGTTAAAGGCGAGAATAGAGGGACTTCCACTGACGCGTCCATTTATAAAGGCGATAGACAAGCCTAGGCAAATTTCCCTCATTGCCGAGATTAAAAAGGCGTCTGTCTCGCGGGGGATAATAAGAGAGCAATTTAATGTGCGGGAGATAGCCGCCATTTATGAGGAACTTGATGTTCAGGCGATATCAGTTCTGACGGAGGAAGATTATTTTCTAGGAAACATTTCTTATATTAAAGAGGTCAAGGACATGGTAAGTTGTCCGATACTGCGTAAGGATTTTATTATAGAGCCGTATCAGGTTTATGAATCGCGTTTTTTTGGCGCGGATGCAATACTTCTTATTGCAGATATCCTTACGCGTGACCAGATTCTGGAGTTTATGGAGATAGCTTCTTCTCTGGGGATGGAGTGTCTGGTTGAGGTGCATACTGAAAAGGAACTGAAAAAAATCTTGAATTTAAAAGTTGGTCTTATCGGCATAAATAACCGCGACCTTCGGACACTGGAGGTAGATTTTAAGGCGACGGAGAAGCTTTATCCATTAATACCCAAAGACAAGATTGTAGTGGTGGAAAGCGGAATTAAAAGTTATCAGGATGTACTCTTTTGCAGGATACTCGGAGTCAATGCCCTGCTTATCGGAGAGGCGTTTATGCAGGCAGAGGATATCGCCAAAACAGTCCGGCAGATAATGGGTTGGTGAGCTTGTTTCGTGGTTGATAGTTCGTCGTTTATGGACATAAGAGAAAAAATCCGCGGAGAGATTTGTGGTTAAGGTAAAGATATGCGGCATTACAAACCTTAATGATGCTTTAATCTGTGCTAGGGAAGGAGTTAGTGCAGTAGGATTTGTATTTTACAGGAAGAGCTGCCGATATGTAACTCCGGGAAAGGCGCGCCAGATTATAGACAAACTGCCAAAAGATATACTTAAGATAGGCGTATTTGTAGATGCCAAAGAGAAAGAGATAAAACGTATTGCCAAGAAGTGCCGATTGGACGCTTTACAGTTTCACGGAAATGAATCCCCGGAGTTCTGCAATAGGTTCCGACCCTTTAAGGTGATAAAGGCTTTTCGTGTTAAAGACAGGCTGGGGTTTAGGCAGAT
>JAMWCI010000146.1 GCA_023818655.1 Candidatus Omnitrophota bacterium
TGCTCTTCCGATCTTTGTGCCTTTAGCCATAATCATCCATACAGCCTTCAATATTTTTGATTACGCAGCCTACCCATTATTAAGCAGTACCTTTTTTAAGATGCGCCTGTTTACTTCTTTGATTATGCTTATATTTATCCTGCTTACCTTTTTTAAAAAAGCAAGGAGGTACATCCTTTGGTACATTAATATAAGCGCCTTCTTGTTGAGTTTTGATGTGTTGCTTATGGCGTATCTTAATAAAGGTTTCCACAGTTATTATTACTCAGGTATAAATCTTATCTTCTTGGGGTTATGTTTTATTAATCCGTTCTATTACGCGAACAATTTTATATTTTGTATCTCGCAGATAATTATTTATGACTTAGTCACGTTTGCCAACGGACACAATGTTAATCTGACAGATTTCTGTTTCACAAATTATTTCTTGTTTTTTACCGCGTTGTTTATCGTGCTGTTGTCTGAGTTTTCCGGCAGCCAGCATTACAACGCATTTGTCAGGGAGCATGAGAGAGGAAAATTAATTAAAGAACTTGAAGATGATCAGGAATTGCTTAAGATGCGCGAGCAGGAAATAATTGATGCATATGCGAGGCTAAAAGGCATCCAGGAACAGCTTATTCAATCTGAAAAATTAAATACTATAGGCCAGTTGGCAAGCGGGATAGCGCATGAAGTAAGAAATCCGTTGGCGATAGTTTTACAGGGGATAAATTATCTGGAGACAAAGATAAACAACAGGGGAGAGGAAGTTGCGGCAACATTGGCTTCACTCAAAGAAAGCATTAAAAGGGCAGATAGAATTATAAACACGCTGCTTGATTTCTCTAAGGCAAAGACGCTGGACTTGCAGTTAGAGGATATAAAGAGTATTCTGGAAGAATCTTTAGACTTACTAAAGAACCAGTTTGAAAGGAAGAGTATAGAGATAGTCTTTGATGTAAAAAACGATATTTCTATGATTATGGTTGACAAGAACAGATTGCAGCAGGTATTCATTAATGTACTATTGAATGCGATACAAGCTATGCCTAAAGGCGGAAAGATTGTTATTCGCGCTTATGAAATAGATGGCAAAGGTGCAGAAGATAATATAGAGAGAAAAGAGGATGCCCTTCAGGCAGGAGAAAAGGCAGTGAGAGTTGAAATTGAGGATACCGGCATTGGAATTCCGGAAGAGAATCTGAATAGGGTATTTGAGCCGTTCTTTACTACCAAGGGACCGCGTGGCGGCACAGGTTTGGGTTTGTCTGTAAGCAGAAATATATTGGCTATGCACAAAGGTTCAATAGCGATAAAAAGCAAGCCCGGCAAGGGGACTAAGGTGATTATAACTCTTAGGACCAATTTATAAGATAAAGAAAACCGATTGAATTAAATAGGTAGTTGCGAAAGGAGATGTTCTATATGGTAAAAAAGCGAATACTGATTATTGATGACGAAGAAGAATTCACCAGATTAATAAAATTAAATCTGGAGCAATCCGGGGCGTATGAAGTTAAGGTGGAAAACAGGGGAGAGCGAGGTCTTAGCGCGGCTCTGGAATTTAATCCTGACCTGATTTTATTGGACGTTATAATGCCTGAAGTGGATGGAGGCGATGTCTTCTATCAGTTAAAAAACAATAAAAACACCGCCGATATCCCCGTAATATTCTTAACCGCTGCCGTTAACAAAGATGAGTTGGAGGGCAAGCACGGCATGTTAGGTGGGCATCTTTTTGTCGCTAAACCCGTAGAAATAAAACACCTCATTTATTTTATCGAAACAAATATCCGCAAGTAAGTAGACCCTCAGACAATCTTGTTTTCTACTTGACAAAGAAGAATAATGCTGTATATTTTTATTGAGTGAGTACTCACTCAATAAACAAGAGATTGGAATGAAAAGAGAAGATTCCGGCATTCATACCCGCAAGAGAATAATTAATTCCGCCCTCAACGTAGCTGCCCGAGCAGGTTTTTCCAGTGCTACCACCAAAGAAATAGCCAGCGGTGCAAAATGTTCAGAGGGTATAATTTATCATTATTTCAGGGGTAAAAACGAACTCTTTTTTGCTGTAATCAAGGAAAGCGCTGAGATGTTTTTAGGCGAGCTTGACTTGCAGTTAAGGCTGGCCAAGAACGCAGAGGCTAAGTTGATACA
>JAMWCI010000063.1:0-2606 GCA_023818655.1 Candidatus Omnitrophota bacterium
TTGTGGATTTGGATGATTTGATTGAATTGAGAGAGAAAAGAAGCATTGCGGAGATTTTTGCCAAAAGCGGAGAGCCGTATTTTCGCAGGATTGAAAAACAGGTGTTAAAAGAGATTGCCAAGGAGAAAAATTTCATCGTTGGTTGCGGAGGCGGCATAGTAATAGATGCGGAGAATATCCGCATTATGAAAGAGACGGGGAGCGTTATTTGTTTATCGGCAACGCCCGAGGTTATTCTTAAACGCACATCAGGGTCTACGCAGCGGCCGCTTTTAAATGTCAGGGACCCTAAGAGGCAAATTGAACTTTTGCTTAAGCTGCGCGCACCTTACTATGCCAAGATAGATACACATATTGATACTTCCAATTTATCAGTGACAGAGGTGGCGGATAAGATTATAAGAATTCTCTCTTTGTCCTGCGGTAGGAGTATAAGAAAAACGCAGAAAAGGCGTCTGCGAAAATAAAATAATAAGATGAATAAACTGGAGGCATTAGTTAGCCTGAATATGGTTGGTGGTATCGGCAGCGTCCGCCTGAAAAGACTCTTGGAGTTCTTCGGGAAACCTGAGGCGATATTGGATGCTTCGCCAGAAAAACTGATGGCGGTTTCTGGTATTGGAGAAGAAACAGCATATAAGATTCATTCTTTTCAAAAAAATGCTCTGGAGAGGGAGTTTATTTTGGCAAAGAGAGATAACCTCAAGATTTTGACACAGGAAGACAGAGGTTATCCCGAAAGTCTAAAGAATATTTATGACCCTCCGATTGTGCTTTATATTAAGGGAGAGTTGAAAGAAGAGGATAAATACAGTCTGGCTATTGTTGGTTGTCGTCGGGCAAGTTTCTACGGTTTACGCAATGCAGAGAGATTCGCCTTTGAGCTGGCTAATTGCGGTTTTACTGTTATTTCTGGGATGGCGCGCGGCATAGATACGGCCAGTCATCACGGTGCGCTGAAGGCAAAAGGTAGGACTATTGCAGTGCTGGGAAGCGGCCTGGGCAATATTTATCCTCCGGAAAATAAAGAATTGTCAGAGGATATTTCCGCAAACGGAGCGGTTATCTCTGAGTTTCCTATTGAAGAAAAGCCGCTCAGGCAGAATTTTCCTAGGCGCAATCGTCTGATAAGCGGATTGAGTCTAGGGGTATTAGTGGTTGAGGCAGGGCAGAATAGTGGCGCCTTGATTACAGCCGATTTTGCCTTAGAGCAGGGCAGGGAGGTATTCTCCCTGCCGGGAGAGATTGATTCTAGGGGCGCTTTTGGCACCAATAGATTAATTAAGGAAGGGGCAAAGCCGGTTTTAAGCGTGGATGATATCTTGGAGGAATTGATAATTCCTGGTAGGCAGGCCCATTGTAAGGTAGCAGCGCCGGTCATCAGCGCTACCAATATGGGGTTAGAGAAAGAGGAGGCAATCGTGTATAATTTAATACAAAGACAGCCTGTCGGTTTGGATGAATTGATAGAAACGGCCGGCATCGGTTTATCCGATATTATGGGCACACTCTTAAAACTGCAAATGAAAAGATTAATAAGAGAGTTACCGGGAAAACAATTTGCGAGGATGAATAATGAAGGCTAAGAATCTGATTATAGTGGAGTCGCCGACCAAGGCCAAGACTATCAGCAAAATTATGGGTGATGGTTTTACAGTTATTTCTTCCATGGGGCACATCCTTGACCTGCCCGCAAAAAAATTGGGCGTGGATATTGAGGGTGGTTTTACGCCTGCTTACACAGTTATCTCCGGAAGAAAAAAAATTTTAGATAATATAAAGAAAGAAGCCGGCAATAAAGATAAGGTGTATGTGGCTACTGACCCTGACCGGGAAGGAGAGGCGATAGGTTGGCAGATTAAAGAGAGGATTTTGAAGGACAAAGATGTTTTACGGGTGACTTTCCATGAGATAACTCCTTCGGCAATCACCGCGGCTTTTAAAAACCCGCGTTCTTTTGATACCAGGATGGTGGAAGCGCAGATAAGCCGCAGGGTGCTGGATAGAATTGTGGGTTATTTTCTAAGCCCTCTGCTCTGGAGAAAGATTAACCGGGGGTTAAGCGCAGGAAGGGTGCAGTCAGTGGCTTTGCGTCTGGTTGTGGAAAGGGAAAGGCAGATTCAGAAGTTTATACCTCAAGAATACTGGGAGATAGAGGCCCAGTTGCATCATGAAGGAAGCCAGCCCGTTACGGCAAAACTGGAGAAAATCGGTCAGGAGAAAGCGAAGATACCAAATAAAGAGGCGGCGGATAAAATTGTAAATGATATTCAGGGGAAGAGATTCCAAGTCGCCGCGGTTAATGAATCAGAGAAAAAACGTTATCCTGACCCGCCTTTTATCACCAGCACTCTTCAGCAGGAGGCATTTAATAAATTAAGGTTTAATGCCACTAAGACTATGATGATTGCGCAGCAGCTTTATGAAGGTGTGGATTTGGGCAAAGACGCGCCTATTGGATTGATTACCTATATGCGCACGGACTCTACGCGCGTGGCTAACGAGGCAATCGCAGAAGCAAGGAATTATATATCGCAGTATTTGGGTCAGGAATACCTTCCAGAGAAGCCCAATATCTATAAGGTAAAAAAAATAGCTCAGGAGGC
>JAMWCI010000063.1:2616-9016 GCA_023818655.1 Candidatus Omnitrophota bacterium
CGCATGAAGCTATTCGGCCTACGCTTGTTTTCAGGCCGCCAGAGAGCCTTAAGGAATTCCTCACTAAAGACCAGTATAAATTGTACGAATTAATCTATAACCGTTTCTTGGCTTCCCAGATGTCTTGCGCCCGCTATACCACTAAAAACGTAGAAATTCAGGCGGATAAATATTTATTTGTTGCCTCCGGCAGCAACCTTGTCTTCAAAGGTTTTTTGGCGGTTTACAACAAGAATAATAATGAAGAGGAGAACAGCAAAAATGTTATTCCGGAAGTAAAGGAAAATGATATCCTGCAGCTGATAAAGTTGTTGCCTTCCCAGCATTTTACCAAGCCGCCTTCTCGTTATTCCGACAGCTCTCTGATCAAGGCCCTTGAAGAGGAAGGTATCGGCAGACCTTCTACCTACGCGCCGATTATTTATACGCTCATTATGCGCGATTATATGCGCAGGCTCAAAGGGTATTTTTATCCGACGGAACTGGGATTTAAGGTTTGCGATATGTTGATAGAATATTTCCCCAAGATAATGGACCTGAAATTTACGGCGCTTATGGAGGAAGAGTTGGATGAGATAGAAGAGGGTCGCCTGGAGCGCCTGAAGGTCTTGCAGGATTTTTATCTTCCTTTTAAAGAGAGTCTTGATTTTGCCCAGGCCAACATAAAAAAAGAAGTGATTGTTTCTGATCAGGTATGCGATAAGTGCGGCAAGCCTATGATTGTCAAGTGGGGCAGGCGCGGCAAGTTTTTAAGTTGTTCGGCTTTCCCTAACTGCAAGAACTCCAAGTCCATTACCTCTGGTGTAAAGTGTCCTGAACCAGGATGCGTAGGCGAACTTGTGGAGCGCCGCTCAAAGCGCGGTTTCTTCTACGGATGCACTAATTTTCCCAAGTGCCGCTTTACCTCGCGCACCCTGCCAGAGAAGAAACAAGATTAATATATCAGTATTAGTTATTTGCGAAAATAGCCCTCTATGATAAAATATATCGCAGAGGGTTTTGTATGGATAAATATATTGAGAAGTTCCTGCGTTATCTGGAGATAGAAAAGAACTACTCCAGCCATACACTTTTGAATTACAAGTTAGACCTTAATGCCTTTGCAAAATTCTTAGGCGACGCTGAACTGGAGAAAGTAGATTACCTTACTCTGCGTAAATACCTGTCTGTACTTAAGGAAAAGAATTTTAGCGGTCGCACCATAAACCGCAGACTCTCTTGCCTGCGCAGTTTTTTTAAATTCTTGGTGCGCGAGGGTTATCTTAAGACCAATCCCATCCTTACGCTTTCCAGCCCACGCATGGAAAAAAAACTGCCTGCTTTTATGACCGAAGAGGAGGTATCCCGACTAATTGAATCCGCCTTTGCCAAAAACGATAAGGATGAGCGGGGTTTAAGGGACAGGGCGATATTGGAAACTTTTTATTCCACGGGGTTACGCATTTCGGAGCTGGTCAATCTGAATCTTGAAGATATAGATTTTATCGGAGGAACAGTTAAGGTTACAGGCAAAGGCAGAAAAGAAAGAGTACTCCCCATAGGCGATACGGCAATTGCGAGTCTACGCAGCTATATTGATAAACGCAAAAAACAGTCGGAGACCCTTTTTTTAAATAAGAGCGGAAAACGCATCAGCTGCCGGGGGGTGCGCGACATAGTAAAAAAATACATAGGTATAGCCGGGATAAAACATGAAGTTTCTGCGCATACCTTTAGGCATAGTTTTGCCACGCATCTTTTAAACCGCGGGGCAGACCTGCGCACGGTGCAGGAGCTTTTGGGGCATGCCAATCTTTCTACCACGCAGGTGTACACGCATCTTACCACAGAGAGACTTAAGAATGTATATGATAAGGCGCACCCGCGGGCGTAAGTCTATCAGATAAGCAGTTAGTGAATCGGGGATTAGGATAATGTTTGTACTTTACGATGCGATATTTCTGTTAGTGGCGTTATTTTATCTGCCCATATATATATTAAGAAACAAGTTTCATTCTGGGTTTAAAATGCGGCTGGGTTATCTACCCGCCGGACTCTTATTAAACAGGCCTATCTGGATACACGCGGTCAGCGTGGGCGAGGCGATGACGATTAAGGGGCTAGTGCAGGAATTGCGTAAGGTTTATCCCGATAAAAAGATAGTAATTTCAACAATAACTGCTACTGGAAACAGAATCGCCAAGGGTATTGCCCAAAGTGGCGATTTCGTAACTTATCTCCCCTTGGACTTAAGCTTTATTGCCAAGAGGGTTATACACAGGTTGAACCCTTCTTTATTCATACTGGTGGAGACGGAGTTATGGCCCAATCTCATTTTAGCGTTACACAAGAAAAAAATCCCTATCGTTACCGTAAACGGAAGAATATCGGATTTTTCATTCGCAGGATATTTAAGCGCAAGGTTTTTTATCAGACCTATTTTAAGAAAAATCAGTCTTTTCTGCGTGCAGGCCCAGCGCGATAAAGAACGATTAATTAAGCTTGGTGTTTCTGGAAAGGATATACGGATAACCGGTAACATGAAATTTGATGTCTGCGGTTATTTGAGAAAAGAAGATATAGACACCAATCTGCGCAGACGTATGGGCTTATCCAGTCAAAATAAACTTTTAGTTGTCGGTTCCACTCATCCCGGAGAAGAAGATAAAATTCTGTCCGTATATAAACAGCTACTTTTGGAATTTCCCAGCCTGGTCCTGCTTATTGCCCCGCGCCATCCGGAACGCAGTAAAGAGGTGGGTGCTTTAGCTGTGCGCTGCGGTTTTTCTGTTATCTTTATCAGTCAGATGCCCCAGGCAGAGTTAGTTGTCTCTGAGAAGAGTGTTTTTATTCTGGATACCGTAGGCAAGCTTCTTTCTTTTTATTCGGCTGCAGATATAGTCTTTGTGGGTGGTAGTCTCGTATCTAAGGGTGGACATAATATACTGGAGCCGGCGGCATTAGGAAAGACGGTTTTATTCGGGCCGCATATGTTTAATTTTCGCGACACCGCAGAGCTTTTCTTAAGGAATAATGCCGCGGTAATGGTGGATTCCGAAGAAGATTTACTTATGCAACTAAGGCAATTGTTGCGTAATCCGGCAAGAGTGGCGGAATTTTCCGAGAGGGCGCAGAGACTTGTTTTGACAAATCAAGGAGCAACCTTGCGCGCTATTGCCTATCTGCAAGAATTTTTAAAAGAATAAGATTGCAGGTGAGAGTATTTATGATAATATGTAAGGTAAGATTTTGTTTTTAAACTGAGGAGGAAGAAATGTATAAAGCAGAAGTTGAGCACCGAAATGATGTTATCTTTGATGTAAAACTCGGCAATAGCCAGTTGACAATAGATGCGAAAGGCAAGGAAGGCGTTACTCCTTTGGATATATTGTTGGCAAGTTTAGCCAGTTGCGCAGGTGTTTACATCCGTAAATACGCTGAAGGCGTACGGTTAGATTTTGGGGGGTTTTTGGTTACCGCAGAAGCGGAACTTAGCAAGGAGTCGCCTTTTAGTTTTAAGTCTATCCAGCTTAGCGTGGATTTGAAAGGGGTTAGATTTGATGAACGCAGGAAAAAAGCCCTTCAAGAGTTCATCAAGAACTGCCCAGTGCACAACACCCTGAAGGGTAATCCAGAAATTGCCATTGCCATAAGAGAGGATAAAGAGCAAAATGGAGATTAGGGCAAGGCAGTTTAACGCTGTTATTATCCTGGACCTATCCGGAAAGATTGACGTAAATGCCGCTAATTTTGTAGAGGCAGTAGGTCAGTGTATACGGGATGGTTATATGGATATACTCTGCAATTTTGAAGAAGTAGATTTCATTGATTATATGGGCATATCGGTGATTGTCATTGCCTACAAGGAAGTGCTTAATAATCACGGAAGGATGAAATTTGTCAATGTCCCTTCACACTTCAAGAATATATTCTCCGTCACCGGTATAGACAGGGTTATTGAGATGTATCCATCCGAGGAGATTGCGCTTAATAGTTTTCAGGAGGATAAAGTAATAGAGAATATAAGAAAGATGCAGCTGCGTCGCAGGTTTAAACGTCTACCCATTGACTTAAAAGTAGAACTGAAAGCGAAGTTTGGTCATCCTCCTCCTTGCTATAAAGCAGATATCTTGAATTTAAGCGCCATAGGCGCTTTCATCTTCGGCTGCGAGAACTTTCAGCTGGGAGACGAGATCGCTATGAAATTAAAGCTTCCACCTTCTGGTGAGGAGATGGAGATGGAGGCAAAGGTAGTCTGGCTTGCCGATAAACAGATACAACCTCACTTTTACCCGGGTATGGGAGTGGAATTTACTCATCTTCCTTCCCACCTCCAGCAAAAACTCATTGAGTTTATTGAAAGGAATATCTCTTTTCTTGCCACCGATTAAAAGACCTGCCTTTAAAAATTTATCATTTTGATAAGTATAAGGTTTTCTACCTGATAAAATTATTGCCGGGGATTGTTGATTATGATAATATATTATATATTATAATAAAAAAGACACTGTTAACTTAAAATGAAAGAGGAGAAATCTATGGATTGGAAGGTATTTCTAGCTACTTTCGCCGCAGTGTTTGTGGCTGAATTAGCAGATAAGACTCAGTTTGTGGGTATAGCTATGACCGTCAAGTCAGGCAAGCCGTTTGCGGTATTGGTTGGTTCTGTATGCGCCTACGCCTTGGTTACGCTTATTTCTGTTCTTATCGGGACGTTTCTCGGGAAATATATTAAACCAGAACTTGTGAGGTATTCAGCCGCGCTTCTCTTCATTATCCTCGGCGCACTAATCCTCTTTAAGATAATCTAAACACATAGAGTATTTGGAGGATATCCCATTTATATGATAAGAAAATATCTTTTTTCTCTGGCTACAGACAGGACAAAAGGTTTCATTCCTGCTGTAGTTAAAGAAGCTTTGTTTTTGTTTTCTCTTATCTACGGCTTGTTAGTTTTGATTATCATCTACGTCAGCCGTATTTTTAAGAGAAGGCTTAATTGCAAAGTGATCAGTGTAGGCAATATCACTGTAGGCGGAACAGGAAAGACCGCCCTTGTTCTTTATATCGCCCAGTTCCTTAAAGACCAAGGCCGCAGAGTCGCAATAGTCAGCAGGGGCTATAAAAGGAAAATCGTAACCTCGCAATCTTGCATAAACGCCGAGTCCGTAGGTGATGAGCCGTATATGCTTCAAGATAAACTTAAGGATGTCCCTGTAATCGTAGACACAAACAGGTTTCGCGCTGGGCGCAAGGCTTTAGAAGATTACAGGGTAGATACGGTTATTCTGGATGATGGCCTGCAGCAATGGAGATTAAAGAAAGATCTGGAGATAGTAACCATTGATGCCACGAATCCATTTGGCAACCGTCGGCTTATGCCGCGGGGGATATTGAGGCAGCCGCTTTTTTCTTTGGATTGCGCGGATATTTTTGTCCTTACTAAGACAAATCTTATTCAGGACACAGCCAATATAAAAAATATGCTTTCTGCCATTAATCCAAAAGCCATTATCGTAGAATCCATGCATACGCCAATCGACTTCTATGATATCAGCAATCCCTCCGTTAAAATAGAAACGTATACCCTGAGGGGAAAAGTTGTAGCTTTGTTTTCTGGTATAGGTGACCCACTCTCTTTTAGAAAGATAATCCAGGGGCTTGGCATTGTAGTCGGGTTGTCTTTTGAGTTCTTGGACCATCATTATTACACCCAGAAGGATTTAAATGAGATTATCCGCAGCTGCCGTGAAAAAGAAATAAATACGCTTGTTACTACAGAGAAGGATGTTAGCCGGCTGAGGTCTTCGACTCTTAGTTATTTAGGTTGTAAGCTGTTTGTTTTGCGTATACAGCTAACCATAAAAAATGCAGAGGCCCAATTCCATAAGCGATTACGCGATATATATTCTGTTTAGACTAACGGCTGTATTTCTACGACTCTTGCCTGTTGGGGTGAGTTTTTTTATAGGCAGAAGGGTAGGCGAGTTATTTTATCTCTTTGATTTAAAGCACCGCGCATTGGCTTACGCCAATTTAAAAGTAGCCTTTGGCAAGGAATATTCTCCGTCAACCTTAAGAGCTATCACGTTTGATTTTTATCGCACCTTCGGTCAGAATTTCATAGAGATATTCCTACTTTCCGTGATAGACAAGGCTTATCTAAAACGATACGTAGTTGTCGAGGGATTAGAAAATATTAGTCAGGCTCTTCAAAAAGGCCGGGGACTGATACTTGTGGCTGTGCATGCTGGGGGATGGGAACTCTCCAACACCGTCTGCGCTAACCTCGGATTTAATTTCAATATGTTTGTACGCGAACAACCCAGATACCCTTTGTTAGAAAACCTTTTGAATTCCTATCGCGTCCAGAAAGGATGTAAACTTATCCAGCGTTCATCTCAGACTCGACGGCTCATTG
>JAMWCI010000064.1 GCA_023818655.1 Candidatus Omnitrophota bacterium
GAGCCTTACGGCTCGGTTAGGTTAATAAATTGATAGTTTATCAACCTAAGAGGATATGCCTTTTTTATTCCTTAGGCAATATCAAAAGTGCGAAAGATATTTTACGTTATCATGAATGATTAAAAAAGTGTTGCCAAGGTCTATTTTATAATATATAATTTTGAAGTTGTAGAATACATTATATTATATGTACGAAAGATACTGGAGACTAAACGAAAAACCATTCAAAAATACTCCTGACCCCCGCTTTATTTACTACTCCCAAAAATACAACGAAGCTTTATCCCGGATATTTTATGTGGTCCGGGAAAAAGAAAGCGCCGCAGTTTTAACCGGCGAATACGGAAGCGGAAAAACCCTTTTAAGCAGAGTCCTATTGGAAGAATTATCCAAAGAACAATACCAACCAGCCCTTATATTTAATCCGCGTTTACCAACATTAGAGCTTCTCAAGGAAATCATCTATCAATTAGGCGGTGACACCTCATCTTTAGTGCATAAAATTGACTTATTGCACGCCCTAAACGAGATTTTATATAAAAACAAAAGCGAGAATAGAAATACAGTAATCCTTATAGATGAGGCCCAGGCTATTCCTGAAGAAGAGACCTTTGAAGAATTGCGCCTGCTTTTAAATTTTCAACTAAACGATAATTTCCTTCTTACACTTATCCTTCTTGGTCAACCTGAGCTTAAAGATAAAATTAATAATATTCCGCAATTAAAACAGAGAATAGCGGTATCGTACTATCTTAAGGCCTTAACCCCGGATGAAACAAAAGAATACATCAAACATCGACTAACTGTAGCAGGGGCAAAAGACGAGATATTCCAAGAAGACGCTTTTACCGAAATCTACAGGCATTCCGAAGGAATCCCTAGAAGGATTAATAATATATGCGAGATGGCCCTGTTAGCCGGCTACAGCGAAGAGCTCAGCAAAATTGACAACAATACAATTATAGAGGTAGTTAAAGATATGGAAATTAATATAGCCGGTATCGATGATAAGACCGGACGTACCATCAATGGTTAAGATTTCCAATGTGTTCGATAAAATTAAAAAAGACGAAGAAAATAAGACGCCTCCCTCAGGACAGAAAAATACTTTTCAATCGTCCGTAGCTCAAGCAACCAAAGGAAAAACCCTTTATTTTTCCCATCCTCAAAAAGAACCGCATCCGTTGAAAGGATATTTTTCTAATGTATTAAAATTGAAGGCAAAAGAAATGGAGAAAACAAACCAAGCGCTCCCTGAGACTGAAACTTGTTATTCAATGGAAAAAGAAGACAGGATATGCCCAGTTGAAGAGCTGGAAAGGTTATACGAGGATATATTATTCATTATAAAAGAACTGTTAAAAGAAGATACGGATTATACTTCCTTAGAGACTAGAACCATCATGGAAAAAATAGGTAATATAGTTGACCAGTTAACCATAGGCAACGATGACTTGTTAGCCTTGGCTCTAACCAAGGATTCCGTAGATATAAATTATCTCCTCTGTCATTCTGTAAACACCTGCATTTATTCCATTGATATAGGATTGGGTCTGGGTTACAACCGCTCTCAGTTAATAGAATTAGGGGCTTCTGCGTTTCTTCACGATATAGGCATGAAACAGTATTTAGGTCTGGTTAATCGGAATGCGGTATTAACTCCTGAAGAACGTAACGAGATAAAGGAACATACCGCTATCGGTAGGCAAATATTAGAAAATATCAACGGGTTAAGTGAATCAGTTATAAACACTGTCGTTTATCATCATGAACGGATAGACGGCTCGGGTTATCCCAAAGGATTACAAGGGGAGTCCATTAGTGAATATGCCAAGATAGTCGGCCTTGTGGATATGTACACGGCAATGGTGCATCCCCGGATATACCGCCATGCTTATCTGGCGACTGAAACAGCAAAGGAAATTATGCGCAATAAAAACGCTTTTGTATATAGCTTGCTGAGGGTTCTGATTGAACGAATAGGGATATTTCCGCCGGGAAGTATGGTGCAACTGAATACCAAAGAGACAGCGCGCGTCATAAAACGTAATCATAAGTTTAGTATGAGCCCATTAGTTCAGGTAATCTCTGACGCGGATGGCAAGCCCCTGAAAGAAAATAAGGTATTGAATCTGGCTGATGACCTTGGCATTCATATCAAAGGCAGGTTACCCATCAAAACCTAAGAGGCACTTCCAGACTTTATATCTTTAGGCCTTCCTCGGGCAATTAGCAAGGAGATGGATGTCTATTTTATTTTTAAAATAAGGGATGGTCATAATCAATCCTTCTTCCAGATTTATCCGGGGTTGCCATTTAAGCACTCTTTTTGCCATCGTAATATCAGGTAAACGTTGTTTAGGATCGTCTTCTGGCGCGGGTTTAAAGACAATCTTGCTTCCGGAGGCAGTCAACTTAATCACCAAGCGCGCAAGCTCCAATACGCTAAACTCCCTTGGATTACCGAGATTCACCGGCTCATTTATATCCGCCTGCATTAGACGAAATAACCCCTCTATCAAATCATCTATATAACAGAAACTCCTCGTCTGCCTGCCTGTTCCGTAAGCGGTAAGCGGTTTATTTTCTATTGCCTGATAAATAAAATTTGGCACCACCCTGCCATCATTAATCCTCATCCGCGGACCGTAGGTATTGAATATCCTAGCAATCTTAGTGTCTATTTTATGAACACGGTGATAAGCCATAGTCATAGCCTCGGCAAAACGCTTTGCTTCGTCATAACAACCGCGCACACCCACAGGATTGACATTACCCCAATAGGATTCTCTCTGCGGATGTTCAAGAGGGTCGCCGTAGACCTCTGAGGTAGAGGCGAGCATAAAGCGCGCTTTCTTTTCTTTAGCTAACCCCAAGGTATTGAGCGTACCTAAAGATCCTGCCTTTAATGTCTGAATGGGGTATTTAAGGTAATCCTGCGGCGAGGCAGGAGAAGCAAAATGCAAAATATAATCTATACGTTCTTTTATTTCAATATGCTTAGTAACATTGTGTTCTACCAATCTGAAATCCCGCTCGTCAAAAAGATGCATTATATTATCCTTTGACCCCGTAATAAAGTTATCCAGACAGATTACCCGAAACCCTTCCTGAATGAACCGGTCGCATAAATGCGAGCCGATAAATCCCGCACCGCCTGTAATCACAACTGTCTTTCTCTTCATAGCTTTTCTTTTTCCTTAAAATAATCTACCGTTAATTTAAGTCCTTCCATAAAATTGAATCCTGGTTTAAACTTAAGGTATTTTTTAGACATGGATAAATCCGCATGCGTCTTAAAGACATCGCCTGGTCGCGGTTTTAAAAATACAGGCTTTATCTTTTTATGCATTATCTTATTCAGCAAATTCACTAACTCCAGCACAGTATAATCTTTCCCAGAGGCAATATTAAAAACCTCCCCTTTTGGATAGGGTAACTTCGCTGCCAAGATATTCGCATCCACCACATCGCGGACATAGGTAAAATCCCGCGATTGTTTCCCTGTGCCATAGATAGGCGGCGGTTTGTCCTTTAATATGCAGGTAATAAACTTTGGGATAACTACTGCGTATTCGTCATCTAAGGATTGTCTTTCTCCAAAAACATTAAAATAACGCAGTGACACAGTGGGCAATCCGTAAAATTTACTAAAGATACGACAGTAATGTTCTCCTGTTAATTTGGTTAAGGCGTAAGGCGATATCGGCCTTGGAATAAAATCTTCCCTCTCCGGAAACTCCTTTACCTCTCCGTAAACAGAACTAGAGGAAGCGAAGACAAAACACTTTACCCTGTTTTCTGCCGAGGCAGTAAGCATGTTTAACGTCCCGCCTATATTCACCTCGTTGTATAGTCGCGGGTCGCTCATAGACTTAGGGACGCTTCTTAAGGCTGCCTGGTGCAATACAAAGTCTATCCCTTTTGTCACCTTGCGGCAGGTGTCCAATGAACGTATGTCGCCCTTGACCAGTTCGAATACTCCGGAATTGTTTAATTTTTCGGTAAATCTTAAGTTATCGCGTTTGCCGCTCGAAAAGTTATCCAGCACCCGGACAAAATTAGCCGTTGCCAACAACCTCTCCACAATATGCGAGCCGATAAAACCCGCTCCGCCAGTGACCAAAAATTTCTTTCCAAAGATACCCTGGCTCTGTTTATAGTCTATGCACTTTCTCATTTACAATCCCGTTATAAACATTGCGCGTATCCAGAATAATCCGAGAATGCTTTAATATTGCGTGGTAATCCAAGCCGGTGTGGTCTACGGCAATTACCGTACAATCAAATACAGACAATGTCTCCTTGCCTAAGACTACGGATTTTAAATCTATCCCGTTAATCTTAAGATGCGGAATTAAAGGGTCGTAATAGGACACTTTGCAGTTTCGTTTCTTCAATCCTAAAATTATATCTATGGCTGGCGACTTGCGCAAATCCGCAACATCCTTTTTATAGGTTGCGCCGATGACAAGTATCTTTGCCTTTCTTATGCCGATTTTGTTTTCTTTTAGAAGCGCCTCTATGCGCCCTATAATATAGTCTGGCATGGCGTTAATAATCCCGGCGGCAAGCTTTATAAACCGCGAAGAGAATCCGGCATGCCTTGCCTTCCAATAGAGATACAAAGGGTCTTTTGGAATACAATGCCCTCCTACCCCGGGGCCGGGATAAAACGGCATAAAGCCGAATGGTTTAGTGGAAGCCGCTCTTATAATCTCCCAGATATCCAAATTCATCTTATGCGCCATCATCGCTAATTCATCAATAAAAGCGATATTAATAAGGCGAAAAGAGTTCTCTAGCAGCTTTACTGTCTCCGCAGCCCTGGCGCTTGAGACGATAATTACATCTTTAATAACCTTGCGGTAAACCAACTCTGCTAGTTTCCCTGCCGCCGGGCTTAAACCACCAACCACCTTGGGAATCTTCTGTAGAGGAAATTGCTTGTTGCCGGGGTCGATTCTTTCCGGCGAAAAGGCCAGATAAAAATCCCGGTTATGCCTTAAGCCCATGGCCTCAAGCAAAGGCAGGATAACCTCCTCTGTGGTGCCGGGATAAGTTGTGCTTTCCAAAATAATCAGACTCCCTGCGGCAAGATTTTTTGATATTGCCTTTACCGCCTCTTTTATGTAAGAAATATCCGGATGGTATTTTCTTTTTAACGGCGTAGGAACGCAAATAATGATTACCTGCGCATCTTTAATTGCAGTAAATGTCTGGAAGATATGAAATCTTTTTGTTTTTAAAGCTGCCCTTAATTCCTTATTTGAGACGTCGGTGATATAGGAATGTTTTTTTTGAAGTTTACGCACCCTGTCTTTGTCCTTATCAATACCCAACACGCGCAATCCTGCCTTCACAAAAGAGATAGCCAGCGGCAAACCTACGTAACCCAGGCCCACCACCGCCAGTTTTATCTTCTTTTGCTTAAGCCGTTTCAAAAAATCATAAAAAACAGAATCAGACATCTCCAATGCCTCTGCCTATTCCTATATAGACAAAACCTATATCTTTTAACAGGGCAGGATTTAACATATTGCGACCATCAATAATCAGCGGTCGATTGAGCAATTTTTTCACTTTATAAAAATCCAGCGCCCTGAATTCATCCCACTCTGTAACCAACAATAGGCAATCGGCGCTCTTACAGACATCATAGGGATTCTTGCAAAAAGTAACGCCTCTTAACAACTCTCTTGCCTTTTTCATCGCCTGAGGGTCGTAAACTTTAATATAAGCGCCTTCATTACGCAGCGCATCGATAATATCCAAGGAAGGGGCATTGCGCATATCATCAGTATCCGGCTTGAAAGAAAGCCCTAATATGCCTATGGTTTTCTCCTTGATTATCCAGAGCGTACTTTTAATCTTGTGTAGAAAAAATTCTCTCTGCTCTTGATTTATCTTGCGCACCATCTTTAGCAGTTCAAAATTGTATCCTATTTTATGGGCGATATTGATGAATGCGTCCAAGTCTTTCGGAAAACAAGATCCGCCGTAACCAAGGCCGGCGTCAAGAAAAGCTCTGCCAATACGTTTATCCAGACCTAATCCCTCTGCCACCTCCTTCACATCCGCTCCTACTTTATCGCATATACGGGCTACAGCATTAATAAAGGAAATCTTGGTAGCCAGAAATGCGTTAGAAGCGTGTTTTATCAGTTCAGCGGACTTTATATTTGTAAGCAGCACCGGCGCATTTATGGGTTTATATAGCGAAGCTAGGATATCCCCGGCCCTTTTAGATTCGGTTCCGATAACAATGCGATCAGGATGCATAAAATCGTGAATCGCCGAGCCTTCACGCAGGAATTCGGGGTTAGAGACCACGTCAAACTCTGTCTTATTCTTAATATAGGTCAAGATAGTGCGCTTAATCCATTCACAGGTCTCTACAGGAACAGTGGATTTCTCCACAATCAAACGATACCCTTTCATATATAAGGCGATGTGGCGCGCGACATTCTCAATACCGGTAAGATCCGCCTCTCCATTCTCCAGTGAAGGCGTTCCTACGGCGATAAAAATAATCTCTGATTTATCTACTGCCTCTTTTATGCTAGAGGTAAAAGAAAGTTTTTTTTTCTTGAGGTTGCGCCTGACTAGCTTTTCTAATCCCGGTTCATATATAGGGATTAATCCTTTCTTTAAGACGTTGATTTTCTTGGTGTCATTATCCGCGCAGATAACAAAGTTACCCAGTTCGGCAAGGCAGGCGCCGGTAACTAGCCCCACATATCCTGAACCGATAATAGATACTTTCTTCATCTTGTGAAAGGTTGGAGTTACATCAACGGATATCCGCCGAGCCTCCTCTTGGTTTATTATAAGTTTGTTGTTTAAAAGCGAGCTCTCCCTCGGGAAATGCCTTCAGTTTAAAGATAAACCAAACCGTATGTCCGCCTTCCTGATTTACGCTATAGGTCACATCCAGAATCCAGCAGTGCAAGTCCCTTGATATAGTATACTGCTGTTCATTAAGACCTTTGTTTAAACCGGCGTCATGACTAATCTCATACCTTTCGTATATCGAAAGGGCCCATTTTGGATTAAGGCGCCAATTAAATCCGCAGGTAATCTGATTTCCGCTGCTTCTAGTGTAACGCTGCCCTATACCGAGGGAACGTCCTTTTCCCATATTAAAATTAAGGTCGTAATTGACCTCGCTAAAAGTGCCGTATGAAGGGTCGGATTTGGCTACGGAACGGTTGTAAGTTGCGTCCGCATACAACTGCATCCAAGAATAAGGAATCAATTCTAAATCGAAAAGCACGTCGGACAGGTTGCTTCCTATTTTATTGCCGGTTTTGGGCTTTATAACATAGGAACTAGTTACCCTAAAATTAAGAAAATCCAGGCTTGCGCCTTTTCGCTTTGTCTGCAGTTTATTATACAGTCCAAGCCCCACTACGTTGTTGGCGCCTATCGCATCAACGGTATCTATCTGATAAATGTTGGTAGAGGGTATAGTCGGAGTGCGGTTATAGGCATAACTTACCGTAGGTGTGACGATGTGACGCAGACCATTTATATCCATACCCAGAAAATTTGTCTTTACGTTAAAAATCCGGTAAAATTTTGTGCTCAAATCCGCACCGCTATACAGTATCGTCCTTACAGGAAGGCGCTGATTGTTGGACCCCTTATCGTAAAGCGTCTGACGATTAGCCACAAAAGGGGATATCTTAATAAAAGAGATTCTAGCAGGCAAGGATAATTTATTGAATGTGTCTAATCTACTTGCCGTAACATTATCCGCCGTTACCGGAGCGGTAGTTGCCTTTTTGTTGTAGTTGCCGGCGCTGGTCAGGTTCTCAAAGTAAAAAGGCGACTGTCCAATCTGTATGCTAGGAAGGGTATATCTTGCCTCCGGCAGTTTATTAAGCTGGTCAAACCAATGGTTAATACGGTATTGGGTAATCATATCGAAAGAAGAAAAGCCGAAATTATGATGTAGATATGCGTAACTGAGGGGTTGGGAATCCCGTTCAAATTCCCGGTAAAAATAGTCCTTCAGAAAACTAACTGTAGAATCTATCTTCTTACGTTTTTCATCGCGTATTTTATAAGCCTCTATGGTCAGATTAGTCTGGGGAGTAATATCCCACTGGTGACGAAAACGCACAAGATACCTTTGAAATTCAGAAGGAAGACCCGCAGGTATGCCCCGCGTGGGTTTCTCATCGGTATAATAAAATTTCCAGTCCCCTTTGCCTAATTGCAACGTGTTTAAAGTATCATAAGTAATGCCCAGGCCTTCTGCTAGACCAAGCCGGGTGCGGTAATCCAGATAAACCCTGGCATCTACACCATTAGCTAAATTGTATCTCCAGGCGCTCAAAAAATAGTAACCCCAGTCTTTTCTGCGTCCTGGCATAACCCAGACGTGCATAAGGGGTTCGGTTAGGTTATGGTTGTATTGGGGGATAGTAATTACGGGCACCTGACCGAGATAGAAAGTTGCTGAACGAATAAGTACTTTATCCTGCGGGAACATATCTATTTTTTTCGCGCCGATACGGTAGTGCGGCCTGTCAAGACCACAACTGCTCAAATAGCCATAACGGGCCAAAAATTCATTGCTATTTAGCTTCTCTACGGTTCTGGCTCTGCCAAAATATGGATTTGCCCGAAATTGCGCGTCAAAGATTACTCCGCTTTTTGTCTGAAAATTATAAATCAGTTTCTCTCCTTCTATAACCCCCTTCTTATCCTCTAATCTTGCCCTTCCCTCCGCTACCGCCTCTTTGGTTAGGGTATTAACCTTTATCTTATGACAGGTCAATTTTGCCTCTTTGTAATCTATCTCCACATTTCCGGTTGCGGTCACCTCGTTGTGTTCCGTAGAGTACTCCACAGTATCGCCATTGACAGTAATAGGGGATTCTTCAGATATCTCTGCGGCAAGGGACAGTTGAACCATCCAGAAAATAATTCAGGAGAGAATGAAAATGAAGTAGA
>JAMWCI010000009.1:0-1142 GCA_023818655.1 Candidatus Omnitrophota bacterium
TTCCGAAGAGCAGGTAAAGGTTATTTGCGATGAGCTTCTTGCGGATAAGGTCTGTCAGGATTATGTTGTCAATAATCAGGAAGCGCAAAATCGCCGCAATGAACATGTGATTGAGATTGCCTATAATCCGGGAGTAATGGATCCAACAGAAGAATCAGTTTTAAAAGGAATAAGGGACTTGGGTATAGAGACCGCCTGCAGGGTAAAGACAGCTAAAAAATACGTCATCAAGGGAAATTTGGATGACCGCAGGCTTATGACTATCTGCAATAAGCTGCTTTATAATAAACTAATCCAGCATATTGTCACTTCTGAAGACGCAAGTTACAGGGCAAGGAAAGAGTTAACCTATGATTTTCATCTGATTACCGTAGATTTATTGAAAGCCAATGATACAGGGCTGCTTAAACTTAGTAAAGACAGACAGCTTTTTTTGAATTTAGAGGAGATGCGCGCTATTAAAAAGTATTTTCAGAAGTTAGGCCGCAACCCCACTGATTGCGAGCTGGAGACAATCGCCCAGACCTGGTCTGAGCACTGTTGGCATAAAACCTTCCGGGGCAAGATAAAATACACAGAGGTTACCTTGGCGCAAGGTCGCCAAGTTACAAAGGAAATAGATAATCTTCTTAAATCCACTATTATGAAGGCAACGAAAGAATTAAATAAACCCTGGTGCGTCTCTGTTTTTAAGGATAACTCCGGAGTGATTAAATTTAACGATAGATACAATGTGTGTTTTAAAGTGGAAACGCACAATCATCCTTCTGCCCTGGAGCCGTTCGGCGGCGCAAATACCGGAGTAGGAGGCGTAATCCGCGACCCTCTCGGCACAGGATTAGGCGCCAAGCCCATTTTAAACACCGATGTATTTTGTTTTGGTCCTCCGGACTACCCATTTTCTCGTTTAGGTAAAGGCATCCTTCATCCCAAACGGGTGATGAAAGGGGTGGTTAGCGGCGTGCGTGATTATGGAAATAAAATGGGTATACCCACAGTTAACGGCGCAATCCTTTTTCACGAGCGTTATATAGGCAACCCTTTGGTTTACTGCGGTACCGTCGGTATAATGCCTAAAGAGAAATCCTTTAAGAAAGCCCGCGCGGGAGATTTAGAGCTAGAGGGGGGAGGAAGGACAGTAC
>JAMWCI010000009.1:1152-29160 GCA_023818655.1 Candidatus Omnitrophota bacterium
CAGGAGAGCTCACCCATGAATCCGAAGTGGTTTCTTCCGGGGCCGTGCAGATAGGCAATCCCATTCAGGAAAAGAAAATGCTGGATGTGCTCTTAGAGGCGCGCGATAGGAATCTCTACACCGCCATCACTGATTGCGGGGCCGGAGGCCTTTCCAGCGCCGTAGGCGAAATGGCCGCAGAGTTGGGGGCAAAGGTTTATCTTGAGCGCGTTCCCCTCAAATATAGCGGTCTTTCTTATATGGAGATATGGATATCCGAATCGCAAGAAAGGATGGTTTTGGCCGTTCCCCCGGATAATTCTGAAGAGCTGATTAAGCTTTTTGAAAAAGAGAACGTTGAGGCTACGGTTATCGGAGAATTTACGGATACAAAAATGCTTCAGCTTTATTATAAGGATAACCTTGTATGCGAGCTGGAGATGGCGTTTTTACACAGCGGGCTTCCCAGCATCCCCAAAAAAGCGGTATTCGTACAGACAAAACACAGGGAGCCAAGGTTTTCCTGCCCAAAGGACTTAACCAAAACTTTATTGGCGCTGCTTTCGCGTTATGATATATGTTCAAAAGAGTGGGTTATCCGTCAATACGACCATGAGGTGCAGGGTGGTTCGGTATTAAAACCGTTAACCGGCGTATGTAACGACGGGCCTTCTGACGCCAGTATTGTAAAGCCGCTGTTAGATTCGCAAAGAGGCCTGATTGTTTCCTGCGGCATTAATTTCCGGTACGGTTTTATTGACCCTTATTGGATGGCCGCTTCCTGCATAGACGAAGCCCTGCGTCAGATTATTGCAGTCGGCGGGTCATTGGAAGAAGTAGCGTTACTGGATAATTTCTGCTGGGGAAATCCGGATAAACCGGATAGACTCGGCAGTTTGGTCAGGGCGACTTTGGGTTGTTATGATTTTGCCAAGGCCTTTGGCGCGCCGTTTATCTCCGGAAAGGATAGTCTGAATAACGAATTTAATGTACGCGGGAAATCCGTAAGCATTCCCGGAACACTTTTAATTTCTGCTTTAGCAGTGATGCCGGATGTCAGGAAAGCAGTCTCTATGTATGCTAAAAATCCGACAGACCTGATTTATGTGGTAGGTTTAACCAAAGAAGAATTGGGAGGTTCGCATTACTATGACCTTGTCGGTTATACGGGAAATGGCGTGCCAAAAGTAGATGCCCGGAGGAGCAAGGCAATCTTTAATGCCTTAAGCAGGGCTTCGGCAAGGGGCATAATTAGAGCCATGCATGATTGTTCTGACGGCGGATTAGGGGTGGCGCTGGCAGAGATGGCTTTCTCCGGCGGACTGGGAATGGATATATTTCTGGCAGAAGTTCCCTATCAGGCATCCGATAACAGCAATCAGGCAGCAAAGAGAAATGATTTTATATTGTTCTCAGAATCCAACTCCCGGTTTATTGTGGAGGTAGAGAGAAAGAGTCAGGGTGAATTTGAGGCGCAGTTAAAAGGATTGCCTTTTGGATTAATCGGATGCGTAGCTAAAGGCCGAGATTTTCGCGTTTTTGGTGTATGCGGAGAGGTTTGTATAAACACCAACATTGCCGAGTTAAAAGATGCTTGGCAAAAACCACTGAGGTGGTAAGGAGAGTTAACCAGGAGAAAGGAAAAATGATTAGAGATAATTTTACCCAAGAGGAAACCTGGCGCGTTTTTAGGATTATGTCTGAGTTTATTGATGGTTTTGAGGCTTTGTCGCAGGTGGGTAATGCTGTCTCCATATTCGGCTCAAGCCGGACTAAAAGAGGAAGTCAATATTATCGTTTAGCCGAAGAAATCGCCTATCTGTTAGCCAAGGATGGTTATGCTATTATTACCGGCAGCGGTCCCGGGATTATGGAGGCGGCAAATAAAGGCGCAAAGAGAGCCGGTGGCGAGTCCATAGGCCTGAATATCCAGATTCCCTTGGAGCAGAAGCCGAATAAATACGTGGATATACTTTTAAATTTTCGTTATTTTTTTGTACGCAAGGTTATGTTCGTAAAATATGCCAAGGCGTTTGTGATACTACCGGGCGGCTACGGGACTCTGGATGAATTTACCGAAGCGATAAACCTGATTCAGACGCGCAGAATCGGCAAATTTCCCGTAGTGCTGGTTAACCGTAAATATTGGCAGGGTATGTTGAATTGGCTGCGGGGCGTTGTCTTAAAAAAAGGCAACATTAGCAAGGAAGATGTAGATATATTTACTGTGGTGGATAAACCCAGAGAGGTAATCGCGGAAATAAGAAAATTCTATGATAAGACCTAAAGTTTGCGTCTTGCGCACCGCTGGCACAAATTGCGATAAGGAGACCGCATTCGCCTTTAAAATGGCAGGCGGCAGCGTGGAGCTGGTTCATATAAATAAAATTGTAAGCGGACAGGCCTGTCTGGAAAAATACCATATACTCGCCTTGCCCGGAGGTTTTTCCTACGGAGACGATATTTCCTCTGGCAAGATATTCGCCAATGAGTTAAAATATAAGCTTAGGCAGGACATAGAAAAGTTTATCCTGGATGGAAAATTAATTATTGGTATCTGTAACGGTTTTCAGGTCTTGGTTAAAAGCGGCATCCTCCCAGGAGATAGCGGCTTTGAACAGAAGGCAAGCCTGATACTCAATGATTCTGCGAAATTCGAAGACCGCTGGGTGTATTTGAAGTCTCATTGCCGGCGGGGCGCTACCTTGCAAACTAAGTGTGTTTGGACAAAGAATCTGCCAGAGATAATTTATCTGCCCGTAGCCCACGGGGAAGGGAAGTTCGTGGTAAAGGATAATACTGTGCTGAATCAGTTAAATAGGAATAATCAGATTGTTTTTCAGTATTGTGATAACTATGGCCGGCTGAGCGGTTATCCGTTTAACCCTAACGGATCTCAAGAAAATATCGCGGGTATCTGCGATAAAAGCGGAAGGGTTTTCGGTCTGATGCCGCATCCAGAAAGGCATGCGTATCCCCAGCAACATCCGCGCTGGACAGCAAAAGGAAATAAAAAAACCGGAGACGGTTTCCAGATATTCCGCAACGGCGTGGAATACGCAAGGAAGATGTTTTGAATCGTTAAAATGGAGCGGACGATGAAAGGTATAATATGCGAGGAGCCTAAGGAGTATTGCGGACTTTTTGGTATTTTTGGCAACAGGCAGGCAAGTTGGCTTACTTATCTGGGTTTATACGCCCAGCAGCACCGCGGACAGGAGGCTTGCGGGATTGTCTCCTGCCACAAAGGCGTATTGACTGTGCATAAAGATATGGGGCTGGTCAGCGATGTTTTCAATGCCGATATTTTAAGCAGGCTTAAAGGAGATATGGCCGTAGGTCATGTCCGCTATTCTACCACTGGCTCAAGCGTCTTAAAAAACGCCCAGCCTCTTTTAATTGATTTTGCCAAAGGTTCAATCTGTATTGCCCATAATGGTAACTTGGTTAATTCGTTATTCCTTAGACAATATTTAGAGCAGGGCGGCTCAATATTTCAGACCACCACAGATTCAGAGCTTATCATTCATCTAATGGCCAGAGCTAAATCCAGGGATTTAAAAGAAAGCCTGTTTTATGCGCTGGAGAAAATAAAAGGCGCTTATTCATTGGTGATGATGGATACTCACAATCTTATCGGTGTAAGAGATCCCTTGGGTTTCCGGCCGCTGGTATTGGGTAGATTGGGCGATTCTTTTTGCCTGGCTTCGGAAACCTGCGCCTTTGACCTGTTGGGCGCCAGATATATAAGGGAGATAGAGCCGGGCGAAGCAGTCTTTATAAACAAAGACGGGATAAAGTCATTCCGGTATACTTCTGCTTCCAGAGGTCGTTTTGCGCATTGCACCTTTGAGCATATCTATTTTTCTCGTCCTGATTCGGTAGTCTTCGGCGAGACAGTGCATTTGGTGCGCAGAAAGCTTGGTCAGCAACTGGCAAAAGAGCATCCAGCGGATGCAGATTTTGTCGTGCCTGTGCCGGACTCGGGTTTCTCTGCTGCTATGGGTTATTCCTATCAGTCTGGTATCCCCTTAGAGATGGGGATTATTCGTAACCACTATGTAGGAAGGACGTTTATTCAGCCGGCGCAGGATACCCGTGATTTAGGGGTAAGGGTTAAATTCAATCTTTTGCGCGATGTATTGAAAGGAAAGAGCATCGTTATTGTGGATGATTCTATTGTGCGCGGGACCACCTCAAAGATACGCGTGCGCAATTTAAGAAAGGCAGGAGTAAAAAAGGTGCACCTCAGGATTTCCTGTCCGCCGCATAAGTTTCCCTGTTTCTACGGCATTGACTTTCACCGTTCCAGCGAGTTAATCGCCAATAAATATGCATCTGTAGATAAAATCCGGCAGTATCTGGAGGTAGATTCACTGGGCTATTTAAGTCTGGAGGGGATGCTGCAGTGCCTGAGACATCCGGCAAACTACTATTGCGCTGCCTGCTGGACAGGCAGATACCCGGTGAAAGCGGAAAATAAACAAGGCAAGTTTTCTCTGGAAGAACGCTGCTGCGGACAGGGCGAAATTTAAAATGAAGAATATAACTTATAAGAAAGCAGGGGTAGACATTAAAAAAGCCGCGACCTTTAAGCAGAAGATAAAGTATCTGGTACGCTCATCTTTTAGCCCTGAGGTCTTAAAGGATATTGGCGGGTTTGGAGGCTTTTTTAAGTTTGCGAAGGAGGGATATAAAGAGCCGGTTCTGGTTGCCTCAAGCGACGGAGTAGGCACAAAATTAAAGATTGCCACGCTTGTAAATAAACACGATACTGTAGGCATTGATGCAGTAGCTATGAATACCAATGATATACTCTGCGCAGGCGCCAAACCTTTATTTTTTCTGGATTACATTGCCTTTAGCAATCTTGAAGAAGATATCCTTTTTGATGTGGTTAAGGGATTAAATAAGGGTTGTATAGAGTCGGGATGCGCCTTGATAGGCGGAGAAACCGCCCAGATGCCCGGTGTGTATAAAAAAGGCGAATATGACTTAGCAGGGTTTTGTGTAGGGGTGGTGGAGAAAAAGGCCATTATCGATGGTTCTGGGATAGAGGCAGGAGATGCGGTAATCGGTCTGGAGTCAAGCGGTCTGCACTCTAACGGTTTCTCTCTGGTGCGCAAGGTTTTTTCTGAAACTGAGCTTAAATGTATGAGCAGGGAATTACTTAAGCCCACGCGCATATATGTCAAGCCAATTTTGTCATTATTAACTTGTCAATCCGCAAAGTCAGTGCATTACCAGATAAAAGGGATTGCCCACATTACTGGAGGCTCTTTTTACGATAAAATCAGCCGCATCCTGCCGGACAATGTTAATGTGCGCATAAGAAAGAATTCCTGGGTTGTCCCGCAGATATTTAAACTCATTCAGAATAAAGGCAGTATCGCCGATACAGAGATGTATCATACCTTGAATATGGGCATAGGTATGGTTTTGATAGTTGAGCCGCTATCGCTACAGCCCGTTATCGCAAAACTGGCGGAATCTCGTGTTAAATCTTGGTTTATCGGAGAAGTTGTCCGCGGAAAAAAAGAGGTAGAGATTATATAACTATGTGGTGGTATTTAGGCGGAAAGATTGCGCAGGCGGCAGAGGAAGGTGTATGGTTGGCGGCTTTGATTGTTGTGGCGGGATTTTTGACGCCGCTGTTTTTTACAATCTGTATCTGGTTTCTTAAAACTTAAGGAGGTGGGAGATGAATATTGTTTACTGGATTTTGGCAGTTGGGGTTGTTATTTTCTTAATGGGGATTAGGATTGTCAGGCCCACACACCGCGGCCTGATTGAGAGGTTGGGTAAATACAACCGTTTTGGACATCCGGGTTTTAACTGGATTATCCCCTTAATTGAGCATATCTATCTAGTTAATGTTACTGAACAGATGGTGGATGCCGAACCGCAGGAGATAATTACTTTTGATAATCTCAACGCTAAGGTGGATGCGCAGGTTTATTTTAAGGTTAAGCCCGATGAAGAGAGCGTAAAAAATTCAATATACAATGTCTATAATTATCAGTATCAGATTGTCAATCTGGCCAGAACTACTCTCAGGAATATAATCGGAACCCTTACCCTGAAGTCTGCCAACAGCGAAAGAGGCAAAATTAACGAAGAGTTACACAGGACGCTGATGAATGAAACCGCGCATTGGGGTATTGAGATTGTGCGCACAGAGTTAAAAGAAATTGACCCGCCTAAAGATGTGCAGGAGACGATGAATAAGGTGGTTAAGGCGGAGAATGAAAAGATTGCCGCCGTGGATTTTGCCACCGCTACAGAGACCGCCGCTGATGGTCAGAAGCGCGCGGAGATTAAGAGGGCAGAAGGCATTAAACAGGCGCGCATCCTGCAGGCAGAGGGTGAGGCCGAGGCTATTCGTCTGGTGAATGAGGCAGCAGAGAAATATTTTGTGGGTAACGCCCAGATTTTAAGGAAACTGGAGGCAGTGGAGCGCGCATTGCAAAATAACGCCAAAATCGTAGTGCCTACGAATACAGAGCTGGTGAATGTTATCGGCGAGATGGCCGGCGTCCTGCCGTTAAAGAAAGATGAGAAATAGGGCCCCGGGAGCAAGTCAGGATTATTGTTTTTCAACGTATTCAAAATAGGATTTAGGATAAAATAAATGAAGGTAGCGATTATCGGTTCCGGAGATAATAGACAAATATACCGTAGCCAGTTAAAAGAAATTTCCGCTTCCTTTGGCAATCTGGTGAAAGCCGCGGTTGATATTGAGAAGGTGATTATAGCGATAGGCGGGGAGCTGCAGGCTGATGAAGAAGCGGTTCTTTTGGAGAACGGTTCTCAACAGCGTAATCTCTGGGGAATTAATCTGTACCCTGATTTGCAGGGAGAGGAATTTATAGAGTTTGATTCGGTAATTAATCTTCGTCCTGCTCATGGAAACCGCACACGCGGCATAGACGACCCGCGGATTAGGCAAAAGATTAAAGAAATCGTTGATTCTCTAATTTTGTCATGAATTATCAGCATCAAGAGTTGGCTAACGGCAGGTGGTTTGGGCTTTCGCTGCCTGAGCAGCTTGCTCATGTGGGAAGCGAAGTGGAGCGGGCAATTAGCTGGAATGGTAAAAATAACGCTGAATACAGCCGGCTGGCATTTGAATGAGCCCTGGAGCTTCTAATCCTGACTATAGATGACCCGAAGAATAAGCCTCGTCTCAAAGAGCTTACGCGTCTCTATGAACTCCTCGTTGATTATTTTGCCGGAGATAATTTATACAGTTCTTCCGATAAACTGTGGCATACTTACTTTTTGGCGTTTGCCTATGCCGCAAGAACAAACTGCTAATTTACAAATTCTCAGGTTAAAATGAAAATCTTGGTTGTCGGGGGTGGCGGTCGGGAGCATGCGCTGGTCTGGAAGGTTGCGCAGTCAAAACTTGCTAATAAGATTTTCTGCGCTCCGGGAAACGGCGGGATTGCGCAGATTGCCGAATGCGTTGATATAAAGGCAGAGGATATCGGGGGTTTAATTAATTTCGCGCGCAAGGAACGGATTGATTTTACGATAGTTGGACCCGAAGCGCCTCTTGCCGCCGGCATTGCCGACGAGTTCAACGAGCAGGGATTAAAGATATTCGGTCCGGTAAAAAAAGCGGCAAGACTTGAGGCAAGCAAGGTATTTGCTAAGGAGTTAATGGCAAAATACAGGGTACCGACAGCGGATTTTGAGATTTTTGACGACCCTGATAGCGCAAAAGGATATATTCGAAAAATTGGCGTTCCCTGCGTAATCAAAGCCGATGGCTTGGCAGCAGGAAAAGGTGTAATAGTGGCTAAGACCGTTGAAGAGGCAGAGGTTGCGGTAAAATTGATGATGGAGGATAGGGTTTTTGGCCAGGCGGGAAATAAGGTAATTATTGAAGAGTGTCTATATGGGCAGGAGGCATCGATATTGGTGATTACAGATACAAAGGAAGTAGTAGCGCTCTCCGCAGCCCAAGACCATAAAAGGGTTTTTGACCGCGACGATGGTCCGAACACCGGAGGGATGGGCGCTTATTCTCCGACGCCGGTAGTAAGCGCCTCGCTTTTAAAAGAAATTATGAAAAAAATAATTTACCCTACTATTGGCGGCTTGGTAGCAGAGGGGATAGAGTATAAAGGCGTGCTTTACGCCGGCATAATGATTACCAAAGATGGGCCAAAGACCTTAGAGTTTAATGTGCGTTTTGGAGACCCGGAGACGCAGGCAATATTGCCGCGTTTAAACTCCGACCTTTTAGAGGTTATGTTGGCTGCGGTAGAGGGAAATCTCTCAGGTATCAAGAGCATGAAGTGGGACGAGCGTATTTGCGTTTGCGTTGTTTGCGCCTCCAGGGGGTATCCCGGCGATTATGAAAAAGGAAAAGAGATTTTTGGTTTGGATGAGGCAGCCAAGATTAAGGATGTGGTGGTGTTTCACGCCGGGACAAAAAAAGATGGCAATAAGATATTCACCAGCGGCGGCCGAGTTTTAGGAGTGACCGGATTGGGAGATACTATTACCGAGGCTATTTGCCATACCTATGCGGCAGTAAAAAGAATAAATTTTGAAGGGATGCATTACCGTAAAGATATTGGATACAAAGCCATCATCCGCTAAGGGGGATGTATGAGAAAGATAACCCTGTTGTTATTGTCCGGTATATTGATATGTTGTCATAACAGGTCCTTTGCTGATAACGTTATCCTGAAAGATGGTTCAACTTTTGAAGTGACTATTACTGAAGAGACAAAGGATTATGTAAGGTTGAATTTTAAAGGTGTGGAACTGACCTATTATAATAAGGAGATACTAAAAGTTGTCAAAAACGGTAAAGAGATTGTGCGGGAAGAGATTACACCTCCTAATGATAAAGGGTCGGAAAGGGCTGTTGTTGCGGAACTCCTAGATTTACTCGGAGTTAGACAACAATGGTCACTGCATATGAAAAGTTAGCAGGGGAAGTCATTAGAGGCATACAAGCAATCAACGCCAGCAGGGGTTTATGAGAAATATGTGCAGATTCTTAATGATTCCTTTGGGAATGATAAGCCGTATAAATTAGTAGAGGATTATCTTGTCAGCCATTTTGACGCGCAACGGTTTTAAACTGTCAAGAAACAGTTAAGCTTGCCGCTTTTTATTAAGATAGCACAACTGGAGATAGCCGCTTCAACTGAGGAATTCGCCAAGGAAATGAATGAGCTTTACAACGTATTGCAAACCGGGTTGATTGATAAAGACCGTTTAGAGATAGCCAGAAAAGCAGATAGAATTTTTTATAGCGCTGAAGTTAATATCGAGATAGAGGCTATTGCCTACGAAGCCATGCTCAACATAGGCGATAAGACAGTTCATCCGGAGAGCAGATTAGCCAAATGGTTGAGAAACTCAAGGTAGAAATAACAGCCAATATGCGTGACAGAGAATTAATAAGATTTTTATATACATATCGTTCGCTCTCAAACGCAGAGTTAAATGAATATCTGGATTTTTATTCTTCTGGCGATGGGGCATGGCTTGTGAATATGCTAAACGATGCATATCTGGCGGCTTTTAAGATATGTATAAATAACTATTTTACGAAGATTATGGAATTTTTTAAAGATTATAAGATATGTCCTCTTTCAAACCGACAAGGAAAAAATAATTCAGCTCCGAATAATGAACAGTGAGAGGTATCCGAAGAAAGTTACCAACAGGCTTGTCCGGACGTATATATTCGGATGCGCAACATTCTTTATTGTCGATTGCGAGATTGATACTGAGGGAATAAAGGCGCATAAAGACGGACTTAAACTGCTTAATGAGAAACGTTACGATGCCGCCATCGCCGCGTTTAATCGAACGATTAAACGCAATCCTAAGTTCACCGCTGCCTATCTTGACCGGGGATTTGCTTTTGAGAAAAATGGATTATTGACAGAAGCAATGGCTGATTATAAACGGGCGCTTAGCCTTGATTTCCGCAACGCAATGGCGCATAACAATGTAGGCAACTTATTGCGTATTAAAGGACGGATTTCGGAGTCTTTGCAGGAGTTTAATAAGGCGATAGAAATAAATCCAAAATTGGCGTTGGCTTATCATAATAGATGCGCGCTTTTAGAGGATATGGGTAAAGTCAAAGAGGCAATACCTGATTGTCAGAAGGCAGTTGAGTTAGCGCCGGATTCTGCAGGCGCCTGTTATAGCTTAGGGTGGGCGCATATGTATTTAGAGAATTATGATAACGCAATTGCCGATTTTGACAAGGCGCTGCAATTAAACCCCAACATAAAATACGCTAATTATGCACTGGGGAATTGTTATTTTCACAAAGAGCAATACAAGGTAACTATTCAGGATTATAGACGGGCAGTGGAGATTTCTCTGGAATACGCCGATGCGCAATATATGCTGGGTCGTAATTATGGCTGTCTTGGCGATTGGGAGAAAGCTATAGAGCATTATTCAAAGGCAATAAGTCTTTCTCCGCATAAAGGGCAATTATATCTGGAGCGCGGACATACCTACAGTTATAATAAGATGTATGAGAAGACGGCGCAAGATTTAGAAAAGGCAAAAGAATTAGGAGAGAAAGTAGATTATTATTTTCTTGAATCTGTCCGCACCTTGGCTAAACAAGATAATACGCAGCATCTTCAAGATTAAAATTTGTCGTTTACAGCCAGTTTTTCTTAAGAAATGGAGGTCATATGCATAAGGTTAGCGTAATTATGGGTAGTCCTTCTGATTTGGAAACCATACAGGAGACAATAAATCTGCTTAAAGAGTTTAAGGTTCCTTTTGCCGCTAAGGTATTGTCCGCACACCGCACCCCAGAAGAATTGACCGCGTATGTGAAGGCAGAGGAAAAAAGAGGGGTTAAGGTTTTTATTGCTGCCGCTGGTATGTCTGCTGCTTTGGCTGGCGTGGTAGCAGCGCATACCACTGTGCCGGTTATAGGCGTACCCATAGAAACAAAGAATTTAAAAGGGCTGGATTCGCTTTTATCCACAGTGCAGATGCCTCCGGGGGTTCCTGTGGCTTGTATGAGCATAGGAAAAGCAGGGGCTAAGAACGCCGTCCTTTTTGCCTTGGAGATACTGGGAGTAACGGATGGAAATATCCGGAAGAGACTCCGTAGATACCGAGAAAATATGCGCTTTCAGATTAGGAAAACGAAGATTAAATTATGAGTTTAGCGCGTATTCTGAAAGTAGATCCGCAGAATCCCCAGCGGGAGTTAATCAGGGAGGCAGGTTTGGCCATACGTAGGGGAGAGTTGGTGATTATTCCTACTGAAACTGTGTATGGTATTGCCGCAAATATGCTCAATAAAGAAGCCATCAAGAAGCTCTCCGCTATAAAACAGAGGCCGCCTGAAAAGCCGTTCTCTCTGCATATTGAAAGAAAATCCAGAATAGAGGATTTTGCTAAGGATATACCGTCTTCCGCATACAAACTTATAGAGAAATTTTGGCCTGGTCCCCTGACATTAGTATTGAAGGCAAAAGATGACTGTAAAATTGGGTTACGCATGCCGGATAACGAGGTCGCTTTAAAGATTATTAGCGAGGCAGGCGTTCCAGTAGTTTGTCCTTCAGCGAATATTTCAGGAAGACCTGCGCCGGTTACCTTTAGCGAGGCAATAAAAGATCTGCGGGATTTAGTTGACCTTGCCGTAGATAGCGGAGATACCCGATTAAAAAAAGAATCTACGGTTGTGGATTTGACAGTAGAGCCGCCAATGGTCATGCGGGAGGCAGCTATTAAAAATAACGAAATAGAACTCACCGTTGGAAAAAAGACCGTGCTTTTTATCTGCACAGGCAATTCCTGTCGTTCGGTAATGGCAGAGTGGCTCTTGAAGAAGAAACTACAGGAGCAAGGAAGGTTTGATATAGAAGTGATTTCTGCGGGTATCTTGCCTTTGGCGGGATTAGGCGCCACGGAATCTACACTTAAGCTTTTACAAAAAGAAGGTATAGACGCATCCTCCCATCGTTCACGGCACCTGACCGCCTGGATGATAAAAAAATCGGATATTATACTGGTGATGGAGAAGGCGCACGAAGACAAGGTGCTGGCGCTTTACCCGGAAGTTAAAAATAGACTTTTTTTATTGAAAGAATTTGCTAAAATAAAGGAAAATAATTTGAATCTTGACGACCCAATGGGTAAGGGGATGGAATTTTACGAGCAGACATTTGCCGTGATTAAAGAAGCGATAGAAAGGATAATTGGAATACTATGAAAATACTTATCGCCTCAGACCACGCTGGTTTTGTCTTAAAGGAAAAGTTAAAGACCTATCTATTAAAAGAAGGTCTGACGGTAGAAGATTTGGGCGCTTATTCTAAAGAGCGCTGCGATTATCCAAAGTTTGCTTATGCCTTGGCAAAGGAAATCAGCCGTTTTCCGCAGACCAAAAGAGGGATTCTTATCTGTAAAAGCGGAATAGGCAATTCTATTGTAGCCAATAGACTACCTCGTGTGCGCGCCGCCTTGTGTTATAACGTAAGGGCTGCCAGACTTTCCCGTGAGCATAACGATAGTAATATTCTGGTTTTGGGTTCGGCGTTTATACCGTTTAACTTAGCCAAGAGGATAGTTAAGGTGTGGATAGCCACCAAATTTCAGGGAGGCAGGTATAGGAGGCGATTGAATCAAATAAAAGAAATTGAGAAAGAGATTGCGCTATCTTTAGAGAACAGGGAATCCTAAGATGATGAAATATCTAAAGAAGACTGATCCTAAAATATTTAATGCGATAATCAAGGAGATAAAGAGGCAGGACGAGAATCTGGAACTGATTGCTTCAGAGAATTTTACTTCCCTGGCAGTCCTAGAGGCTCAAGGTTCGGTTCTGACTAATAAATACGCCGAAGGTTACCCTTTCCGGCGCTGGTATGGCGGTTGCGAGTACGTGGATGAAGCCGAAGCCTTAGCTATTGAGCGGGCAAAGAGATTGTTCGGCGCAGAATATGCAAATGTGCAGCCGCATTCCGGTTCTCAGGCGAATATGGCGGTTTATTTTTCCGCGCTTAATCTAGGGGATACAGTATTAGCCATGGACTTATCTGCCGGGGGGCATCTTACCCACGGTCATCCCCACAATTTTTCCGGGATGTTTTACAAGATTGTTGGCTACGGCGTAGACGGCAAGACTGAAATTATAGATTATGATAATATACTGTATTTGGCCAAGAGGCATAAACCTAAGATGATAGTTGCCGGGGCTTCGGCTTATCCACGTAAAATTGATTTTAAGGCCCTACGCAAGATCTGCGATAAAGTGAATGCATATCTATTCGTGGATATGGCGCATATCGCTGGATTAGTAGCGGCAGGATTGCATCCTTCGCCTGTCCCTTACGCGGAATTTGTCACCTCTACCACCCATAAAACCCTGCGCGGGCCGCGGGGCGGCTTTATCCTGTGCAGGAAAGAATTTGGCAAAAAGATAGATTCTTTAATTTTCCCTGGTATACAGGGAGGCCCCCTGATGCATGTCATTGCCGCCAAGGCAGTCGCATTCGGCGAGGCAATGACTCCTAAATTCAGAATTTACCAGCGACAGGTGGTAAGGAATGCCCGTCAGTTATCTCGTTCATTGGATAAAAAAGGTTTTCGCATCGTTTCCGGAGGCACAGATACGCATTTGATACTGGTTGACCTTACGGAAAAGAGGATTACTGGCGTCGATGCGTCAGCGGCGTTGGGCATAGCCGGTATAACCGTAAACAAAAACCTTATTCCCTTTGACAGGAAGAGCGCGGCGGTAACCAGCGGTATAAGACTGGGAACCGCGGCAGTGACTACCCGGGGTATGAAGGAATTTCATATGCGTCAGATTGCGCAGTTTATAAGCGATGCCATAGACCATAGCGATAATCCGGCGATGCTGAACGCAATAAAAAAAGAGGTGTTGAACTTGACCCGGAAATTCCCGCTCTATCCCGAACTGCTAAAATAGGTAATCTTATGCCTAAGAAGACAAAAATAAATAAACGTCCTAGTTGGGATGAGTATTTTCTGGAGGTGGCAGCTCTTGTGGCTAAAAGGGCAACTTGTCTGCGTCGCAAGGTAGGAGCGGTCTTGGTAAAGGACAAGAGAATATTGGCTACCGGTTACAACGGCGCGCCTTCTGGTCTGAAGCATTGTCTTGATATAGGTTGCTTGAGAGAAAAGCTAAAAATCCCTTCCGGTGAACGCCACGAGCTTTGCCGCGCCCTTCATGCAGAACAAAACGCGCTTATTCAGGCTTCCTTATACGGAGTAAGCGTAAAAGACAGCATCCTTTATGCCACGACGCAGCCTTGCGTTATCTGCGCAAAGATGCTGATTAATGCCGGGATTAAAGAGATTGTTATTAGCGCAGGATATCCGGATAAGATGGCGATGAGTTTTTTACGCCAGGCAAGAATCAGGATTAGAAGAATAACCAAGGGAACTGGCGTACGCTAATCGCGGCATATTATGGAGGGCAATCGCCAATTGTTAATTACCAAAAACAATGAGGTGTCCTTATTGCGGATATAAAGAAGACAAGGTTGTAGATTCGCGGGCGACGGCAGAGAATTCCGCGGTTAGACGCAGGCGTGAATGCCTGAAGTGCGGCAGGCGCTTTACTACTTACGAGTATGTGGAGGAGGTATCGCTGGTGGTGATAAAAAAAGACGGCAGGCACGAGCCTTTTGACCGCAAAAAGATTATTGCCGGGATTATGCGTGCCTGTGAAAAACGTCCGGTGAGCATCGAGAAGATAGAAGAGATAGTTACGCAGGTTGAGCGCGCCATACAGAAAAAGAGTGACCGCGAAGTATCTTCATCGCGCATCGGAGAACTGGTTATGGAAAGATTAAAGGTGTTAGATGATGTTGCCTATGTCCGCTTTGCTTCGGTATACCGGCAGTTCAAAGATGTCAACCAGTTTATGCAGGAGCTTAAAGATGTGTTGGTTAAAGAAAAACGTAAGGCCGCCAAATAGATAAAAGGAGAGTAAATTGCGATGGTGGAGATGGAGTTGAACAAGATAGTAATTGACGAGAAAAGGCATGACCAGTTAATAGTTTTAAAGGAGAAAAACGGAACTAGGATGCTGCCTATTGTTATAGGTCTGGCAGAGGCATCGGCCATAAAACTGAAAATCAGCGGTTTTGTGCCTCCTCGTCCGCTTACGCATGACCTGTTGCATACGGCTATCACTGGTTTAGATGCGACTATATACAGGATTATTATTGATAAACTGGAAGAGAATACCTTTCATGCCAAAATCATTCTCAAGACCGCATCCGGACAAGAAAAGATTATTGATGCCCGGCCCTCCGATAGCATCGCTCTTGCGGTGCGCGCGCATGCGCCTATTTTTGTTGCTGATGAAATCATAAAGCAGGCAGAGACGTTTAATCAGGAAAAGTAATGGCGGGCTACCTTTTCAAGTTTTCTCGTTTAGAAAAAACTTTACTGAGGGAGATTTTGCGCTTTGCCCAGGCAAACAAGGTGAGGCTTTATCTTGTAGGCGGGATCCTGCGCGACAGTCTTCTGGGTAGAAAAAAGGATAATTTAGATTTTGATTTTTGCCTTAAGCGCAACGCCGTTTCTTTTGGCAGAAAGTTAGCCCACCATCTTAATGCGGGGTTTGTAGTTCTAGATAAAGAACATGGTTCCTGTCGTCTGGTCAAAAAGACAAAAAAAGCAATCTATACCTTTGATTTCACGGATTTCCGCGGCAGGACATTGGAAGAAGACCTTCTGCGTCGCGATTTCACCATCAACGCCATTGCCCTTGCCTTGGACGAGGCATTTTCTAACGAGGCGCCAGATTTTCTTATTGACCCATTCCATGGCAGAAGAGATTTGGAGAAGAAGGTTGTTGCAGTCGTACATAAAGATGCGTTTAGCGAAGATCCTTTGCGCATACTTCGTGCCTTTAGTCTTGCGGTTATGTTAGGGTTTGTTGTTGACCGCAAGACCATGGAGTTGGCTAAAAAGGAAAGAAAGAAGTTAGGTGGCGTCTCTTGTGAACGAGTAAGAGAAGAGTTATTCAGAATTATGCACAGCGATTCTTCTTACGCATGTCTGAAGCAGCTCTCTGACCTTGGAATATTGGAAATAATATTTCCGGAAATAAAGAAGATGCGCGGCATCGGACAAGGACCATATCACCACCTGGATGTCTGGGGACATACTCTGGAAACAGTGAGGCAACTGGATATTTTGCTTAAGGATATGCAGAGTAATGTCCAGATAGACCAATACCTAAAAGAATGTGTCAGCGCAGAGAGAAGGAGGATTGCGCTTTTAAAACTGGCTGCCTTTCTGCATGACTTCGGCAAGCCCGCTACGTTTAGACATATAAAAGGAAGGACCACCTTTCACGGACACGAGCGAACAGGACTGAAAATAGCTCAAGAGATTGCCAGGAGACTGAAACTTTCTAATGCCGAGACCGCGGCATTGGGCAAGATGGTGTTGTATCATTTGCGGCCGGGGTATCTGGCAGATAGCGAATATCCTACTGAACGGGCAAAATTCCGTTATTTTCGCGATACAGAGGATGAAGCATTAGGGACACTATTATTATCTTTGGCGGACCAGCGCGCCACCAAAGGGCCGCTTACCACGCGAAAAGCCCGCTTGCAGCATGAACGGGTAGTAGGCAGGTTGATCCAAGAGTATCTGGGCAAGAAAGGAAAGAAAGAACCCCGACGTTTAATCACCGGAGACGATCTGATAAGGGTATTCGGATTAGAGCCATCGCCTCTTATCGGTAAGATACTAAAGAAAATGAAAGAACTGCAGGCGATAGGCAAGGTAAAGACCAAGGAAGAGGCATTGCGCTGCGCCCAGAAGATGTTATGAAGAAAAGGATTATAATCATTCTTTCTGCAATAATTCTGTTTATATTGGCAGGAACAGTTTATTTAAATAACATATTTCTTCCCCGCAAGATTAAATCCGTCCTTATAAATATCCTTCAGGAGGCAACAGACAAAAAGGCAACCATCGAACGGGTGCGCTTTAATATATTTAAAGGTTTGGTCTTGGATAATCTGGTTATTTACGATAGAGATAAGAAAATTGTCGCCTTAAAAGAAGCCAGTTGCGCCTTTTTCCTTCCGGCCATATTTCAGAAGAAAATCATTATCCCGGTTATACATCTGCGCCAGATGCAGGTTTTTCTGGAAAGAAGGAAAGATAACGCCTTTAATTTAAAAGACCTTATAGCAAAGAAGCCCGTTTCCGGTAAATCTAAATTTAGTATTATTCTCTACAAATTAAGCGTCGCTGACTCCACAATTGTTTTCCAAGACAATTCCTTTACCGAACCCTTTAACAGAACCATAGATAACCTTAATCTGAATGTTAATTTTTTCCTTCCGGCTAAGGTAAGGTTTAACCTTTCTATTCCTAGGAGGGGAAATGATAATCTGCAGGTGAATGTTGCGGGCGAATATAGATTTTTACAAAAAGAACTCATGGGCAAGGCGATGCTGCAGGGTATCTTGCCGCAGGAGTTCGCAAAGTATTATCAAGGTTACGGTTTAACCATAAAGTCCGGCAATTTGGACGTAATATTAAATTTTAAGGCCAATAGCGATTTTTTATATTTGGAGACCGAAGTTGAAAAAAGGAATCTTGCCTTGGCTAGAGAGAATATCTCTTTACTTCTGCAGGGTAAGACCAATCTTAAATTCAGCTATAACTTAAAGAATAAGACCTATAAACTGCATGGTAAGACAGCCGTGTTTGATTCGTCTTTATTAGGGTTGGAAAAAGTCGGCACCCTAAGCGATATAAAGGCGGAGTTAACCTTTGATGAATCCAACGTTTCCTGCCCTCAGCTCAACGCATCTATATGGGGGATTCCCTTTACGGCAAATTTTACCCTGCGCGATTTTAATAATCCCAGTTGGGATGCCCGGATATTTTGTCGGACAGGGCTTGAGCGGATTAAGGTTATTTTACAGGATAAGTTTAATTTAGGAATTCCCGTCCAGGTAAGCGGAGACGGCGTGTTTTCTTTGGAGATAAAGAACGGTTCAGGCCAATATCCTTTTCAATTAAGAGGGTTGTTGGAGTTAAGCAACGCTTCGCTTAAAATAGAGAAACCCGGTCTTATTTTTCAAGATATAAAAGGAAAGTTAGAATTCACGCCTGATTCTTTAAATTGCGCGCCGTTGACTTTTTCCTATGCCGGAACTCCCTATCGTCTTGAAGCAGTGGTAGAGAATTTTAAATATCCTCGTGTTCGAATGAAACTTGCCTCTGAACAGCTTTCTATGAAAAGTGTTTTTTCTGTCGCTGACAAACTAATACAGATAAATCAAGGTAATGTCGCAATCCACAATTCACGGTTTCTCTTTGCCGGAAGATTGGATATCGCTAATCCCTACGCTATCCAAGCGGATATATCTGGAAAGGCAAAGATAGAGTTGACAGATATCCTTAAGTTTAATTTGGCTTTTAAAGACCGCCTGTACCAGGCAGCTCCTGAAGGAACTATTAATGCTCGTTTCCGTATAAAAGGCAATCCACAAAATTTTAAATCCTGCAGTATTAATGCGGACCTCTGGGGCGCGGGGGTTTCTCTCTATGGGCTTAAGGCTAAGAATTTAACTATGGACTATTTACAAGAGGACGGAGCCGCAGCGATAAATTCCCTGCATATGAATATGTACTCCGGCTCAGTAGACACATACGTCAAAATCAATTTTAACTCTAAGGATTACCCATATCTGGCGAACATAGCGGTTAGTGGTTTAAAAATAGAGGAGTTAAAACAAGATACGCCAGCCAAGAATAAGGATATCTCCGGAATCATCACTCTTGGGGCGAGGTTAAGCGGTTTTTTGAGCGATATTTCCCGGACAAACGGCGGAGGCAAGATAATGATTAAAGACGGCAGGATATGGAATATTGACCTCTTTAAAGGGCTGGGTTCAATTATCTTTACCCAGGACTTTGCCAACATCGTCTTTAGCGAGGGAGCATGCACCTTTACGATTGCCGAGAGACACCTGTTTACAGAAGACCTACTTTTAAAAAGTAATATTACCGACTTATCCGGCAGTCTGAACATAGGTTTCGACGGCTCTTTAAGCGGCTCGCTGGATGTGCAGATTATTGATGAAATGGTTCCTATTACCGGGACCTTTCGCGACCTGACTACGGCGATAGTAGGGCGGTCCGGCCGTTTTGGTACGATTAAGATAAGCGGTACGTTGAAAGAGCCGAAATATAAATTTCAGACCGCAGTGATGGATATCTTAAAGAGCATCAAAAAGACCCTCTTTGGCGAGTAAGCGCCTTAGTTTTACACTCTTGCTTTATGAAAGCGTTGGCTTAGGGATTTAAAGAGATTATTTCGTTTTGTTTTATATTGACAAATGAGAAAGCAGAGATAAAATAAAAAAAAGAATGCTGAGAAAAACTTTCACAATATTAGGTAAGGTATGGGGTTTATTTTTGCTTCCTGCTGTAGCCCTGGCGTTAGAAGGTGATGCCTATCAGGATATGAGGACTAAATCTATGGTATCAGCACTTGCGCAGGTTCAGCCCGGATATGAGTTCCAGTCTAAAAATCTACCAGCCGCCAGTTCCATTGAAGAGCAGGAATTCACCCAAGAAAGCGATTCTTACTTTAAATATACCCCTGTGGCGGATGCAAAAGAAATGTCCGGTAAGATAGGAATTATGAAGGCAGCTTCAGAGTATAAATACACATATAAGCTGTTTGGAAAATTACCGATTAAATTTTCTGTTGGACAGAAATATATAGGTATAGATAACAGCACAGAGGTAATGTTGCCGGCGCATCTGGTGGCTGTAACTACGGATATAGAGACTACCTTTCCATTTTTTACTGCAAATAATACGTATCTACGTATCGGGGTAAGCCCTTCTTTTTACGGTGATGACTGGAGTTTGCCGAGCTCCGGTTTCCGCATACCCATACGTACATACCTGATTTATATGCCTAATGAACAGTGGACTTATATCTTTGGCGTGGCGGTGTATTCGGATTTTGAAAAGGAGGTTCTGCCGGTTTTGGGTTTTATCTATAAGCCGAACGATAAGCTTACGTTTAATATTGTTCCTATCCGTCCGAATATTAATTACGCCATTAATAAAAAATTATCTATCTTTGGCGAATTTGGAGGGGCGATAGATAACGAATTTGAGGTAAGCAAAGGCAATCTTAAAAATACGATATTGCGTTATAAGGGAAATTACGTGGGGACGGGGCTGCAATACGATTGCAATAGATATATACGCACCTCGATTTCTACCGGTCTGGCTTTTAACCGCCTTCTGAAATATGAAGATGAAATAGGCAAGGTTAAAATAGATAATACCGTATATTTGGAATTCAGAGCCCAGATAAGGATTTAACGCCATATCTGGAGAGGAGAGTCTATGAAAAAGCATATGCTGTGGTTATTGAGCCGGACTTTTATAATATTAGCGTGTTTGCTTATTATTGACCTTTTTTGGTATCTGAAGGCTTTGGAGAGACAAAACAAGATACTCCTTTCCGTATTGGCAAAAGAGAGAGAGCTGGAATTTTTGCTTACTCGCAACAACAATATCCTCAAGGCCAAGTTAGATTTCTATATGGTCAAGGAGTTGGCAGAGAAAGTAGAGAAGAAAGCGGCGGATAAGGAGCAGCTTACGAAAGTGGCAGCCAAGACAAAGAAAACAGTTAGCGGTGGTAACCGCGGATACCTCATCAAGAATGGCTTTGCCACCGTTTCCCGCTGAATCGCAGTGTTTCTTTTTGCGTGAGCCGACCATTTTAATTGAACCGCATTCTAAATATACTCAATCTTATAAAGAAACAGAGCAAGTCTTTTGTTGTGCCATCTGTTACCAGAATTTCATTCCGGCGAGACCCTTATCTTGTTCTTGTTTCCTCTATCTTAAGTCTGCGCACCAAGGATAAAGTTACTATTGAAGCCAGCCAAAAATTATTTAGCCTTGCGGACAATCCATACGCTATGGTAGAATTGTCGCCGGGGCAGATTAAAAGAGTGATTTATCCTGTAGGTTTCTACCGGAATAAAGCCAAAGTTATTTTAGGTGTAAGCAGAAGGATAATCTCTGAGTTTAAGGGGAAGGTTCCGCGCACCCTATCAGGACTGCTGGCGTTAAAAGGCGTAGGAAGAAAGACCGCAAATCTTGTTTTGGGGATGGGTTACCATATACCAGCAATATGCGTGGACACGCATGTCCACAGAATTTCAAACCGCCTCGGTTGGGTACATACCAGAACCCCGGAGGAGACGGAAGAGGCGTTGAAGAAAATTATCCCGCCAGTCAAATGGATAGAATTAAATACGATTATGGTTAGCTTCGGACAGAATATCTGTCTGCCGGTTTCTCCATTTTGCAGCCGGTGTACGGTAAATAACCTGTGTAAGAAATCAGGAGTAAGGCGTTTTCGTTAATTCAATAGATGAATATGAAATCTTATACGGAGTATCTCTGGTTTAACACTAAAAGCCGCCAAGAATTTATTAACATTACCCATCAGGTAGAAGCGGCGGTAAAGAAAAGTCAGGTAAAAGAAGGTTTATGTCTAGTTAACGCCATGCATATCACCTCCAGTGTGTTTATTAATGATGATGAAGAAGGTTTGCATAAGGATTTTAGCAGCTGGTTAGAAAAAATCGCTCCTTACGGAAAAGATAAATACCGGCACAATTTATCCGGAGAAGACAATGGGGACGCGCATTTAAAAAGGACGGTAATGGGCAGAGAAGTGGTAGTAGCGGTAACTGGCGGTAAGCTTGATTTCGGGCCATGGGAGCAGATTTTTTACGGAGAATTTGACGGTCAGCGCAGAAAACGCGTATTAATTAAAATCATTGGAGAATGAAGATTATTAAATACTTTATCAGGCTCGCCACGATGATGAGATTACAGAAGATATTTTTATTCCGTACCGTAATTTTTATCTCGGCATTTTTATTGTTTCAGATAGAGCTCATAATTTCAAAGCTCTTTCTACCTCGGTTCGGAGGAAGCTATCTTGTCTGGGGCGGATGCGTGGCTTTCTTTCAAGGCGCTCTGCTTGCCGGTTATATCTATGCGCATGGGATAATAAAAAGGCGGATAAATATTGACGTATACAAGAATCTTCATCTTTTGATAATGGCTGTTTCCTATTTTCTTGCGCAATTTATGTTAGGATACGATATGCAGTTAAGGTTGCCCTTTGCCATAAATATTTTTGTGCAGCTGTGTTTTGTGATAGGTCCAGCCTTCTTCATCCTTTCTACTACGAGCATCCTTGGACAGTGGTGGTTAGTTATTTCTGATTTACCGCAAAAAGAAAATCCCTATCTGCTTTATGCTGTTTCCAATGCCGGTTCGTTTGCAGCGCTTCTATCTTACCCTTTCTTGTTTGAGCCAATCTTTGACTTAAAAACTCAAGTTTTGCTTTGGAAAATAGGTTATTTGTTTCTCTTCTTCTTACACTTGTTTCTATTCAGATTAGTCAGTTTTAATAACAATATAGATTCTCTGGTTTATGGTCCGGATAGTCAGAAAGATATCCGGACGGAAGAGAAAGCAAAATGGTTTTTGTTTTCCGCGGCAGCGGTGGTCATGTTTTTAGCGGTAACCAACATTGTGACTTATGAAGTAGCTCCTCTACCGCTTTTATGGGTTATCCCCTTGGCGATATATTTACTTTCTTTTATGCTTATCTTTAAGGAAACTTCCTGGTGTCCGGCTTGGATAAAAGAAAAATTCTTTGTCTTGTCCGGTATAATCGTACTGTTTTTCTTTTTTATGGAGCTGAGGGTCTTTCCTTTTCCTTTTACATTTTTATTTCTTATGGCCAGCCTCTTTATTGTCTGCATGTTCTGTAACTATAAGCTTTACAGTCTAAGACCTAAGGCCAAACACAACCTTGCTGATTTCTATCTTTTTATAGCGTGGGGAGGATTTTGCGGAGGCATATTTACCGCTTGGATTCTGCCTTTAATCTCTAGTACAGCCATAGAATACCTGTTTGCCATCTTTATAATTTCGCTGGCTGTCAATATAGGCGAAGAAAAAAAATCGCTAAAACTCTTTAATCTGCGCCTAGTAATATATTTGGTTCTTGTGCTTTTACTCTGGCCAAATTATTTCAAGCATTACCATGTGTTTGGCATAGCTGGAATATTTTTTATATTCGCCTATCTCTTTTCTCAGTTTAGCCAGCAAAAGCGGTTGTTTTTTATCACAATGATACTTATTCTTATCTTTACACCCATTCTGGATTTATACTGGCATACAGACAAGTTTTTTTGGCCGCACCGAAACTATTACGGCATATACAGGGTAGTTTATCGCAGGGGCGTAAAAGCGCTTATGCACGGCACGACTCTGCACGGAGCGCAATATATAAAGAGAGAGAAGAGTTCAGAGCCGTTGACATATTATCACCCCAAGACTCCGATAGGCGAACTTTTGAGCTCAAAGGAATTTGTCTTTAAGGACGTGGCGGTTATAGGGCTGGGAACAGGCAGCTCTGTCTCTTACGCCAGAGAATACCAAAGATGGGATTTTTATGAACTGGATAAAGCCGTCTATGACATCGCCGTTTCCCAGTTTAGTTATATAGAGAAATCCAAGGCCAAATTGGGATTTATTACAGGAGATGCGCGTATCCGGATGTCGGCAAGCAAGAAAAAATACGATTTCATACTAATCGATGCCTTTAGCGGAGATTCTATACCTTTTCACCTTTTGACTACCGAGGCGATTATGCTTTACAAAAAACACCTCAAAGAAAACGGTATGATAGTCTTTCATCTTTCAAACCGGTATCTTTCTTTGGAGCGTGTACTGATAAGTAACGCCAATGTTGTAGGGGCTTATTCCTGCAGGAAAGAGAATCAAGCCAACGAAGAAATATATTTATTCGCAACCTTATGGGTTGCGTTAACATGGAGCAGGGCTTCTTTTGAAAAATTGGCATGGAAACTGCATTGGAATATCTCCATGGAAAAAAATAACCTTCTGCCTTGGAGGGATACTTATATGAATATTTTGCCGATTTTAAAATTCGATTATTTGCTCAATTCAATAAAAAGATTTATGCCGTTCTATTGGTAAAAAGAGAGGAAAGTGATGAGGATAAAAGATAGTGAAATCCGAATAATAAAAGCAGAGATTACCGCGCTAAAAGTCGACGCCATAGTAAATGCGGCAAATAATAAACTGTTGATGGGCGGAGGCGTGGCTGGCGCTATAAAGAAAAGAGGAGGCAAGGTTATTGAAGAGGAGGCTGTTAAGTTAGGGCCTATTGAAGTAGGACAGGCAGTCTTTACTTCTGCCGGAGCGCTTCCGGCAAAATATGTCATTCATGCCGCAACTATGGGGTTAGATTTTAAGACCGATGAGATAAAAATCAGAAATGCCTGCTGGAACGCCCTGCAGGTTGCCCAGCGGTTAAAGATTAAATCTGTCGCTTTTCCTGCGCTGGGTTGCGGCGTAGGCGGCTTTGGGTTGTTAGCCAGCGCCAAGATAATGGCTCAGGAGGTATTCCGTTACCTCAGGGAGACAGACTCGCCTTCGCTTAAAGAAATAATCTTCTGTCTTTATGACCAAGAGGCATTTGAGGTGTTTAACAAAGGGGTGATAGGTTATCTGGAATATATCTTGCATAAACTTCAGCAGGGTCCGTTTATTACTGTGGATGCGATTATTGAAATTAACGGGGGTATCGTGGTGATAGAAAGAAAGAATCCGCCTTTTGGATACGCGCTTCCCGGAGGATTTGTAGATTATGGAGAGAGTCTTGAGGATGCAGTGCAGAGAGAAGCAAAAGAGGAGACTGGTCTGGAGCTGGAGGAGTTAAGACAATTCCATACTTACTCTGCGCCGACAAGAGACCCGCGTTTTCATACTATTGCCACGGTCTTTATAGCAAAGGGTAAAGGTAAGCCTACGGCAGGGGATGATGCCGGAGTCTTGAAGATAGTAAAGTTAAGCGAGGTAGAAAAATTAAATTTTGCCTTTGACCATAAGACTATTTTACGCGACTATCTGCAGTATAAAACCGGAAGGGAGGTTTCTCGTTTTATCTCTTCTTCCGATGGGTTTTGAGGTAATAAAAAGGTTTCTCATGATTTTTTCTAACCCTCCCTCAATTGCCTTTCTGCATCCACGATATCCCGATTTATTACCTTTATCGCATTATGGATTCTTTCTTTTAAGAGAGGAGAGATAACAGGCGCGTCGTTTATTTCCCTTAATATCTGCACACTCATCCTGAAATAGCGCACTACCTCGCCTTCGTCAGTATCGGTGAAACGGAGGATTTTCTCAAAGGATGTTCCGCGTAGCCACGCTTCCATGGCAAGACCTAGATGAAAAGCCGGAGTCTTGCTAAAGGGATAAATCCTGTATCGGCGCTCCTTCTGTTTTATTTCTTCATAAACTTCTTCGCAGATTTTTTTAATCCTGCGCATAGATTTGGAAATACCGGCAGGCAAAATCTGGTTTTTACGCGGTTCAAATACGCAGGCGCAGGCAAGCACGCTTAGACCGAATTCATCCAATTGCTCCAATATCTTCTGTTCGTATAATTCCGCCAAGAGCAACTCATATCCATAGACCGTCTTGGCAAACTGTCCTTTTTCTGTCAGGTTATCCTTAGCTATGTATCCGGATTCTTCCAAGAGTTTAAGTTTTGCGGAAATAAGGCGTAGGGCTTCCTTTTGTTCATTTTTACGCGACTGGAAATAATGCAGTGAAAGAGGATAAATCTTAAGAAGGTCGTCTCGGTATTTTTCATAAAGGTTAAGCACAGTGGCATAGGAGGTGTTAAATTGACTTTTTACCTCTTCAGGCGCCCCGTAGATAATACGCTTAATTTCCTCATAGGTAATCTTATAAGGATTGACGCGACACCAGACAAAACCCTGATTATCAATGCCGCGTCTGCCAGCCCGGCCAGCCATTTGGTAAAAATCGCGTGTTTTGAGATTGCGCACATAGCGGCCGTAAAATTTGCGCAGGTCATCAAAGACTACAGAGCGGCTGGGCATATTTATGCCCAAGGCGAAGGTTTCGGTGGTAAAGATAACCTGTAGCTGGCGGCTGGTAAAGAGTCTTTCAATAACTTCTTTTAAGGTGGGTAGCATTCCGGCATGATGATAAGCGATGCCCCTTCGTATAAATGGTTGCATCAGTTGCGCGGTTTTTTCTGTGGTCAGGTTAAAACGTTCGCATAGTGAAGCATACAGTTTGGTTATTTCATCTCTCTCTTTTTCGTTAAGGAAATCAAAGCTCATTAACTCTTCGGCCAGTTCCTCACAACGTCTTCTGCTGAATACAAAGTAAATTGCCGGAAGCGCTTCTTTCATACGCAGATGATTAATCAAAGCGTGGAGTTTATTGGGTTTTCGGGATTTTAATCTCTTTAATCCTTCTGGCTTATCCATAATCTGGTTAGCAGACTGGAAGAAGAAATGCAACGGGACTGGTCGTTTTAACTCAATCACAGTCTTAACCGGCTGATTATGTATGGATTCTATCCAAGAGGCAAACTGTTTTATATTCGGGATAGTGGCGGAAAGTCCGAGAATTTTTAGGTGCCTCGGCAAGAAGATTAATGATTCTTCCCAGACCGTGCCTCTTTCCTGGTTATCAATATAGTGAATTTCATCAAAAATCACCCAGGAGTATTTTTCCAGGCTCTGCGGTTCTTCCAGGACTTTATTGCGGAATATCTCGGTAGTCATAATGAGTACGGCTGCCGAACTGTTAATAGAAACGTCTCCGGTGAGTATCCCGATATTTTCACGGAACTGGCTCTGGAAGTCGCGGAATTTCTGATTGGAAAGTGCTTTGATGGGCGCGGTATAAATTGCCCCGATTTTTCTTTGGATAGACTGGGCAATGACATATTCTGCGATAGCGGTCTTCCCCGCTCCGGTAGGAGCGGAGACAATTACAGAATAACCCCGGTCAACATAATCAATGGCTTCCTGCTGGAATTTGTCGTAGACCATACCATCCATTATAGCTAAAATTATTGAATTATCATCATAAAATGTTATGATATGCATATGAGTTACGAGACGGCAATCGTTAAAGCTTGGGATGAACTATTAAAATTGCGTCCAGAAATTAACCTTACGGTTAGATTTTTATCTGATGAATATGCCGTAGATACTCTCAACAGGCGCATTGTTTCGGTATCCTGCAATGTATCCGCCAAGGATTTTCTGGTAATTCTGCTTCTGCATTACCTTATCCGTAGATTCAATGGGATTGTCCCGCCCAGCGGAGAATGGTTAACCTTTCGGGAGCTATCCGGCGTGGAAGGGTATGCCGCGGCTTTCCGTAAACGCGCCATCGAGCCATTGATAAGAAAATACGGTAGGAATCCAGAAGGGATTTTTTCCGCGCAGGAACGTTTGACAGCTAAAAGACTGCAAGAGACAGATGCGGCGGCAATGGTTTTTGAGGTTTTTCCCGGGGTCCCTGTACTAGTAAAAATCTGGAAGGCGGATGAAGAGTTTGGTCCGGATGCAAATATATTTTTTGACCGAAGCATAACAGGCATATTCTGCACCGAGGATATTGTGGTTTTGGCAGGTTTAATTGCGGAAAGTTTATGAGGGAAAAAATGGTTAACCTTAAAGTTAAAAACATACTCGTGATTGCCGGATTATTTATCTGCGTTGCTTTTATGGCTTGGTTGTTTTCTTCAGCCGCTAAAAGGTATGCCCAGTCAGACTATGAGGATATTCTGGTAGAGAGAGTAATTGACGGAGATACCCTTAAACTTTCCAGTGGAGAGAGGGTGAGATTAATTGGGATTGATACCCCTGAGATGCATGAATCAGAGAAACTATATCGCGATGCCCGGCGCTCCTCCCAGTATGTTCAGACTATTAAACGTTTAGGCAGGCAGGCCTATGAATTTACCAGAAACTTGCTAGAGGGCAGGCGGGTGCGTTTTGAGTTTGATGTCCAGAAGCGCGATAGATACGGACGGTTGCTGGCTTACGTATATCTTAAAGATGACGGCACCTTTGT
>JAMWCI010000065.1 GCA_023818655.1 Candidatus Omnitrophota bacterium
TTATTAAGAAGGCGCGGCAGTTAGATAGGGAGGGGGTCTCCGAGTTAAATATTATCGGTCAGGATATTACCGGATACGGTCTGGATTTATACGGTCGCCCACGGTTGCCATGGATTCTAAAGAAAATTATAAAAAGCACAAAGCGTATCGGGTGGTTACGTTTATTATATCTGTATCCTAGCCGTATAGACGATGAATTGCTTGCCTTAATAAAGGATTCGCCGAAAATCTGCAAGTATATTGACCTGCCTATACAACATATTAACGAGCGTATATTGAAACTGATGCGTAGGAATACAAAACGGGCCGATATCCTGAAGCTTATCGCTAATATTAGAAAGGTGATTCCGGAAGCAGGCCTGCGTACGTCGGTAATAGTGGGATTTCCTTCGGAGACGGATAAAGAATTTAAGGAACTGCTTAAATTCATTGAAGAGGCGCGCTTTGAGAGACTGGGCGCGTTTATCTATTCGCAGGAAGAGGGTACCCCGGCATTTGACTTTTATGGACAGATTCCGCAGAAGGTTAAAAAAGAACGCTTTAATGCTGTAATGTCGCTCCAGCAAAGAGTCTCCCGCAGCATAAATAGAAAGTTTATGGACCAAACATTGGATGTGTTAATAGAAGACGAAGAGGCAGGTTTTTATCTGGGCAGGACACAGTATGATGCCCCGGAAGTGGATGGGCTGGTTTATGTTAAGTCCAGAATACCGCTAAGGCCAGGAGATTTTGTAAAAGTAAAGATCGCTGATACATTGGAATACGACCTTGTGGGAGAGGTCTTGCCATGAATATCGCAAACAAAATAACCATGTTAAGAATATTGCTGGCTTTTATTTTCATGTTCTTTTTATTCTGCCATGGGGTTTTAGCAAAGGCAATCGCCTTGGTTATTTTTATAGTGGCTGCCCTCTCGGATTTTATAGACGGTCTAATAGCCCATCGCCGGAATATAATTACTGATTTCGGTCGGCTTATGGACCCTATAGCGGATAAAATCTTGGTTTTGGCGGCATTCATTGCTTTTGTGCAGATGCAATTGGTAGATGCCTGGATGGTGGTGATTATAATTTTCCGCGAAATAATGATTACCTCTCTTCGGCTTTTTGCCCTTAACAAAGGCAAAGTCTTATCCGCCACGCGTAGTGGCAAACATAAGACTTTTTCCCAAATGCTGGTAATATTTTTTATTCTGGGTTTCATCGTCTTAAAAGAGACGATGTTGACGTATTTCACCTGGAACCCTTCTTGGGAAAAGTTTTTCCGCCAGGGCATTTATCTTTTGATGCTGTTGACTGTGGGGATTACTCTTTATTCCGGATTGTCCTACCTGTGGGAAAACCGCAAGATAATTACTAGGCTATAAACAGATGAGCCTGCTTAGATTCTTGGTTATAGTAACGAGCAGTTTCTTTTTTGTTGGATATCTGCCGTTTATTCCGGGCACATTCGGCAGTTTTGCGGCAATAGTCCTGTTTTGTCTTGTATGGCCAAACTCCTTCCTTTATATCTGTATTGTTCTTGTTGCTTTAGCCAGCGGATTTCTGGTAGGGGCAAAGGCGGAGAAGATTTATGCCAGAAAAGACCCACCCTGTGTGGTGATAGACGAGGTGGCCGGGATGCTTCTGGCGCTGGCGTTCCTGCCGAGCTATAAAACTGAAGTTATTGTTACCGCTTTCCTTTTGTTCCGTCTTCTGGATACCTTTAAGCCGTATCCAGCAGACAGACTGCAGCTTCTGGGTGGCAGCCTCGGAATTATGTCTGATGACTTGATAGCTGCCTTTTACACCAATTTTATACTTCAAGCTGCTTTAAGGTTGACAGTCTTTAAAGGTTCGTAAATCGGTCCGGCAGGGGTAAGCGTGCTTTTAAAAAGAGTTATTTGCCCGACGCTAAACTCTGGGTTTTTCCCCGTGGCAGGTATTGTAGGGTTGCGCAGTTCCTGAATAAGCCTTTCTCTGTGAGTATAGCTTCTTAATCTCCCCACTGTAATATGCGATGAAAACGGACGGTCTTGCCTTGTTATGCCAAGTTTAGCAATCTTATCTTCTAAGACCATGGCAATCTCCTTGCATTCTTTACCTCCTTTATCCACTCCCATCCAGATTACCCGCGGATAGTCTATTTTAGGAAAAGCGCCCAGCGAGGATAAACTCATTCTAAAGCAGGGTGTATCTTTGGCTATTGTTTCCATAATCAGCGCAATCTTCTCTGTTTTTTCCGCGTCAACTTCCCCGAGGAACTTTAAAGTCAGGTGGATATTTTCAGGAGATACCCATTTTACATCCGCGCCTGTAGCCTTCAGTCGCTCCAAAACCTCTTTTAGATAATCCCTGATTGTTTCCGGAAAGGCGATGGCGATAAATGTCCGCATTGCGATTATAAAAATATTTTTAGCAGCCTAAGCGCTTCTTGACAGGATTTTTTCCTGACCAAAGAGCGGTTTCCTTTAAAATTAAACCTTCGGCAAAGGATTTTATTTTTTGTCTGCACCGCGATAAAGACCGTTCCCAGCGGTTTATCTGTGGTAGCTCCTGTTGGTCCGGCGATACCGGTTATCCCTATTCCAAAATCAGCTCCGCTTATCTTTCTTACCGCCCGGGCCATTCTTTTGGCTACTGCTTGGCTTACCGCGCCATTTTTAATGATAATCTGCGCGGGTATTTTTAGGATTTTCTCCTTGGCTTTGTTGCTGTATGCCACTACTCCTAGGAGAAAATAAGAAGAGCTTCCGCTGTAAGTGGTTAAGAGCTGAGAAAGACTTCCTCCAGTGCAGGATTCAGCTACTGCCAAGGTTTTGCCTTCTTTTATCAGGGATGTATGTATTTTTCTTGCAATGAGTTCCACGCTTATATATTATATACGTTTTAATTGTATTGACAAGATAAGGTTTTATGTTATACTTATTATAAAATTAATCTTCAGGGCAAGGTGACCTGTCTAAAAAAAGATGGGGAATCCTGACCGGCGGTAAAGTCCGCGAGCCGAAAGGCAGGAACTGGTAAAATTCCAGTACCGATGGTAGCCGGAAACGGCGCCCCTATATACCGATAAGATTAAGGGGAAAAGTCCAGATGAGAGAAGATTAAGAGATTTTTAGCCCCGAAGATAATCTTCGGGTTTTTTTAATGGATTATGTTCAACACAATCTCTGAGATATTAGATGATTTAAAAAAAGGCCGCATGGTGATTGTAGTTGATGATGCGGAGAGAGAGAATGAGGGTGATTTGGTTATGGCTGCCTCTTTCGTAAAACCAGAAGATATTAATTTCATGGCCAAGTTCGGACGCGGATTGATTTGCGTGCCTATGGAAGAGGAGCGGCTCAGGGAGCTTGAGCTTGAGCCTATGCTGAAAGAAAGGTTGTCCTCAAACCAGAAAGACCCCTTTGAGACTGCCTGGATGATTTCTGTGGATGCCAAAGAGGGAATCACCACAGGTATTTCCGCTCATGACCGCAGCCACACTATTAAACTTCTCATTAACCACAAGACCAAAGCGCAAGACTTGATCAGACCGGGCCATATTTTTCCTTTGCGGGCACGCAAGGGCGGGGTCTTGGTAAGGGCAGGGCATACCGAAGCGGCGATAGACCTTATGAAGCAGGCCCAGTTATATCCGGCAGGTGTAATCTGCGAAATTATGAATGATGACGGTACAATGAGTCGTCTGCCGCAGCTTCTTGAATTTTCCAAGAAACACAACCTTAAGATTTGTTCTATCGCTGACCTGATTGAATACCGCCGGCGTTATGAAAAATTAATCGAGAAGCTTGCCGAAGCAAATCTTCCTACGGAAGCCGGCGCCTTCAGGATTATTTTATATAAGGACCTTACCAATGAAAAGGTGCATATCGCCTTGGTGATGGGGCAGCCGGATGCCAGCCCTATACTGGTGCGCGTGCATTCTGAATGCCTTTCCGGAGATGTTTTCGGCTCTTTGCGTTGCGACTGCGGCAGACAGCTTAAAGAGGCAATGCATCTTGTCGCGCGTCAAAAAAAAGGAGTTATCCTTTATATGAATCAGGAAGGCCGGGGTATAGGTCTAGTAGACAAAATCAAAGCTTATGATTTGCAGGATAAAGGCCTGGACACCGTAGAGGCCAATGAGGCCTTGGGGCATAAAGCTGACCTTCGCGATTACGGGATAGGAGCTCAAATTCTGGCAGACTTGGGGTTAAAAAATATACGCCTGCTTACCAATAATCCGCGTAAAATTGTAGGCCTTGAGGGTTATGGGCTTAAGGTAGTGGAGCGGCTACCTCTGGAAATAGACCCAAACCCTTTAAATTATAAATACCTGAAGACAAAAAAGGAAAAGCTTGGTCACCAACTTAAAATTTAGGGAAAGTCCTAATCTAATTTGAGAACTATCCCTGAAACAAAAAAAAGGAGGTTAGAATGACAAAGGTAATAGAAGGAAAGCTGATTGCCAAAGAGAAAAAATTCGGCATAGTGGCTTCGCGTTTCAATGATTTTATTACCAAGGAGCTAGTGTCCGGATGCGTGGATACACTGGTGCGCCACGGCGCGAAAGAGCAGGATATATCTGTGGTATGGGTGCCGGGGGCATTTGAGATACCCGCGGTAGCGGCCCGTCTGGCAAAGAGCAAAACTTACGATGCGGTTATCTGTCTGGGCACAGTAATACGCGGTTCTACGCCGCATTTTGATTATATTGCCGCAGAGGTGACCAAAGGAGTCGCCAACGTGGCGAAAGATTCTGGCTCGGCAGTTATATTTGGAGTGATTACCGCAGACACCATTGATCAGGCGATTGAGCGCGCCGGCACAAAAGATGGCAACAAGGGTAAAGATGCGGCGATGGCGGCAATAGAGATGGCGGATTTATTGGAGCAGATAGGGAGTTAATAGAAGCCAAGCAAGATGAGAAAACGCACGCAGGCAAGAGAATTTGCCTTACAGATACTTTATCAGATTGATATTACAGGCGACGACCATGAAGCATCTTTACGCAACTTCTGGCAGGAACATTGCGAAGAAGATATGGCTAAGGAGATGAAAGATTTTACCGCGCAATTAGTCAATGGCGTAATGGAAAACATCAGCGCAATAGATAAAAAAATCAGTTCTTACGCTACAAATTGGCAGCTGGAAAGGATGGCGGTGGTGGACAGGAATGTCCTGCGCATAGGCTGTTTTGAGCTCGTATATCGCGAAGATATCCCGCCTAAAGTAGCCATCAACGAGGCAGTGGAGTTAGCAAAGAAATACTCAGGCCCGGAGGCAGGGAAATTTGTTAATGCCATACTGGATAAGATAAAAAAGGAGAAAGATAAGTGAGGTTTGCGGATTTACATTTGCACACCTTCTTTTCAGACGGAAGCTACTCTCCTTCTGAGCTTGTGCAGGAGAGCCGCAAGAGCGGGCTCTACGCAATCTCCATAGTGGACCATGATAATGTGGAAGGGATTGAGCCAGCCAGCATAATATCCAAGGAGTATGGGATTGAGGTGTTGTCGGGAATTGAATTAAGCGCCGAATACGAGAACGCGGAAATACATATCTTAGGATATCTTATTGACTATAAGAATACAACGTTATTGCAGGAATTGGCGTCATTGAGAAAAAACCGCGTTGAGCGCATCTATAAGATTACGGATAAACTGGAAGAATTAGGCGTGCATATTGACCCCAAAGATATATTTGCTATGTCCGGCGGAGGAACTGTAGGGAGATTGCATGTGGCGCGTGCTATGGTAAAAGAGAATATCGTCAGCTCTGTTGCCGAGGCCTTTGCCAGATTTATCGGCGATGACAAGCCTGCTTATGTGTTGGGTTTTAAATTTTCTCCTTCCGAGGCGATAACCCTGATAAAACAGGCAGGCGGCGTGCCGGTTCTTGCTCACCCATATACCGTGGTCAAAGATGACATGCTTTTTAAACTTATCTCGCAGGGGATTATGGGGTTAGAGGTTTATTATCCTGAACATACGCAATCCATGGTTAATTTTTACAGGGATATAGCTGACAGGCATGGCCTGTTGATTACTGGTGGTTCTGATTGTCATGGTTTGGCAAAGCCGGAGATAAGGATAGGCAGCGTCAAGATTCCTTATGAGTTGGTGGAACGAATAAAGGAAGCAAAGGCGAAGATATGAAGAGAGAGCACCGGTATTTTATGGATATAGCCATGCGCTTGGCGTTAAAGGCAAAAGGCCTAACCTCTCCTAATCCTCTGGTGGGCGCTGTAGTGGTAAAGAAGGGAAAGATTATCGGAAAGGGTTATCACAGAAAAGCCGGCTTGCCCCATGCTGAGGTGGTTGCGTTGGAGGAGGCTGGCATACAAGCAAGAGGAGCAACTTTATACGTAACTTTGGAACCATGCGCTCATTTTGGACGCACTCCTCCGTGCGTAGAAAAAATAGTAGCCAGTGAAATAAAGGAAGTAGTAGCGGGCATGATTGACCCTAATCCGCTTAACAATGGCAAGGGTCTGGATATACTGAGAAGAAGCGGTATAAAAGTAGAGGTTGGTGTTTTAGAAGATGAACTGCGGCGGATGAATGAGGCATTTATTAAATACATAACCAAGAAAGAGCCCTTTGTTACCTGCAAGATAGCGGAGTCATTGGACGGAAAGATTGCCACACGCACCGGAGATTCCAAATGGATTACCTCGGATAAGTCGCGCGCTTACGCCCACCGTATGCGTAGATATTATGATGCTGTGATGGTGGGTGTTAATACTATACTCAGGGATAATCCGCGGCTTGATGCTTGGTTTTCCAAGAAACAGCCAGTTAAAATAGTCGTGGATAGCCAGTTGAGCACTACGCAGGACGCCAATATCTTTTCAAATGCGGCTCCGGTTATCATCGTCACCCTTCCGTCTGCTCCCGGGCAAGAGACAGAGAATAAGAAAATATTATCGCAGAAAGCCAAAATCTTGGAGGTGCGGGAGAAAGCCGGACAGATAAATTTAAAGGATATGTTGAAGAAGCTGGCAGCTATGGAGATAACCAACATACTCGTAGAGGGCGGCGGTACGCTAAATGGCTCTCTTTTTGACGAGGACTTAGTAGATAAGGTGATATTTTTTATAGCCCCCAAGATTATCGGAGGCAAAGATGGAATCAGCGCTGTAATGGGCAGAGGTGTGGCCCGCGTTGACCGCGCCCTGAAATTAAAAGATATAAGTCTGCGGCGCATAGGCGAGGATTTGATGATAGAGGGATACGTAAAGTAATGTTTACGGGCATTATTGAGGAATTAGGAAAGGTCAAGCGTATTGAGAGGCGGGCAGATGTAAGTACGTTTATCATAGAGGCAGAGAAGGTTCTTTCCGACACCAAGATAGGAGACAGCATCTCGGTAAACGGCGTGTGTCTTACGGTGGTAAAGAAAGAGACTAGCTGTCTGGGTTTTGAAGTGATTCCCGAGACTTTAAAGGTAACGAATTTAGGGCAGCTTAAGGCGGGAGAGAAGGTAAATCTGGAACGGAGTCTTAAGGCAGACGGCAGGATAAGCGGCCATTTTGTGACCGGACATATTGACTGTATGGGTCTGGTGCGCAGAAAAACTTACCGCTCAGGCAACTTAGCTTTTGAGATTTCCCTACCGCAGCAATTCTGGAAATATATACTCCTCAAGGGCTCAATTGCCGTTGATGGAGTAAGTCTTACCGTGATGGAGAAAAAATCAAACACCTTTACCGTCTATATCATTCCGTATACCCTTAAGAATACTGTTTTTAATTTCCGTCAGCCCGCAGACAAAGTAAATATAGAATTTGATATCCTTACCAAAGCCGCATCCGTCGCCTAAAAAGTCCTGTTCTTTCATTGCCAAGAGACGGGTTTTTTGTTATACTATTTTTTATGTCCTGTTTGTATATTGGCACAAGCGGATGGAATTATCCGCATTGGAAAGGATGCGGGATTAAACAAAAGCAAATGGCTTCAGTATTACACAAGATTCTTTAATAGCGTTGAATTAAACGTTACTTTTTACCGGCTTCTGCAGAAGAAGAGTTTTGAAAATTGGCGCAAGCGTACCCCCAAAGATTTTTATTTTGTTGCCAAGGGTTCAAGGTTTATCACGCACATAAAGAAATTAAAGGCAGTAGCCGAACCTTTAAAACTATTCATAGATAGCGCATATGGGCTAAAAGAAAAATTAGCCGCTGTTCTTTGGCAGTTGCCCCCGGGTTTTAAAAAAGACGCAAAGCGACTGGGGGTATTCTTAAAATTACTAAAAAAAACAAAGATACGTCAGGTATTTGAATTTCGTAATGAAAGCTGGTTTGATAAAGAGGTGTATAGTTTATTAAAGGAGCATAACGCCTGTTTGTGCATTGCCCACTCTGGTTGTTTTCCTGCGTAAGAGAAGTTACCGCAGATTTTCTTTATCTAAGATTTCACGGTGAAGAATCTCTTTACGCATCAAATTATTCTGATAAAGAACTAAAAGATTGGGCTAAGTTTATAAAAAGCCGCAAAGTTAAATATATATTCGCATTCTTCAATAACGACGCTCAAGGGTATGCCTTAAAGAATGCCATTAAATTTAAGGAACTATTGGATAAATAACGGGGCGTAGCTTCTCCTCCAAAAAACATGGCGGATTTCGCCACGGATACATTATTTACGGGGCGTGGCTCAGTTTGGCTAGAGCGCAGCGTTCGGGACGCTGAGGTCGACAGTTCAAGTCTGTCCGCCCCGACCAGATTAAACTTGGGGAATTTCCTGAAGAACAAGAGAGGGGTAAACCCCTCTTGTGTTCTTTAAAAACTCAACCAAGTCAAATATGGTCGCAGCTATTATACGCTGTGCGAACCTATTTTGAAAACGAAATGACAAAGACTTAATATAATGGCACCGCGACTTGGGTCGTTCCCACATCTCCCGCGTCCCGCTAGGCTTCTGTGGGCAGAAGCCT
>JAMWCI010000147.1 GCA_023818655.1 Candidatus Omnitrophota bacterium
TTTTAATTAAAGTAAATTATTCATTACACGCTTTATTGTATACTAACTTTGGATAAGATTTGTTGACAGTATTAAGTATATGGTTTATAATATATTTTTTCTAAATGAAAAAATAACCCAGCCGGGAGGTTGAAGATGACGATAGAAAAGAAAAACGTAGCGAAAGAAGATAGCCGTTATGCCACTGACCGTCAAAAGGCATTGGAATTGGCGCTGTTACAGATTGAGAAACAATTTGGAAAAGGTTCAATTATGAAACTGGGGGCGGAGATAAAAGTACATGTAGAGACTATTCCGACAGGTGCGCTTACTTTAGATATTGCACTGGGGGTTGGAGGTTTGCCTCGCGGTCGGGTAATTGAAATATTTGGTCCGGAGGCTTCCGGTAAAACCACCATCAGTTTAACCGCGATACGGGAGATTCAGAAGAAAGGCGGGGTAGCTGCTTTTATTGACGCAGAGCATGCCTTTGATTCTACCTATGCCAAGATAATAGGAGTCAACCTTGATGAATTGCTTATCTCCCAGCCCGATACCGGAGAACAAGCCCTGGAAATCGCAGAAACACTAGTGCGCTCAAACGCAATAGACTTAGTGGTAATTGATTCGGTTGCGGCGCTTACTCCAAGGGCAGAGATAGAAGGAGAGATGGGTGATGCACATGTAGGTTTGCAAGCCAGACTTATGTCTCAGGCATTGAGAAAATTGACCGCTGCCATAAGCAAGTCGCGCACCTGCGTAATCTTTATCAATCAGATTAGGGAAAAAATAGGAGTGATGTTTGGTTCTCCTGAGACCACTCCCGGAGGACGGGCTCTTAAATTTTATTCTTCTGTCAGATTAGATGTGAGGCGGATTTCTTCGCTTAAGGAAGGCGATAATATTATCGGAGGTAGGGTAAGGGTCAGGGTGGTTAAAAATAAAGTCGCCCCTCCTTTTAAGGAAGCGGAATTTGATATGCTGCACAATGAAGGTATTTCCAAGCCAGGGGCAATTCTGGATGCCGCTATAAACAGCGGCCTGGTAAGCAAATCCGGAACATGGTTGTCCTTTGGAGAAGAGAAAATCGGACAGGGCAGGGAAGCGGCAATCAAGTTTCTCAGGGAAAAACCAAAGTTTCAGGAAGAATTGGAAAAAGAGGTAAGAAAGAAGCTGGGATTAGCCTGATAAAGACTAGTGGATAAGGGAGATAGTTTCCAGAAGGCAAAAGAATACGCTTTTTTTCTTCTTAAGTTCAGGCTGCGCAGCGAAGAAGAATTGCGCTGCCGCTTGAAGAAGAAATTTCCTGAAGCAGTCATAAATGCGACATTGCGCTTTCTAAAAGAAAATAATTTTATAGATGACAAAATTTTTGTAAAAGAGTGGATAGATGCCCGTCTGAAAAAGCCTTTTGGGATAAGAAGAATAGTTCAAGAGTTAAGACTAAAAGGCGTTGCTGATAGCGTTATTCAGGAAACGTTGGATAGGATAAAGGGTGATTATTCGGAAACACAGGTTGTTCAGAGATTGGCCAAGGAGAAACTGGAGGCATTAAAGGATTGTGAACCGTTAAAGGCTAAGAGAAAGGTTAGCGCTTATCTTTTACGCCGCGGTTTTTCTGCGGAAACAGTTTATGAGGTATTAAATAATCTATGCAGGCAGACCTGTTAAGAAAAAAATTCTTGGATTTTTTTAAGGCCAAAAAACACAAGATAGTAGAAAGCGATTCACTTGTGCCTAGCGATGACCCCACCGTGCTTTTTACGCCTGCAGGGATGAATCAGTTTAAAAAAGAGTTTTTGGGTTTTGATTCTGGATTTAAAAGGGCTGCCACTGCCCAACGTTGCCTGCGTACGGATGATCTGGATAAAGTGGGCAAAACGCCGGCTCACCATACATTTTTTGAGATGTTGGGAAATTTTTCCTTCGGCGATTATTTCAAGAAAGAGGCCATTCTCTGGGCTTGGGAGTTTTTGAGGCAAGAGCTGGATATAAGCGAAGATAAACTTTGGGTATCAGTGTATAAAGATGATGATGAGGCGTATAATATCCGGAGGAATGTTGTTAAGTTACCGGCG
>JAMWCI010000066.1 GCA_023818655.1 Candidatus Omnitrophota bacterium
CATTGATAACGGTTTATTGCGTAAAGATGAACCACAGCAGATTAAGAAAATATTCGGGGATATGTATCATTTGAACCTCAGTTATGTTGACCGCAGCAAGAATTTTCTGCTTCGCCTAAAAGGCATTACTGACCCGGAAGAAAAGAGAAAAATTATTGGAGAGGAATTCATAAAAGTATTTGAAGAAGAGGCGGCGAAGATAAAAGGAGCCAAGTTTCTTGCCCAGGGCACGCTTTATCCCGATGTAATTGAGTCTATTTCTCCCACTGGCGCACCTAGCAGAAAAATCAAAAGTCATCATAATGTGGGAGGGTTGCCTGCCTATATGAAATTAAAACTCATTGAGCCGTTAAGAGAGCTATTTAAGGATGAGGTGCGTTTGATTGCCCGGCAGTTGAATCTGCCCGATTCCATAATTAATCGCCAGCCGTTTCCCGGTCCAGGCCTAGCAATCAGGATTATCGGCGAGGTCACCGCAGAACGCTTAAATCTCTTACGGGAGGTTGATCGCCGTGTTATTGAAGAGATAAAGGCATCAGGATTATATGAACAAATCTGGCAGTCATTTGCGATATTGCTTCCTATAAAGAGTGTAGGGATTATGGGCGATGAACGCACATATGAAAATGTAGTGGCTATCCGTTGCGTGAGTAGTTTTGACGGCATGACCGCTGATTGGGTGAGATTGCCATACGAAGTAATAGAGCGAATATCCAACCGCATTATCAACGAGGTAAAAGGAGTAAATCGCGTTGTTTACGATATAAGTTCCAAGCCCCCTGCTACGATTGAATGGGAATAATTCCATGCCGCGAAGTGAATTTGTCCACCTGCATCTACATACCCAATACAGTCTTCTTGACGGCGCCTGTCGGATACCAGAGCTTTTAACTCTTGCCCAACAGTATAAGATGGATTCCTTGGCCATTACTGACCATGGCAGCATGTTCGGCGCCATTGATTTTTATTTAGAGGCGCAGAAAGCAGGGATAAAACCGATTATTGGATGCGAGGCATATATTGCTCCGGGAAGCCGTCTGGATAAAACTACTTCTGGGATTGAAGAGGCGGCGTTTCATCTTATCCTGCTGGCAAAAGACGAAACTGGTTATCGTAATCTTATGAAGTTGGTCTCTATAGGTTACCTGGAGGGTTTTTATTATCGGCCGCGGATTGACAAAGATGTATTGTCAGAATACGCCAAAGGGCTTATTGGTTTAACTGCCTGTCTTCAGGGAGAGGTTCCTTATTTATTGCAGCAAGGGCGTTTTAACGATGCCTTAAAAACAGCAGATATCTACCGCACTATTTTCGGAAAAGATAACTTCTATTTGGAGGTTCAGGGTAACTCTCTCCCCGAGCAAAAAACTGTGAACGTCGGTTTGATAAGAATATCCAAAGAATTAGGGATTCCTCTGGTAGCCACCAATGACGTGCATTATTTAACTGCTGACAGGGCTGCTGCGCACGACGCATTATTATGCATCCAGACCCAGACTACATTGGATAACCCTAACCGCCTGCGTTTCCGCACAGACGAATTTTACTTTCGTTCTCCTCGGGAGATGAAGGAGATTTTTAAAGATACGCCCGAGGCAATAAGTAATAGCGTGGAGATTGCCCAACGTTGTAATCTGGAGCTGGATTTTGCCAAAATCCATCTTCCTCGTTACGAGCCGCCTCCAGGAAAGACAAAAGAAGAGTTTCTGAAAGAGCTTTGCGCGCAGGGGATTAAGGAGCGTTTTCAGGAAGTCACACCCGCTGTAACTGAGCGCCTGCAACAAGAATTAAAAATAATAAAGGATATGGGGTTTGTCAGTTACTTTTTAATTGTCTGGGATTTTATCCATTACGCCAAGAGCAAAGGTATCCCTGTAGGTCCGGGCCGCGGTTCGGCGGCAGGCAGTCTCGTAAGTTATATTTTAGGAATCACGGATGTTAATCCTTTGAAATACGGGCTTTTATTTGAACGGTTCCTTAATCCAGAGCGTCTGGGGTTGCCGGATATAGATATTGATTTTTGTTACGAAAGAAGACAGGAGGTTATTGACTATGTGACGCGCAAGTATGGTCAAGAGAATGTCGCGCAGATTATTACATTCGGAACGATGCAGGCGCGGGCAGTAGTGCGCGATGTAGGCAGGGTTATGGGTTTAAGTTATGCGGATGTGGACAAGATTGCCAAAATGATACCTCCTGAATTGGATATGACCTTGGAGAGGGCGCTGAAGAGCGAACCGCAGTTAAATAACCTTTACAAAAATGACCCTAAAATAAACAAACTTATTAATACAGCGATGTTATTGGAGGGACTTAACCGCCATGCCTCTGTGCATGCCGCGGGAGTGGTTATAGCTGACAAGCCATTGGATAACTACATGCCTCTTTTTAAAACAGGCGATGGTCAAATTACCAGCGGCTATAGTATGGGCGTATTGGAGAAGATTGGATTGCTTAAGGTTGATTTTCTGGGTCTGCGCAATCTTACGGTTATAGATGAGACAGTTAAGTTGATTAGGAAGACTCAGAGAAAAGAGATTGATATCAATAATTTATCGCTGGATGACAAAGAAACATACAAATTGTTCTCTTCTGCTCAAACCATAGGTGTTTTTCAGGTAGAGAGTTCTGGAATGCGCGACCTGTTAAAAAAACTCCAACCTGACCGTTTTGAGGATATCATCGCCCTGCTTGCCTTATACCGACCGGGACCAATTGGTTCAGGTATGCTTGACGACTTTATGCGGCGTAAACACAATCTCGTTCCTATCCGTTATGAACATCCAAAATTAGAATCTATACTGAAGGAGACTTATGGCATAATGGTTTATCAGGAGCAGATTATGCAAATCGCCTCTACCCTTGCGGGATTCACCATGGCTCAGGCAGACTTGTTGCGCAAGGCAATGGGCAAAAAAATACCCGAGGTTATGGAAAAAGAGAGGAAGAATTTTATTAACGGCTGCGTCAAGCGGGGTATAAAGGAGATGACGGCAAGCAAGATATTTGACCTCATTGAATACTTTTCTGGATACGGCTTCAATAAATCTCATTCAACAGCATACGCTCTTATTTCTTATCGCACAGCATACTTAAAGGCAAATTATCCTGTAGAATATATGACTGCCCTTTTGAGTTCCGAACGCGACAATACGGATAAGATTGTAGAGTACGTAACTGAGGCCGGTAGGATGGGTTTGATGGTTTTACCTCCGGACGTGAATGAAAGCGAATGTTTATTTACGGTTGTGGACGCAAAGACCATACGCTTTGGTCTATTAGCCATAAAGAACGTCGGAAGGGGGGCAGCAGAGTCAATAGTATCCAGCCGCAAGAAAAACGGTAGATTTAAATCGCTGGAAGATTTATGCCAGCGGATAGATTTGAGACTAGTTAATAAAAAGGTCTTGGAGAGTCTGATTAAGTGCGGTGCATTAGATACCTTTGGGATGCCCCGCGCGCAGATGTTTGCAAGTTTGGATCTTATCCTTGACTCTGCATCACGTATACAGAAAGAGAAAACAAAGGGACAGTTGTCGTTTTTTGATATGGGTACAAGCGAAAATGGCTTTCAGAAAAGCACTGTAAAGATACCGCAGATAAAAGAATGGCCAGAACCGCAATTGCTTGCTTTTGAAAAAGAGATGCTCGGTTTTTATATCAGCGGTCATCCATTAGCGCGTTATGCGCGGCAGTTAAAACGTTTCGTTTCTTCTTCTATAGGAAGTCTCCATCAGCATAACAATCAGGATGAAATAAAGATAGTCGGGCTTATTGTCAAGGTAAAACATACCACCACCCGGGCAAAACAGGAAAAGATGGCTATTTTAAAGCTGGAAGATTTGGAAGGAGATGTAGAGGCGCTAGTCTTTCCACGTATCTACCAGAAGATTTCCAGATATCTACAGACCAATACCGTAGCAATGGTGCATGGCATAGTCAACCTTAATGAAGATACCCCTAAAATTGTTGTGAATGACCTTTTTCCGTTTGAAGAGATTTATAAATTAATTAGCGGCTTGAAGATTAACCTCAGCGGCCTCAGGGAAAATGTCTTTGAGAGTTTAAAAAAACTGCTGTCTTCTTCACGGGGAAACACCCCTATTTATCTGCATATGGATACATCTACTAAATCCAGGGTGCAATTGGTAGTAGGCGAGGGGTTTTATGTTTTGCCTTCAGAAAAACTTATACAGGATATAGAGAATCTTCTGGGAGAAGAAAGGCTCTCTATTGTGCTGTAGTGTTTTTTCCTTGACATCGTAACTTTTTGCTGTTATTATAGTTATAAATAGGGGAGGTGCAAGATGACCAAAAAAGATATCATTTTGAAAGTTTCTGATGATACAAATCTCAAGCAGATAGATGTGAAAAAGGTTGTTCAGAAGACTTTTGATTGTATTGTTGAAGCATTGGCCAGAGGCGAAAAGATAGAACTGCGCAATTTCGGTGTATTTAAGATAAAACAAAGAAAAAGCCGCACTGGCCGCAATCCTCGTACCAATCAGGTCATACCTGTCCCGCCTCGGAAAGTGGTAGTTTTTAAGGCTGGCCTGGAGATGAAACAAAAGATAAAATAAAATTCTGCACTTCAAATCTATATGCCGTATAAAAAAATCCCCGGGACCAAAGATATTTTACCTGATGAAGCTTTATGGTGGGAAAAAATTGAATTATCCGCCAGAGACATCTTCCGCCTTTATAATTATCAACCTATACGCACCCCTATAATAGAAGAGGAGACGTTGTTTAACCGTTCACTTGGGCAAACCTCGGAAATAGTTCAGAAGCAAATGTTCTTGATTAAAAATAAAGAAGATAATTATGCTCTGCGGCCGGAGGCAACCGTTTCTGTAGTAAGGGCGTATTTGGAGAATAATATTGATAAAACCTCTGGTTTTGCCAAGTTTTATTATATGGGCCCGATGTTTCGTTTTGAGCGTCCGCAAAAGGGACGTTTAAGACAATTCCATCATTTAGGCTGTGAGGCAATCGGCTCTACGGATCCTTCTCTGGATATAGAGACAATTGCATTAGCGGATGATTTACTCAAGGCCTTTTCTGTTTTTGGCTATAAGATAAAAATTAACACCCTTGGTTGCGATAAAGACAAGGCTATGCTTGCGGAGTTTTTGCGTAAACGTATCAGTGAAAAGAAGGATTTACTGTGTCAGGATTGTTCGCGTAGGTTAGAGACTAATGTATTGCGGATACTGGATTGTAAAAAAACAGGTTGCCGTCAATTGGTAAACACCCTGCAGTTAGAAGATTTTAAAATCTGCGCGGAATGCCAGACTCATTTTAATCGCGTATCTGACGGGCTGAATAGTATAGGCATAAAATACGAATTGTCGCCGTATCTTGTGCGCGGTTTGGATTATTATACACGCACGGTATTTGAGATAACCCACGGTGAGTTAGGGGCGCAGGATGCTTTGGGCGCAGGTGGCAGATATGACAATCTGGTTAAAGAACTCGGCGGTCCTGCTCAGGGAGCAATTGGTTTTGCCTTTGGTATGGAGAGGATTTTGTTAGTCGCAAAACTACAGGACAGACAAACCCCAAAGAATAATTTGGTTTATTTGATTGCCTTGGGAGAGGAAGCAAAAAGAGGTGGCATTAAGATATTATCCGAGCTGCGTAAAAATAACATAGCCTGCGATACAGATTACGAAAACAAGTCTCTTAAAGGCGCACTGCGACGGGCTAATGACATTAAGGCTAGTAGCGTCTTAATCTTAGGAGAAGATGAATTAAAGAGGGGCATAATTACAGTAAAAAATATGCTCTCCGGTGAACAGAGAGAGGTAAAAAGAGAAGTATTGGTGGAGGAACTAAGAAGTCAATATGCTAAAAACCCATAATTGCGGAGAGTTAAACACCGATTTTTCCAGTCAGACGGTTATCCTCTGTGGATGGGTGGCCAGGCGGCGCGACCACGGAAAAATTATTTTTCTGGATTTGCGGGATAGAACCGGCACCGTGCAACTTACCGTTATACCCAGAGATGCGGGAGATTTTTATAAAATAGCTCAAGATATAAGAAGCGAGTTTGTCTTGAGAGTTACCGGAATAGTAAATAAGAGACCAGCCGCTAACATCAATCCCAATCTTGCTACCGGAGAAATAGAGGTGCTGGTTAAAGAAATAGAGGTTTTAAATCCCAGTCTCAACCCTCCCTTTGAGATAGAAGAAGAAAGCGAAGTCGCTGAGGATTCAAGGCTTAAGTATCGTTACCTTGATTTGCGCAGAAGAAAAATTTTTAATAACCTTCTCCTGCGCAGCAAATTATACAAAACAATACGCAGCCTTCTTGATACAAAGGGATTCATAGAGTGTGAAACACCTATCCTGACCAAATCTACTCCGGAGGGAGCGCGTGATTACCTAGTCCCTTCGCGTCTAAACCCCGGGCAATTTTATGCCCTTCCGCAATCGCCGCAACTTTTTAAACAGATTCTTATGGTTGCCGGTATTGAAAGATACTATCAGATTGCCAAGTGTTTTCGTGATGAAGATTTGCGCGCCGACCGACAGCCGGAGTTTACCCAACTAGATATAGAGATGTCTTTTATAGGGGAGGAAGATATATTTGCCCTTACCGAAGAATTAATGCGGCGCATCCTCAGGGAAATAAAAAACATTGATATAAAAATTCCTTTCTCCCGTATAACTTACAAGCAGGCGCAGGAGAGATACGGTTCGGATAAGCCGGATTTACGCAAAGAACAAAATAACGATTTTGCCTTTGTCTGGGTGGTAGATTTCCCGCTTTTTAAATATAACGAAGAAGAGAAACGTTGGGAAAGCGAACATCATCCTTTTACCTCAGTGCGCAAGCAGGATTTGGAGATACTGGAAAAGGAACCGGGGAAGGTATTGGCTCGTTCATACGATTTGGTTTTAAACGGTATGGAGATTGGCTCAGGCTCTATCAGGATTCACGACCAGAAACTACAGGAACGCATCTTTAAGATTATCGGCATAGACAGAGAAGAGGCCTATAGACGTTTTGGATTTTTACTTGAGGCGTTTCAATACGGCGCCCCGCCTCATGGTGGGATTGCTTTTGGTCTGGATAGGCTGCTGGCTATTCTTGCCGGTGAGGAAAGTATCAGAGAAGTGATTACCTTTCCTAAGACAAGCGCTGGCATCTGTCCTTTAACCGGCGCTCCTTCAGAGGTAGATGCAAGACAACTAAAAGAATTAAATTTAACCATTACGAAAGAAAGGAGGAAAGGAATGAAGATGATGCATTTAGTTTTGTTTTTATTGTTGGCTTTAAGTTTTATTTTTTCCGGTTGTATCGTGAGGACTTATCCTCTGACCAGAGAGCGGGTTGACCAGGATTTAAATATTGGTAACCGCGGTTATCTCAAAGGTAGCGCTCCGAAAACTATCAAACAAAGACCAACAACACGTACCACACAGGTAATAGAAGTAGAGATGGGTTCTCCTATAAAATTTGAAAAGGCGCCAAAAGCCGAAACAACTGAAGAAAAACTGCCTGTTATTACAGAAGAGTCTGTAAGCGAAGGAAACCGTGGATATATTACCGAAAGCGTATCTCCGGAAATAAACGAACCTTATTCAGAGGGCGCATTTAAAAACTATACAGTGCAAAAGAATGACACCCTGCAGAAGATTTCAAAGAAATACTATGGGACAACCAAAAAATGGCATCAAATCTACGAAGCTAATAAAGACATACTTAAGACTCCGGATAGGCTGTATGTTGGACAGATCCTGAAAATTCCGGTTATTAAAAAAGAACTGAAGGAACCAGCGGAGAAGTTAAAATAGTAAGATGGATAAAATTGTTTCTATAGACAGTCATAGCCAGGCACAGGCTCTTTTTGGTTCTCACGATGAGAACATAAGAACCATTGAAAAAGAGTTCAGGGTAAAAGTAACTCTACGTGGCGAACATCTTAAGATTAGCGGTACCGCCGCCAATATAAAAAAGGCAGGCAACCTTATTGAGTACGTGTTGAATGGATTGCGCTGCGGACAGGGAGAATTGGGTAAGTCTGACCTGTATTGTCTCATCTCAAACTTTAAGAGGCAAAAAAAGGAAACAGATAGAAACCATCTGGAGGTAAATGTAACCAGCTCTTTTAACGGCAAAAACATAGGTCCGAAAACAGCCGGTCAGCGCGAGTATGTTGAAGCGATAAGAAAATTTGACATTGTTTTTGGCATAGGACCTGCAGGGACGGGTAAGACGTACTTGGCAATGGCAAATGCTGTGGAGGCGTTAAAAAGACAGGAAGTGCGCAGACTAATTCTTACCCGTCCGGCAATAGAAGCCGGCGAATCCTTGGGTTACCTTCCCGGCGACATGTATGAGAAAATCTCCCCGTATCTGCGGCCTCTCTATGATGCGCTTTATGATATGATTGAGGCAGAGCGTATTGAAAAGTATTTAGAGACAGGCATTATTGAAGTAGCCCCTTTAGCTTATATGCGCGGCCGCACGTTAAACGACGCCTTTATTATCCTTGATGAAGCGCAGAATTGCACCGCCGAGCAAATGAAGATGTTTCTTACCCGGCTTGGATTTGATTCCAAGGCGGTGATTACCGGCGATATGAGCCAGAGTGATTTACCGGGAGGCAAACCCATAGGCATGTTGCAGGCGCAGGAGGTATTGAAAGGCATAAAAGGAATCAAGTTTATATATTTTACTGGTTCAGATGTAGTCAGGCACGCCCTCGTTCAACAAATTATTGAAGCTTATGACAAAGCAACGCGTTAATCTCAGTATCAAAAATATA
>JAMWCI010000067.1:0-5251 GCA_023818655.1 Candidatus Omnitrophota bacterium
AAATTAATCAAGGCTGCTTTATATACGGGCAGCGGAGAATTTATTGAGCTTATGTTAGCCACAAATAAGATGGAAGAGATTGGGAAAAACGATATTTATAAGATATACGATTTGAAAACTGCCAATTATACATTCGCTACCCCTCTTGACATAGGCGCTACCTTGGCAGGCGCAACAGAAAAAGAGGCAAAAAAACTGTTTTCCTACGGTATTTATCTTGGCCGTGCGTTTCAGATTAAGGACGATATCATCGGCTTATTCGGCGAAGAAAAAGAAATCGGCAAATCTAATGTTAGTGACCTGCAGGAGGCAAAAAAAACGCTGCTTGTCTGGTACGCTTATAACCACTCTGCCAGAAAAAACAAAGAGGCCATAAAAAAGGTGTTTTCTAAGAAGGAGGTAAGCAACACCGATCTGCTAAGGATACGCAAAATAATCCGAGACTCCGGTGCGTTAGACTACGCCCAAAGTGAAATAGAGAGACTAAAAAGACTGGCAGCGGAGATCTTAAAAGACTCGACTATTAAAAAAACATTTAAGGAATCCCTGTCTTCCTTCGCCGCAGAAACCCTGGCTCTCTAAAGATATACACCTGTTGGAATATTTTAAGCCCTGCGGATTTGTCTCTTTAGGGCAGAGGGGGCTTAAAGAATTAAACCCCCGCGCTGCTGTATATACCGCAAAGAAGCGATATTTAGACTTCTCTTGCCGTTGTCTTTCTCCAAAAAATTTATCTTAAACCCTGCTTAACTCTAAAGACAACCTTAACGACCATAAAATTGAAATAAATATGGCAAGATATCCGACTTATATTTTGAGACAAAAATGAGGCTACATTTCACTCAGACTTTTATCTTCGCTAAGAGAAAATATAATAAAAACGAAAAATGAATAAAAACAATATCGCTGATGAACTCAAGAAAGTTCAGTTTCTATCCTAAGCAATAATCCGTCTATATCCTCCAATAACGATGCAGGCAAAAGTTTTAACAACTTTGCCTCTTTGTGCAATGACTTTAGAGTCCCGTATAACCTCCTGACTAAAGCTTGTCTTTTTTTACGTTGGGCCTCTTCTGGCATAAGCTCCTGCCTCTGCCGGATAAGCGCAGTCAGGTCCTTTTTAACAGTTGCGTAATCTTTGCCGTCTTCAAAAATCTCTTTCTTTATATAGGCATAATCATCCTTATCCAAGACCTTCTTATTTTTTGCCAATCGCAGCAAATCTACCGACTCATAACTGGGTATAGTCGCTGGAGAGGCAGAAAGCGTAAAATCGCTGCTAACATACTGCGGCTCTTCCTTTTCCAGAAAATAATACGACCTGAGCAACTTCATAACCGTGTTTTTGCGTATGCCTATCTCTTTAGAGGCGTAGGCATCCAGTGTCACAAACCCCCACTCCTTGTAGTATTTGTCCTTCCATACAGAATACAAAGCCCTGCCCAACCCTACCCAGGATGCCTTAAATTGTTTGGCATACTCCAAAACCTGATACCTAAATGACCCCTTTTCAATATTAGTCATCTTTTCTTCAATCTGAGCTATCGATCTCTTCTTATAATCCTGCATATCCTCTCCTTTTTTTCACTTTGTCTGCGCAGAAGGACATATCTGGTTATAAGCACAATAAGCGCATGCCATATAGGATGGCTGGGCTGAAAAATCCCGCTGACGGATACCGGCAGCAACCTGTCTGATTTTTTCCTTTACCTTTTCCAAATCTTCTTCCGCTACGTCGCTATTACCTATGATTCCAGACTCAAGAAAATAGAGCGCAACCCTTTTGGGAAGGCTGCCAAATATATTTTGATACGCCAGTGCATAAAGCTTAAGCTGTAAATTTTCCTTAACTCTCTTATCCGCATCTTTTTGAGTATTAATCTCGGATGTCTTAAAATCTATAATCACCGCGCCTTCTGCCTCGTCATCAATCCGGTCAAACCTTCCGCTTATCTTGACGTTTTCCATTATAAAAGAAAACTCCTTCTCGATAAACTTCGGTATCGCTTTGTTGTTCTGCTCGCTATAAAAGAATCTCGCTAAGGCATCGCAACCGATGCGAAAACGTTCCTCTTGATGCGCCTCGCTCAGAAACCCCTGCGGGTCAAAACTATTCTTAAAAACATCCAGCAACTCATTGAGCTGCATCTGTCTTCCGGCAACCTTATGTTGAAAAAAAACGCTTACGGCATCATGCATAGCGCGGCCGTAAATAACAGTATGGTGTTCCATAATGGGGACGCGTAATATATTCACATATTTGTACTTCAAAGGGCAGGTTAAATAATCGTCTATCTGGTAATAAGTTAAATTAATCAGCCTCTCCTGCGGAATATCTGCAGAAATTGTTTTTGAAGAATCTTGTGGAGGGGCAAACCTCTCTATGCTCTCTAAGGCAGATGCTTTCTTTTTCTCTGTGGCAGCCGGATTGTTCCTAGCTAATGCCTCAAAGACAAATTGACTTATGCGTCGCATTCGTCTGCCGCCATAATCCTCGGCGCTAGTCAGATATAGCTCTTCTTTTGCCCTAGTCATACCGACATAAAAAAGCCTGCGTTCCTCCTGAATGTGAAAATCGCCACTGGGCAAGACCTCTTTTATCATTGCGTCAGGCAACTCGATGGTTTGCCTGCGGTGCGGCCAAGGAAAACGACCCTGCACAAGACTTACCATAAATACCACTCTAAACTCCAACCCCTTTGCCTTGTGGATAGTTAATACGTTCACCGCATCCATGTCCAGGTCCGCCTCCACTGTCGGCGGGTCATCTCCAGCCTCAATAAGCAGATTAAGATAATTTACAAAGTTTATCGCCCTGTCTTGTTTGGCTACCAGCTCAAAATCACGCACGTTCTCAAAAAACTTGGCTACATTCTGAATCTTCGCCTCGCTTTCCAGACTCTGCTGACAAGTTAAATTCTTCAGGTATCCTGTATCAGTCAAAAAAGAATACAACAACCGCCCAGTGGTCTGGTCTCTAGATATGCGCAGGAATTTGTCAATGTCTTCAAGGATTCTCTTTATTATCCCCTTTGATTTTTCGCTTATGCCTTCCAGTTCCGAAACATTATCCACATCTTTAAACACCGTATATAACGCCTTGTTTCTCCTTTGGGCATAGTGATTTAACACGCTCAGGTCGGAAAGGTCAAGGTTGTATATCTCAGAGCTGGAAAGGTAATAAAGACTCAATGAATCCGAGGGATTGGCGATTACGCGTAGAAAATTAATGCACAATCTTACCTCTTCCCGGCTATAAAGCCCTTGGTTGCCGCTAAACTGCCAGGGGATATCTTGCAAATTTAACGACTGTAAAAATGGCTCCGCGTCTGAATTAGAACGCACCAGTATAGCAAAGTCACGGTAGCTAAACTCTCCCGAAGAAACCTTTTTCTTGATTATCCTGGCGACATTATCTGCCTCTGTGGAGTTGGTATCGAAATGCAGGTGCACAGGCGCCTTTCCCTTTCCGGCAACACTGAGCAGACGCTTGTTAATATTGGCTTTTACCTCAAAACGTTCGGGGTTGTTATGCTGAATAAGACGGTAAGCGCTGTCAAGCAGCCTTTGAGTTGAGCGGTAATTTTGAATAAGGGTAATCTTCTTTGCCTCGGGATAGTCCTTCATAAAATTCAACACATTGCTGTAAGCCGCACCCCGCCAGCGATAAATACACTGGTCATCGTCAGCGACTACCGCAATATTTTTTCTTTTGCCGGCTAAAAGCTTGACAATCTGAAACTGCGCGTAATTTGTATCCTGAAATTCATCAACAAGGATGTATTTAAACTGTTCCTGATACCTCTTAAGTACTATGGGATGTTCCCGCAGCAGACGCAAGGCAAGATAGAACTGATTGCCAAAATCAAGGACCCCCTCGCGGCTTAGTAATTCTTGATATTTGGCATAAGCCTGCGCTATCTCCATCTGTTGCCGCGATTCTTCTATTATAGCCTCATCAGTGCCATTTTCTTTTGCCTTGATCAATAAATCCTGGGCGTAATTTAGGTACTCTTGAAAGGATATATCTTCGTCCTTTGCCCGACTAAATAACGAAATAAGCGCTTCAATAAAACGCGTAGGGTCCGCCAAGGGCCTGTAATAAGAAAGGGGAAACTCAAAAAGATGTTCACGGAAAAACACCGCTGCCTCTGATTGAGTGAGCACTTTAAAGTCAGGACTTAATCCGGCAACCAAGGCATTCTCGCGCAACAACCTGTCTCCAAAAGCATGAAATGTAGAAATCCATATATCTGTATATCCATAAGGCACAAGTATATCTACCCGCTCCTGCATCTCTTGGGCAGCCTTATCCGTAAAGGTAAGCGCCAGTATCTGGTTGGTCTTTGCCAAGCCGTTCGATAACAACCAGGCGATACGCCGGGTAATCACGCGTGTCTTGCCTGTACCGGCGCCAGCAATAATAAGCAGTGGGCCTTCCTTATGCGTAACCGCTTCAACCTGCTCTTTGTTCAAATCTTCAAGAATCTTGTCCATAATATAGAATTATTTTACCTTGACAATATCCTGTTTTCAAGTATACTTATTTAACTTGACAAACAAAGAGGTGAAAAATATGCTTAAGAAATGTGCGTTATGCGGAAAAGGAGAATTATCCGGAAAAAACCTAGCCCGTAAGGGTCAGTATAAAGCCAAAGGCGGCACTGGCAGCAAAATCGCCCGCTGGACAATGCGCAGATTTCTGCCTAATCTGCAGAAGATGACTATTATCATCGACGGAGTCCGAAAAAGGGTTTATCTCTGCGCCAAATGCATTAAAAAAGGCTCCTTCCAGAAGGTTATCTCGTAGTCCTTACCTAAAGAAGATATCTTTTATTTCCAAGAGAATGCTTGTTTTGCCTTCCCAATTATCTAGACGCGGGGTATAGACCAAATCAAAGTTATCAGCCCTCTCAAGACTCTCTTTTAAACCACTCATACCAAAACCGATAGCCTGAAAGGTAAAATTTCCGTCTGTAGCCCAGAATTTAAGCGTCTCTCTACTCAGGGTCTGCGGTCGGTTGCGCAATTTTAAGTTTCTCGTATAAATTAATGGCTCAGGGTTTCCAGCGCCATAAGGTTCAAGCATATCCAGCTCCGCAATCACCTCTTTGTTCAAATCAGATAATTCTAGCTCCATATCAATATCTAATCCCGGCAGTAAATCATCCAGAGAAAGTTTCTCGTGCGCGATATGATTTATACTGCGCTTAAAATCTTCTATATTATCTTTAGTAATCAACAAACCTGC
>JAMWCI010000067.1:5261-8704 GCA_023818655.1 Candidatus Omnitrophota bacterium
AATCAGGGCGTCAAACAGATGAAAGTTTTTTATGGAACGCGCCGAGCCTTTGCAAAGGTCATCCACCATAGAAATAACTATAGCTGGACGGTAAAATCTGTCTGCAAGTTTAGAAGCAACTATCCCCAAGACCCCCTGATGCCAATTTTCCTTTGCCAGAACAATAACCTTATGCTCCTTGAAGTTAATCTCCTTGTCTATAATAGCCTGCGCTTCTTCAAGAATGCTGTTTTCTATCTTTTGTCTCTGGCGGTTATGCTGTTCTACTATTTTTGCCAGATTGCTGGCCTCCTCAAAAGAATCGCTCATCAGTAACTTAAGAGAAGTTTCAGCTGTATCCATTCTACCGCTGGCATTTATTCTTGGACCGAGTATAAAGTTCACAAAGGTAGAAGTAACCTTTTTTCCTTCTAAGCCGGCATTCTGGAGGAGTACCCTAATCCCAGGCCTCTTTGTAATGGATATCCTGCGCAGTCCTTCTTTGGCAATAATCCGATTTTCACCAGCAAGCGGAACGCTATCGGCAATAGTGCCTAACGCCACCAAATCCAGCTCTTCAAGAAGGGTGTTATTATCTAATGCCTGCGCCAGTTTATAGGCTACGCCTACCCCTGCCAAATCCCTGAATTTGTAACGCGCCTCTTTTGCCTTTGGATTTATCACGGCAAACGCTTCAGGCAAAGACTCGCCAGTTGGTTCATGATGGTCGGTAATTATAACATCTATCCCGCTATTCTTTAATTCGTTTATCTCTTTATGATTGGAAATACCGCAATCAACGGTAATAATCAGTCTTACGCCCATTTCTTTGGCTATCCAGGCGATATTTTTGGTAAGGCCGTAACCTTCTTTTACCCGGTGTGGCAGATAATGCAAAACATCTATTTTTCTTTTTAGGAGCATTCTTTTAAGAAGCGCCACGGCGGTAATGCCGTCTACATCGTAATCGCCATAAATCATCACCCTTTCCTTATGCTGCCCCGCCTTTTTTATGCGCTCTACGGCCCTGCGCATGGAAGAAAAAGAATATGGGTCAAGCATATCCTCGGGTTGGACATGCAAGAATTGTTCGGCGTCAGAAACGGTAGTGATGCCACGGTTGATTAAGATTTGCGCTAATATAGGAGAAATTCCCAGTTCTTGGCTAAGTCTGTTTTGTAATGGGTGATTAAGCCGGGCTATGCGCAGTATTTTATGGCTCATAAAAAATAACTACATCTTCTCCGGGCGGGAGACATTCATAAGTTCTAATCCTGTGTCCAATATGATTCTTACCGCCTTAATTAACATAAGGCGCGCTGCGCTCAACTCTTTATCTTCCACCAATACGCGGTGCTGGTCGTAAAATTTATGAAATGCCTCTGCCAGCTCCTGCAGATATACAGTAAGCATAAAAGGGTCCTGCATATTCAGGCACATCCGCAGGATAACCGGAAAGCGTAGAATCTTTTTAATTAAGACTACCTCTTCATCCTCTGTCAACAGCTGCCACCGCACGTCTACAGATAACTCTGCGCCTGCAGAACGCAAAATACTGCAGATTCTGGCATAGGCATACTGGATATAATATACCGGATTCTCCGCGGTTTCTTTCTTGGCAATATCCAAATCAAAATCCAGATGACTGGATGTGCGGCGCATAAGAAAGAAAAAACGGAAGGCATCCCTGCCTACTTCAGTCAAAACCTCGCGCAAGGTGATGTATTGACCTTTGCGCGTAGACATCTGTATAGGCCTACCATTTCTGAATATGGTGGATAGCTGCACGATAATGATAGAAAGCGAATCCGCCGGATACCCCAAGGCCTCCACTGCAGCCTTTAGTCTATTTATATAACCATGGTGGTCAGGACCCCAAAGGTTAATCAGCCACTGGAAAGAACGTTTGTATTTATCCTGATGGTAAGCTATATCCGGAGCCAGGTAAGTATATGAACCATCGCTCTTTACCACTACCCTATCCTTATCGTCTCCAAAGGCGCTGGACTTAAACCACAGCGCTCCGTCTTCTTCATAAATATAGCCTTTTTGCTTTAAGAACCCGAGCGCCTCGTCTATCTTTCCACTCTCTCTTAATTGTTTCTGCGAATACCAGTAATCAAAGGTCACGCCAAAATCGTATAACTCTTTCTTTATTATCCCCAAGATATATTGCGCCGCATAATCGCCTAGATGAGTGATTTTTCCTTCTTCGTTTTTTGCCTTCTTTGCTATGTCATAAATATAATCGCCCTGATAATAATTCTCGGGAAATTCAATTTTCTCCCCATCTAATTCCCTCATACGCAACTCCACTGAACGACCAAGAATCTCAATCTGATTTCCTTCGTCGTTAAGGTAATATTCTTTTTTTACCTCAAAGCCGAGAAAAGACAAAATATTACCCAGACAATCCCCTACCGCAGCCTGTCTGGCATGCGCTACAGAAAGCCAGCCAGTAGGATTTGCGCTGACAAACTCTATCAGCACTTTCCTGCCTTTGCCTAAGTTTTGTCTAAGGCCGTCTTTTCCTTTTTTTACTAAAGCCGCCAGCTGCTCCAAAAAATACTTTTCTTCAAGGTAAAAATTAATGAAACCTGCCCCTTCTGTCTTTATCTCTTTTATGTAGGGGCCCAGTTTGCCCTGCGGCAATGCCTCTTTTATCCTGCCGACAATCTCTGAGGCAATCTCCTTTGGTGGCCGTTTTAGCAGTTTGCTTAACTGCAACGGAAGGTTAGTAGAAAAATCCCCGAAGCGAGCATCCGAAGGAAAATCCAGTTCTATATCAACATCGGATGTCTCATCCAGATCGAGCTGGCTTAAGGCCCGCCTAATTAAATCTGCGATTAAATCTTGTATGTTTTCTTCCATTCTGAAAATATCTGGTTGGCTATTCAAGGAGTAAAGGGGGTCTTGGCAAGCTAACTTAAAGCGCTTCTGGGCAATCTTATCTTTTTTGCATCGCCCCAAAGACGTTCCAAAGAATAAAATTCCCTCATCGGCTTATAAAAAATATGAGCTACGACACTGATGAAATCCAACACTACCCATCCCGATTCATCATTGGGCAAAACCCGAGAGAGAGATTTTATCCCTTCCTTCTCCATCTCCTCTTGAATACTCAAGGCGATAGAATTTACCTGCCTTAACGAAGTGCCGCTGGCAATAACAAAATAATCGCAAAAGCCGGAAACCTTACTCATATCCAAGATAACCAGCTTTTGCGCTTTTTTATCCTTTGCTAAAGCTGCTATACGTAGTGCTAAATCTTTTGGGTCTATTGACTCTTTGCCTCCTTACTAAAAACTATTTTTTACCTAATATTTTATACATACCGGTGCCGCAATCAGGACATTTGCCTTTTACGGCCGAGCGTTTATTTTTCATTGTTACTTTCTGCTCATCTTGCATTTCTTTCGTGGTTTTGCATTTCACACAGTATCCTTTTTCTGCCATTTTGTTTC
>JAMWCI010000010.1:0-468 GCA_023818655.1 Candidatus Omnitrophota bacterium
AGGACCAGTTAAGAGAAAAGGCTTTAGCCACGGCCAAAGGGATTGATATTGATGTGTATAAGTTTATGCAAGACCTGATTGAGCTTTATAACCAAGATATAATCTCAGAGAAGAAATTAAAAGGCTTGGTTTTGACTTTAAGGCGAAGCCTTCTTAAAAAGGACCTTAATATCTTTTTATTCAGCTTTGCTCTCTTTAAAGAAAAGGAGGATAGGATTTATCTTCTTTTGGTTCCTTTTAGGATAAAGCAGAGAATAGAATTGAATAACGCTACGATACAAGGTCTTAATTTACCAGGAGAGGTCTTAGAGAGACTTCCTTTATACGCTTATGCAGTAGATAATCATCCTTTAGGAGAAGATGTCATGGCTAAGGGTGTGTATAAGGGGCATTCTGATGAAGAAGGTTATTATGCCCTTTGCTATATTGGTTCTACTGGGCCTGATTCAGAAAAGATAGACTGGGTAG
>JAMWCI010000010.1:478-27094 GCA_023818655.1 Candidatus Omnitrophota bacterium
CCTGATTACTGAGTTAAGGATAAGATTTGAGCAGTTGGCTCCGCCAGATGTAGAGCTTTTTTCTATGCTTTTTCCTTTGCTTTTTTCCAGTGATCCCAAGCGTTACCTAAAAGAGGGGTTACTTTCTTGGTTATTATTGGTAAAAGATAAAGACTCCAGTTACTGCCAGTCAGCTAAAGGTATTTTGAATGCCTTTTTAAGGATATTAAAAGCAAAGGATAAAAGTATTCAGTTTTCAGAGATAACTGATGATTTTGAAGAAGACCGGATTAATGCGATTACGGATTTAATCTTAAAGCTTGCCCCAGAAAAGATAAAATGGTATGCTGCTTTGGTCTACACCAATGCCTATGAAAAGAAATTTAAAGGAGATTATTATTTGAATACTACCAAGAAGGGAAAATATAAGAGAATAGAACGTGGAACTATACGTGGAGATAGCATCTTTGAGATTACTGAAGGCGAAATCCTGCAGCCGCCAGATGTAGAGACAGAAGACCTGCCTGATAGTAAGAAAGTAGATATTGAGCAAAAAATAAAAATAAAATCCGATGTCCAAAATAAGGAGGAGAGAGGTAAGACAGAAAGAGACATTGAAAGAGTTGGTATGCCTGGCAAAGGAGAGGGTAAAAAGCCAGCGGATATACAGAGAATCAAGGGTAGCTGGGTTGAGGAATATGTAAGGGTATTCTCCCGCTACGCCCAGCGTATTATTGAGGTGTTTTCCCAGGAGCCAGAGGTTGAGGAAAGATACAGCAAGTCAGGAAGGACTATTGACCTTAAAAGGTATCTTTTGGGGCTGCAGAATATATTTAAGAGAAGATTTTACCTGGACAGTCGACCTGCGCTTTGCTTTGGGATAACTGTGGATGTAAGTGGAAGTATTACTGGTAATCCTACTTTAGTGAATAGCTTTACCCAGCTGGCCAGGTTCTATTTAAGTCTTATGTTTAAGCTGGCCAGCCTTTATCGGCAGGGAGTATACTACGGCTTAAGCGCTATTGGAGAGAATTTTCATCCAGGCCTTAAGTTTTCCAACAGGCATACACAAGAGACGCTAGAGGACTTAGTATATGGAAATGATTATCGCTGGATGATAAACTTTAATGATGGAGGTGGGATTAATACTATAAATTTAATCCAAGGCTTAAGGGAAAAATGGCAGGATGCAAGCCTGCCCGAGGAAAACAGGATTGAAATTATCTTTACCGATGGCCAAGAGACCAGTGGAAGCGGCGAAGAACACTTTAGATACCTTAGGAAACTGGTAAGCGATTTTGAAAGGGATACCAAAGTAAAGGTTATTTTTGTTGGAATAGGCACTCCAGAGGTAAGAAACTATACGCGTTATATAGAGCTTTCCTCCCAGCCTAATCCTGAGGAATTCATCCGGATAATCGTTCGTTTAGGAGAGATGCTTACTCAAAAAGGAAGGCTTCCTGAAGGAGATTTAGCGGAAGCATTGCAAGTTGAACATAAGCCTGCCTCAGTTAAGCAGGCCAGTGTAGTTGCCAGTCAAAAAGGAGAAGAAGATTTAGCCAAAAAAGCAAACCTTGATTTTACTAACCAACAAGTCTTTACTGACCTTAGCGGTTTTGCTTTTCAAGATGGACACTACCAGATACTAAATGATGGCTCAGTAAGAATAGGTGAAGAAGTTATCCGCGTGGGCGAAGGAGGGCTTTTGTATCCTGTAAGAGTCTATGAGGCGCAGCCAGATTGGTTTGAAAGGTAGGGCATACAAGCTAATGCAGTTGTCTTGCAACAAGATTCCCAGAGAATTATCGTTTTAAGAAAAGGCCTCAGTCCAAAGGAAAGAGACAATGCCTTTCGTCATGAATTGGTAGCTATCTTGGGTATAGATGGAATTGGCTTGGATACAGAACAGGAGACCGAACACCCCTTAGTGCATCAGATGGCAGAAGAAGATGGGAAACATCGAGTAGGACTAACGAGTAGAGAACCAGGTAATTCTTTATCTCTCTCAACTTCAGAATCAAGTCCATCTAACAAACCCGGCGGAATTGATTTCCGCGCCTTACCGATTGTTACTCAGAAGGTTCCTGGCATGCCTACCGGCGTTATGACTCCGCAGATACTTAAGCTAAATATGGATCTTGAAAATGAGTTACGTCAGATAGAACATATGCTCTCAACTGGTATTATTCCCTCATCTCAAAGGATTAAGGAATACATTTTAGCCAGCTGTCAATCTCAGGAGGGTAGCCAATACCTTGAAAAAGTCTTAACCTGTATTGCGGATATCTTCAGATTAGAAGAGGAGCGCTCCTGCGAAAGCGAGCCTGTGCTTAAACAGATGCTGGTGCTGCTGGAAAAGGATGCCCCAGCGCAGGAATTACAAAAGGCATTAGTCAATGTTAATGTGGAGGAAAAATAACCAGAGATAGCGATGCAATAATCCAGATTGCAGTTGGATACAAAAAAAGGGAGCTGTTCTCGCCTTATGGTTTATCTGCCGATAATACCAAGGTCCGCACCACAACAGCTCTCCTTTTTATTTTTGTCTAATTTCATTGTCAACTAGTTTTTTATTTTACTTGCTTCTGTGCCTATTGTTGATAGAGTGAATATGGGGTTATTGTTCTAAGTCAATGCGCTCTTTGATAGTCGTAGGGGTATTCTCAGGAGACGTCCTTAACTGTTTGATTGTTAGATTATTTACCGGATTAATCCGGTAAAGCTTGTCTTAAGGCAACAATCTCTTTCTTTCAAATAATCGCCATTTAAAATGTAACGGAGCTGACAAACACTTAATTTGCGAATAAATACTCATAGTTATCATCCCTAACGACCTTTTCTTTGACTCTCGTTTTGCCATAATGGATGTATGTTTTTAAAGGGATACGATCAAGGAGCTTATCAAGGATAACAGGGGGAAACGTCAGTACTTGAGGGTTTATCTGCGGCGCCTCTTGTTTTAAGTTTTGATAAAGCGAAAGATGCCTTTGTTGGAATTCGTTCTTTTGAAATTAAGTTAAACGTATAGGCATAGGCCTTTGCCAGGAAGTCATCCAATGATGTAGGCGCCTCAATGCGGTAGAACTCATCTTCGATAAGTTTATGGAATGTCTCTACATCAGAATTATAGGTTTTTCTGCCTGGCGGGATGAGGGTATGCGTCATCTTAAGCCTGTCTTCACTTAGTCTTGAGTATTCAGAGCGCTCTTTTTTCTTGTAATTGCCTACGAATTCTACACCGTTATCTGTTTGGTCTTCTATGTCTTTGAGGGATACGCCCTATTTTTCTAAATGCTTAGCTACCAGGGCCTGGAATAGATAGGTATTGGTCTGTGTATTCTCATAGGCATAAGCGATAAATATTGCACCGCTTCTTACGTCTCGTTTACTATACTATGGTATAATTCTGGTATGTCGTCTAAGTCTTTGACATCTGTATGGGTTTTCTCAAAAGGCTTAAAGCTCTTTTTTAACTCTGGAGAGGTCTCTTGCGCGTTTGTATTTCTTCCGGTGCGACTTGATATAATTATTCTGTTTTAAGACACGGTAGACTGCCATGTGAGAGCAAGGAAGGCCAAAGTCATTTTTGAGACGCAAAGACCCCCCAGGTTGGTAAGTTTTGTTTTATCTTAATGATTTTATCTTCCAGCTCTTTAGGGATTTTATTTGGTCTGGTTTTTGTGCGCGTGATAAATCATCTAAGCCTTTAGAGCCGTATTTATCATAGCGTATCAGCCATTTACAGACAGTGAGCCTTGAAGTACCGAAGTGGCAGGCTGCCTGTAGGATACTATGTTTTTTGCATAGTGAACCATAGCTAAACGATAGTTAAACTTATTAACCATATCTTTTAATAGGTCATTATACATTGCCGGGGGAGCCATAGGTTACATCCTTTTGTAAGTTTTGGTTAATAAAAAATAAAAATTTTCTTTTCTTAAAACTCATTTTATCCTGCCATAAGAAATACTTGATTTTGGAATCGATTACGAGTATAATAAAAAAATCTAATAAGGAGAAAATGTAGTTATGAATGAAAGAAAATCTAACCTTAAGAAGAACAATATGTTTAGACGTTTCCCTACAGGATTTCTAATAGCTACTCTTTTTATTTTATTAATCATTAACTCTTACAGCGTCTCTATCTCCGGTATTCCAAAAAAGATAACCTATAGCACATTTTACAACGAGGTAAAAGATAATCCCGAAAAGATAAAGACTGTTACTAAGACGGATAACCTGTTACAGGGTGAATATGCTGACGGTAGGAAGTTTTTCCTGCATATCCCTGAACCTGACGAGGAACTGCTTAAACTGATGCGTCAAAATTTGAAGAACTTTGATGTTAAACCTGCGCATATTTCTTGGATAGGTTTACTTGTTAATTTTGGTCCTATTTTGTTGCTTGTGCTCTTATGGTGGGGGATGGCGGCAAGAGGTGAGCAGGTAGGAAACAGAATAATGAGTTTTGGTAAGATTAGGGCAAAAGTGCAGACTGAAACCGGAAAAGTAACTTTTAGTGACGTGGCGGGGGTGGATGAGGCAAAAGAGGAATTAAAAGAAGTAATTGAGTTTTTAAAAGACCCCAAAAAATTCCAGCGCCTCGGCGGAAAAATCCCCAAGGGTGTTCTGTTAGTAGGGCCGCCGGGATGCGGTAAGACTCTTATTGCCCGGGCAGTCGCAGGAGAGGCAGGAGTGCCTTTCTTTAGCATCTCCGGATCGGATTTTGTGGAGATGTTTGTGGGCGTAGGCGCCAGTCGCGTTAGGGACCTTTTTGACCAGGCCAGACGCGCCGGAAAAACCTCCGGAAAAGGCGCAATTATCTTTATAGATGAGATAGATGCGGTAGGCCGCCTGCGTTTTGCGGGGATAGGCGGCGGTCATGATGAAAGAGAACAGACCTTAAATGCGTTATTAGTGGAGATGGATGGTTTTGATGCTGGGCATGGTATCATACTTATTGCCGCTACCAACAGGCCGGATACCTTAGACCCTGCGCTTTTGCGTCCGGGTAGGTTCGACCGGCATATCATAGTCAATCTGCCGGATATAAAAGGCAGAGAGGAAATTTTAAAGGTTCATACCAGAAAGATAAAATTAAGTCCTAACGTAAATCTAAAATCAATAGCCTCACAGACGCCGGGATTTTCCGGAGCAGACCTGGCTAATCTTTGCAACGAGGCAGCGCTTCTGGCTGCCAGGAATAATAAGGAAGCGGTAGAGGAGACAGATTTTGAGCGTTCCATAGAGCGGGTTTTAATGGGACCGGAAAAGAAAAGTCATATTATGTCTAAGAGGGAAAAAGAGATTACTGCTCTTCATGAGTCAGGTCACGCTCTTATGTCTTTACTTTTGCCAGAGGTTAATCCTTTGAAAAAGGTATCCATTATACCCCGGGGACTTGCCGGTGGATATACTTTTACTCCGCCTCTGGAAGACAGGCATTATTGGACCAAAAGAGAGCTTCTTTCTGAAATCGCTATGATGTTGGGTGGGCGCGCTTCCGAAGATATAATAATGAACGAAGTGACCACCGGAGCGCAGAATGACCTTGAACAGGCCACGCAGATGGCAAGACGTATGGTTACTCAGTTTGGAATGTCCGAGAAGTTAGGCAATATTACTTTGGGTAGGCGCGAAGGCCTGATTTTTTTAGGCCGCGACATTATGGAAGAGAAAAATTACAGCGAAGAAACGGCCAGACTTATTGACGAAGAGGTAAAGAGGATAATTGAGGAATCTTATACGCTGGCAAAGTCGTTACTGAAAGATAATCTGGATAAGCTCAAGCTTCTTTCCAATACCCTCCTAGAAAAAGAAGTTATGGATGGGGAAGAAGTAAAAAGACTCCTTGGTATAGATAAAAAAGACCTCACCTAATTGTATGCGTGTAATTCAGGCAAATTACCCCCGGCAAGTAAAGGAGATTATGCAGGATATCAGGGTTGACCCTTATGGCATAGGTATTATGTGGCCTAAGAGCGTACAGTACCTGCTTAAGGTTGATTCTGTCTCCAGTATAGCCGCCAATATCTTGAAGCAGGAGATGTTATCTCTGGGTGGAGATACTGCGGTCTGCCGCGATGCCTTAACCGGAAGGGCAAAGAAGACGGATTGCCTGATTATGGGGAATCTTGCGCAGTTTAGGCGACTAATTGCCAAGCTAAAACGTCAGCCTTTAGGCCTGGGCCTATTGGCGCAGGATTTATCGCAGGCATTAAGGAATTATCAGAACGATAATTTCAGTATGGAGTTAGGCAGGTTTAAGATTAATTTGAGCAGGCATCCGCTTATCATGGGGATTCTTAATATTACCCCGGACTCATTCAGTGGAGACGGTTTATTGTTCAGTAATTTAGACGCTATTTTGAGTTTTGCCGAGAAGCTGGTAGAAGATGGAGCTGATATTATTGATATTGGAGGAGAATCTAGTCGTCCGGGGGCAAAGCCCGTTCCGCTGAAAGAGGAACTCCGACGCGCGATACCGGTAATAAAGGTATTGGCAAAAAGAATAAAGGTTCCCATATCCATCGATACTTACAAGCCGCAGGTGGCTCAACGTGCCTTGGATAACGGGGCATTGATAGTAAACGATATTTCCGGATTAAGAAACGATATTATGCCGCGGATAATATCCCGTTATAAAGCAGGAGTTGTGATTATGCATATGAAAGGTAGACCCCTTACTATGCAGAATAATCCACGTTACTCCTCTTTAATTGACGACATTATAGAGTATCTTACCTGCGCTATCCGCAAGGCCAAAGAAGCTGGTATAGAAGAGGAAAGAATTATTATTGATCCTGGGATAGGTTTTGGGAAAACCCACGAGGATAATCTTATGATTTTAAATAGACTGGGAGAATTCAGGGTTTTAGGCAGACCTATACTGGTAGGTGCCTCCAGAAAGTCTTTTATTGGAAAATTGCTGGGTGGGGTGGCTCCTCAGGAGAGAATCAACGGAACAATAGCCAGCTGTGTTACGGCAGTTAAAAACGGGGCTAAAATTGTTAGAGTCCATGATGTCAGGCCAGTAAAAGAGGCACTTAAGATAGTAGAGGGGATAGAGAATATATGGTAAACATTCTTCAGTTCTGGAAGCCGGCCGTGGAAATACTTATATTATGGTTTGCGATATATCAAATCATGCTTTTCTGCGAAACTACGCATGCTAAACAGCTTTTGCGCGGGATACTAATCCTTTTTGCGGCCTTTTTTATTTTTGAGAAATTTAACTTTCAGGTTTTGGTTTGGTTGATGACCAAGTTGTTTGGAATTTCAGTTATTGCGATTTTAATCATATTTCATCCTGAAATTAGACAAGGGTTGCTGCGTTTAGGGCAGAGGCATTTTTTCAGCATCGCGTTAAAAGAAGAAGAAGTTGACCGGCTGCTTAAGGCAATCTCTGAGGCAGGCGAGTTTCTTATAAGGGAGAAACACGGCGCTCTTATCGCAATTGAAAATGGCGACTCTTTAAGGCCTTACGTTGAAACAGGGGTGAAGATTGACGCCAATATTTCTTCTGATTTGATCCAGGCGATTTTTACGCCTAATAATCCCCTGCATGACGGCGGATTAATCATTCAGCAAGGCAGAATCAGTTCGGCAGGCTGCCTTTTTCCTTTGGCGCAGAATAATGAACTCAACCGTATCTTCGGGATGCGCCATCGCGCAGCGCTCGGCCTAAGTGAAGAGACCGATGCGGTGATAGTAGTTGTTTCCGAAGAGAGACAGGATATTTCATTGGTTTACGGAGGAAAGCTTTATAAGGATATTGGCCGTGAAGAGCTGTTTGGGCGGATAAAAGAGATTATGGTGGGTAAAAATGCCTAATAAGAAAATTGGGCTGCTTTGCAGGATTAAGGGTGTATTCTTGCAGCATCCTTGGCTTAAGTTTATTTCTTTAGTTTTGGCGATACTGGTTTGGTTTCTGGTGAGAGAACAGATAGCGAGGTTTAATTTATAATATGCCAAGACTAGGAGTTAATATAGACCATGTGGCTACCTTGCGAGAGGCGCGCCACGGTATTGAACCAGAGCCATTGTTTGCCGCCCTTATCTGCGAGGCCTCTGGGGCAGACTCTATAGTAGCGCACCTGCGAGAGGATTCTCGGCACATCAAAGAGGGGGATGTTTTTCTTTTAAGAAAAGCAGTCAGGACAATGTTTAATCTGGAGATGTCCTGCGCAGAGCAGATTGTAGCGGTTGCCTGTAAAGTAAAACCTGATCGGTCGACACTTGTGCCCGAGAGAAGACAGGAGTTAACTACTGAAGGCGGATTGGATGTAGCCGGGAATCTGTCACGGATAAAAAAAGTGGTGGATAGATTAAGCAGGCAAGGTATCGCAGTAAGTTTATTTATTGACCCAGAGAAGAAACAGATAGACGCTGCAGTAAAATCCGGGGTAAAGATGATTGAGTTGCATACCGGACGTTATGCGGATAGTAGTACGCAAAAAGAAGAGAATAGGTTTCTTGCCCAGATTGTAAACGCAGCCTCTTATGCCAAAAAGAAAAAGCTTAGGGTGTTTGCCGGCCACGGCTTAAATTATTATAATGTTTCCAGAATCTCTAGAATAAAAGAAATTGAAGAATTGAACATCGGATATTCTATCATCTGTAGAGCGGTTATTGTGGGATTATCCAAAGCAGTAAGCGAAATGAAGGAATTGATTAAATGATTCTTGGGACGGGTGTGGATATTACAGAGGTGAGGAGATTGCGTCAGGCTGTAGAAAAATGGGGCGACGCATTTTTGGGCAGGGTTTTTACCAAGACAGAGTTGTGCAATGCAAAGAAGAGAGGCAGTCTTTATCAGCATCTTGCAGGCAGGTTTGCGGCAAAGGAGGCAATCTTTAAGGCGCTGGGCAATGCGGAGTTGACCTGGAAGGATGTAGAGATTCTAAATGATAAAGAAGGCAGGCCGCTCTGCCGGATCCTTAACGGACGCGCAAAAAAATTAGATGTGCATATTTCCATCTCTCATGTAAAGACCTATGCAACTGCCTTTGCAATTGTTACGAAGAAAGCTCAACGCGCATAAAGGGGATTTTGGCCATGTTTTTATTGTGGCCGGCTCTTTGAAATTTTCCGGAGCGGCGCTTTTATCTGCGGAGGCCGCATTGCGTAGCGGAGCAGGATTAGTTACGCTTGCGTTGCCAAAAGGTATCGCCCATGCGGTGATAAAGGTAAAACTAAAAGAGGTAATGCTTCTTCCTCTTGCCGAGACCAAAGATGGCGCTTTTAGCGCAAAAGGCGTTAAAGAAGCCAAAGTCTTCTTAAAGAAGGCGGATGTTTTACTGCTTGGTCCGGGAATGGGACAGGAGGATACAACGCAGGTTTTGGCAAGAAACTTAATTTCTGCTGCAGATATACCCGCTCTGATTGATGCTGATGGACTGAATGCTTTGGTTGGACATTTAGATTTATTGCGTAGGACCGATGGTGGATTGCCGGCTACGAGAATTTTAACCCCGCATACCGCAGAAATGGCGCGTTTGACAGGAAGAGATGTTGAATTTATTGAAAGGAAAAGACGAGATATCGCCAGAGCATTTGCTGCTACTTACGGTATTACCCTAGTCTTAAAAGGGCATCGGACCATAGTCGCAGACTGGAAAAACAGTTTCTATTTAAATAAGACAGGTAATCCGGGAATGGCTACAGCCGGCAGCGGAGATGTTTTAAGCGGTATGATTGCCGCTTTCTTGGGGCAGGGGTTAAGGCCATTTGATGCGGCAAAATATGCGGTTTACCTGCATGGCTTGGCCGGGGATTTAGCCGCAAAAGAGAAAACGCAAATGTCCTTGATTGCCTCGGATATTATTGCTAAAATTCCAGAGGCGATAAAGATGTGCAAATAATGCCGACGTGGCTCAATGGTAGAGCAAGGGTTTTGTAAACCCTAGGTTGGGGGTTCGATTCCTCTCGTCGGCTCTGAAAAATTACGGGCAGGTACCCAAGTGGCCAAAGGGGGCAGACTGTAAATCTGCTGCACAATTGCTTCAGAGGTTCGAATCCTCTCCTGCCCACCATCATTTAGAGAGGAGGACACAATGGAACAAAAAGAAGAAAGGAACCTTGCCGTGTTTTGCCATTTGGGTGGATTACTATTTTTTTATTTTGTAAATTTAATTATACCGTTGATAATCTGGCTTACCCAGAAGGATAAGTCCGCTTTTATTGATGAACACGGAAAAGAGGCGGTCAATTTTCAGATTTCCCTTATCATTTATGGCTTAGGACTTATGCTTATTGGCTTTACGATTATTGGACTTGTAATTGCCGTGCCCGGCTGGATTATCCTGTTTATCATAGATATTATCTCTATTATCAGGGCTGCGATAAAAGCCTCTAATGGCCAAAAGTTTCTTTATCCTCTTAATTTAAGGCTGATTAAGTGATAAAGTTGGGGTAATAGTGGATAATGCGGGAGTAGTTCAGTGGTAGAACAATAGCCTTCCAAGCTATATATGGGGGTTCGATTCCCCTCTCCCGCTTACTGCAATCAAACCGCAAAATAACTTATAGCCGTTGTAACTAAAATATGGAAAAGGGAAGAGAATTTTTAGAGCCGGTTTTTATTGACGCCTTTGACCTTGACGACGCCTGGTTTCAATGCCTTTCGCAAATCCTGGAAAAGGGTTATATCTATACGATTACCAAGGGTAGTTATGAGGGGTCAAAGCGCTTGGAATTTGATTTTGTGACAGTGCGAGTAAAAAAACCAGCTCATCAGATTATACCGATTATACCAGAGGGAATGAGTATACCGGCGCCCACAGATATGGATTATATACAGGGGTATCTAAGTTATCTTTTAACCGGGACAAAAACCGATACTGAGGATTATACCTATGGCGAAAGGTTGGTTGATCCTAAGGTAAGAATCAAGGAGAATATAGATGGCAGAGAGATGGTAAAAGAGATGCCTTTAAAGGTAAACCAGATTGAAGAAGTAATCAGACTTTATAAGGAAAAAGGTCCGGGGACGAATCAGGCTACTATGGAGATAGGTATGCCCGGAGATATAAAATTGGTAGATCCTCCGTGTCTGCGCATAATTGATACCCGTATACGTTATGGAAAATTGCATTTTGTCCTTTATTTTCGTTCATGGGATTTATGGGGCGGGTTTCCTTCTAACCTTGGTGGGCTACAGTTAGTAAAGCAGTATATGGCTGGCGAGATAGGTGTTGAAGACGGAGAGATTATTGCTGTAAGCAAGGGACTGCATCTTTATGATTATGCCTGGGATTTAGCCAAGATAAGAACCAATAAACACAATTTAACTATAGTCTGATGGAAGGGATTTACAGCGGGCCGGAAAGAAGAGAGTTTCTTAGGTTTGATTACATTGTGCCGTTAAGCTACAAGGTTTGCAAAAAGCAGACTATCTCAAAACTTTTGGATGGTTATACCGCGGATATTAGCCAAAGCGGATTGCTGTGTAATATAAAGGATAAGGTAAGAAAAGACGATATCCTTTGGCTTTCATTTGACCGCACTACATTAAGTATCTGTTCTGAACTTGAAAAAAATGCCTTGATTTATCAAAACGGGATTATCGGTAAGGTAGTAAGGGTAGAGGATAAAGATGATGGTTACAATGTGGCGGTGCAGTTTATTACACGGCAAGAGAAGAATATGACGCACATTTACCCGAAGATACACTTTCTTTTGAATACAAGTAGAAATGAATAATAAGAAAATATGTGTTCTCGGAGATGGGGGATGGGGTACAGCCTTGGCGATATTACTTTCCCGCAAGGGCTTTAACGTAACTATCTGGGGGGCATTTCCAGATTATATTGCCAAGATGCGTAAAAAACGGATAAACGAGAAATTTCTTCCGGGTATAAATATTCCTGCGGAGATAAATTTTACCCATAGTTTAGAAGAGGCTTTGAAGGATACTCATTTAGTAATCTTGGCAATACCGTCACAATACCTGCGCGATGTCTTGAAGAAGGCAAAAAAAATTTTCTATCCCAAAGATGCGATATATGTAAGCGTTATTAAGGGTATTGAGATTGCTTCTTTGAATAGGATGTCCGAGGTTATCTATCAGGAATTAGGCAATGTGAGGCTGGGTGTACTTTCTGGTCCAACCATTGCCTATGAAGTGGCAGTAGGCCTGCCTACCGTAGCAGTAGTGGCATCCAGAGACGGTTATGTGCGCAGGTATTTGCAAGATATATTTATCACAGAAAGATTCAGGATTTATACGAACAACGATGTTATTGGCACGGAGCTCGGAGGAAGTCTGAAAAACATAATTGCCATAGCCTGCGGTATTTCGGACGGTTTAAAATTTGGCGCTAATAGCAAGGCAGCGTTATTGTCCCGCGGCCTTACAGAGATAACGCGTTTAGGAAAGGCGATGGGCGCAAAGACAAGCACTTTTAGCGGAATAAGCGGGTTAGGAGATTTGGTGACTACCTGTATAAGTCCGTATAGCCGAAACAGGTTTGTTGGCGAAAAGATTGGCAAGGGCAAGACATTAAAACAAATACAAGACCGTATGCAGATGATTGCCGAGGGCGTGCCAACAACTAAATCCGCCTATGCCTTAAGCAGAATCTACCGAGTAGAGATGCCGATAACCAAAGAAGTGTACCTTGTTCTTTATAAAAATAAATCTCCTCTTGCGGCAGTTGAGGATTTGATGCGCCGCCAGAAAAAAGAAGAGTAGGACATCCGGGACTTGGCTCCTTCGCCACAAATCTTTGGCGGATTTCGCCACGGATACATTATTTACGGGGCGTGGCTCAGTTTGGCTAGAGCGCTTGAATGGGGTTCAAGAGGTCGACAGTTCAAGTCTGTCCGCCCCGATTAATTTACTTGGTTGTTCAGAGATGGCTTTGGTACAAACGTTAAGGTTTGGTATTTGAACGTCTAAGGAGGTCGAAAGATGGAATACGCAGGACAAGAGAAACGTCGGCATCCGCGTATCAATGCGCGCTTTATTGTTTCTTACCGCATACTAGACAAGGAAGACAAAGTGGATATAACACAAACCAAGAATTTAAGTCTGGGGGGGATGCTTATTACCACCAATAGAAAGTTTGAACCAGGGACAAATCTACTTATGGAGATACGTCTGCCTTTTGACCCTCAGCCAACTGTAATCTACGGCCGCGTAGTAGAGTCGCGCGAGATTGCCAAGAACCTTATATACGATACACATATCTGTTTTGGTCATATGGAAGGCAGGAAAACTAAGGTTGTCATTGATACGGTAGATTATTATATCCATAAGAAAGGAAAAGATAGCTTATGAAATCTATAAATATAGGACTTATCGGTTTTGGCACAGTTGGTTCCGGAGTCGTCAAGATACTCTCTGAAAAAAAATCTTTTTTGATGCAAAAAGTGAGTGTGGATATAAAAATTAAGAGAATCTGCGATAAACAGATGCAAATTAAAAGGGATGTGCGCGTTGATAGAAGTATCTTTACCCATGACGCCAAAGATATCCTTAATGACCCACAAATAGATATTGTTGTTGAGCTTATCGGAGGCAGACATCCGGCTAAAGAATACATCAGCGAAGCCCTCAGAAGGGGAAAACACGTTGTTACAGCCAACAAGGCCCTGCTTGCGGAAGACGGGCAGGAGCTTTTTGCCCTTGCTAATGACCGTAGCAAGAACATATATTTCGAGGCGTCAGTAGGTGCCGGGATACCGATTATTAAGTCTCTTCGCGAAGGCCTGGTAGCAAATAGATTTTCTAAGATATTCGGTATTTTAAACGGGACATCCAATTTTATATTATCCAAGATGTCCAAAGACTGTTGCGATTTCTCTAAAGCGCTTAAGGAGGCGCAACTAAAGGGTTTTGCGGAAAGAGATCCTTCCTTGGATGTTGAGGGAATAGATTCGGCGCACAAGTTAATCTTGCTTACCTATTTATGTTTTGGTAGGTTTGTAAAAATGGAGGATGTTTTTATTGAAGGCATCTCGCGTATTTCGCTATTGGATATTAGTTATGCCAAGGAACTCGGTTTTCAGATTAAGCTTTTAGGTATAGCAAATAAAAAGGATAGGGAGTTAGAGGTGAGGGTGCATCCTACCCTTATACCACACGAACATCTTCTTTCTTCGGTGGATGGCGTATTCAACGCTATCTACATCTCTAGCGACCTTGCCGGAGACCTTATTTTTTATGGCCCAGGCGCAGGACAGTTATCCGCTGCCTCAGCCGTGGTAGCGGATTTGGTGGATTTGACACGGGATATACAGGCGGGGCTTTTTAGGTCTACATTCAATATTGTGTTGGATAAGACTGTTCAGGGATTGAGAAGGCACGATAATTTTAAGAGCCGTTACTATATTCGTTTTATGGGTATGGATAAGCCGGGTGTTTTAGCAAGGATTTCCGGTATCTTGGCTAAATTCAATATTAGCATTGCCTCAGTTAGTCAGAAGGAAAGACGGCGGGCGCAGGCCGTCCCCATTGTTATGGTTATCCATGAGGCTAGGGAAAAAGATTTGCGTTCTGCCTTGGAGTTGATAGATAAAATGGATGTGATTAAGGAAAAGACAGTGGCTATCAGAATGGAAGAGTTATAATGGTTTATAATGGAGTGATAGAAAGATACAAGGAATATTTGCCGGTTACCGAGAAAACCCCAATTATCACCTTGAAAGAGGGTAATACGCCATTGATACCCGCATCTTGTCTTGGCAGTTTAATAGGCGATAATTTTGCGGTTTATCTTAAATATGAAGGGCTTAACCCTACGGGTTCTTTTAAGGATAGGGGTATGACCGTGGCTATCTCCAAGGCCTGCGAGGAGAAGGCAACCGCTGTCATCTGCGCTTCTACCGGCAATACCTCTGCATCCAGCGCGGCATACGCCGCAAAGGCGGGAATGAAATGTTTTGTGCTTATTCCGGAAGGCGCGATAGCCTTAGGTAAATTAAGCCAAGCGTTCATTCATGGCGCTGTGGTGTTGGCGGTAAAGGGAAATTTTGATACTGCCTTAAAACTTGCAAGAGAGATAACCGCTAAGTATCCGGTTACCCTTGTTAATTCTTTGAATCCTTATCGTATTGAGGGACAGAAAACAGCCAGTTTTGAAATCTGTGACACTTTGGGCAATGCCCCTGATTTTCAGCTTATGCCTGTGGGTAACGCCGGCAATATCACCGCATACTGGAAGGGTTATAAAGAATATAAAGAAAAAGGTAACTCTACTAAACTTCCTAAGATGTTAGGATTTCAGGCAGAGGGCGCAGCGCCGATAGTTAAAGGCAGGCCGATTAAAAATCCCAAGACCATCGCCACCGCCATTAAAATCGGCAATCCTGCCAGCTGGAAGACAGCGGTAGAGGCGCGCGATGAGTCAGGCGGTCTCATTGATACGGTCTCTGATGATGAGATTATTGCGGCGTATAAACTTCTTGCTGAGAAGGAGGGGATATTTGTGGAGCCGGCATCTGCTGTTTCGGTTGCCGGATTGATAAAGTTAACCAAAAATGGTTATTTTAAAAATCTACCGATTACCGCTTACCAACTCCCAATTGCCATTGTTTGCATACTAACTGGTCATGGTCTAAAGGATCCTGAGAGGGCAATCGCAACTATAAAAAAACCCAGAGTGCTTAAGCCGGATTTAAAGGTGATATTGAAAGAGATGGGGTATTATTAAGGTAATATTAATTATATGAATTTAAAGGATAAACGCGTTTTAATCACCGCCGGCCCTACATGGATTCCCATAGACAGTGTAAGGGTAATCAGTAATGTCGCCACAGGCTTAACCGGTGTCTTGCTTGCGGATAAGTTTTTGCAGCGTGGGTTCAAGGTGACTTTATTACTAGGGCCGGGAGAGAAGCCATCTTTAAATAAAAGGATAAAATTAATTAGATTCAGGTTCTTTGAAGAATTTAAGAAAATACTGTTTAAGGAATTAAGAACTGGCGGCTATGGTATTGTCGTACATACGGCCGCGGTTGCCGATTATCGGCCGCAAAGGAGATATCCACGCAAGGTTACATCAAATAAACAGGATTGGCTGCTTAAGCTTGTTCCCACACCAAAGATTATTGATGCGATAAAACGGATAAGTAAAAATTTGTTTTTGGTAGGGTTTAAGTTTGAGCTGGATGCTGGCAAAGATAAATTAATAAAGGCGGGACGGATGCTTATGCATCGTAGTCATGCGAACCTTGTGGTAGCAAACACTGTGCGCAATCATCGCTATAGCGCTTTTATTGTTGACACGCATACCTGTTATGGTCATTTTTCCGATAAAGAGAAAATGTGCAGTACCTTAATAAAAATAGTGGGGGATAAGTTATGGAAGAGCTAAGGATAAAACGAAAACTAAAAGATAAGGTTAACGGCTTTCTGCAGGGGTTAAACCAGATATATGCAGATGAGCTTGTTTCGGTAATTGTTTATGGAAGCGCTGCCAGCGGCGAGTTTGTAGAACGTCATTCAAATTTAAACCTGTTGGTTGTCCTGAAGGATTCTAGTATAGAAAATATAAAAAAGGCCTCTGAGTTGGTAGCCAGATACCGTATGCTCAGTCCTTTATTTATGGGCGAGACGGACATCGCTACTTCCACGGATGTCTTTCCTATTGAATTCCTGGATATGCGGGAGAATTATTTGTTGCTTTATGGAAAAGACATATTAAAAGATTTACAGATAGATACTAAGAATTTAAGGTTTCAGTGCGAACACGAATTAAAGGCAAAGCTTATTTCTTTAAGGCAGATGTATCTACGGACAAGGGGAAATAAAGATTGGCTGCATAACCTATTGTTGAAATCTTTTACTTCTGTTTTGTATATTGCGCGTAATCTCCTGCGTATAAAAGGAAAGCTTCCGGTATACAAGAAAGAGGAATTGTTGGATGAGGTCGCTGCGGAATTCTGTATTGAGCTGGAAACATGGAAGAAGATACTGCAAGCCAGGAATAGACAGATAAGATTAAGCGGCAGTGAAACAGAAACTCTTTTTATTGCGTTTACAAAAGATTTGGAAAAGATAGCCGAGTCAGTAGATAAATTATAGGCGCATGCGCATATTCTTTTTTTTAGTCATTTTCTGTTTCGTCGCTTCTTTTGTCGGCTCATTTGATACCCCGCGACCCTCCGGATGGGTTAATGACTTCGCCAATGTTATCTCTGAAGAGTACCGTCAGAGGTTAACGTCGGTTATCCAGGAATTGGAGGAGAAGACATCTGCGGAGATAATGGTTGCGACTATAAGCTCCATTGCTCCTTACGATGAAAAAGAATACGCGCGCATGCTCTTTGACAGTTGGAAGCCAGGAAAGAAAGGCAAGGACAACGGGGTTTTGATATTATTGGCTATTAGGGAAAGGCGCTGGCGCATTGAGACAGGTTACGGAGTAGAGGGTATTCTTCCTGATGGCCGTTGCGGAGAAATCGGGCGCAATTATATGGTTCCGTATTTCCGTCAAGCTCAATACGGGGAAGGATTATATTCCGGGGTTATCCAGATTGCCGATGTTATTGCCAAGGGTTATGGAGTTGAGCTTGCGCAATTGCCACAGGAGCAGCAGGTTATACGGCAGAGGGGCGCAGGCGTAGGGAATGCGACCTTTTTGTCTCTCTTTGGTTTACTCTTCTTTTCATTATGGAATATCCCTTGGCCGATATTTATCGGCCTTCCTTTTACACTTTTATTTGCTAAGGTATTTATACAATCTTCCAATATTGCCGGATTATGCGTTCTGTTAGGATATTTCAATGCCATGGTGATTCGTTATCTTATTTGGCGTTCTATATTGGAAGAAGATAGAGGTCCATTATGGAAGCTTTTTATTTTTGGTTTAGCTGGTTTTGGCAGGCACATTGGTAGATATGGCGGTTATAGCTATGGTGGCTGGGGTGGCGGTTTTGGCGGCGGTGGTGGCGGTGGAGGCGGCGGTGGTGGAGCAGGCGGAGGGTTTTAAGTAGAGGAGGAGAGATGAAAAAAATACTTTTAATTTTAGCGGGAGTGGCGATATTACTTATCTTAGGGTTTATCTCTGTTTACAACAACGTTGTTACTAAGCATGAGAATATTGCTGCAAAATGGGCGCAGGTGGAAAGCCAGTTGCAGCGCAGGAATGATTTGATACCAAACCTTGTAAATACCGTGAAAGGTTATGCCGCGCATGAAAAAACGGTTTTTGAAGAAATTACCCAGGCCCGCTCACAATGGGCAAAGGCAGGTACGATGGAAGAAAAAGTCAAGGCAGCAGGTCAGGTTGACGCGGCATTAGCGCGGCTTCTTTTGGTGGTGGAGAATTACCCTACTTTAAAAGCTGACCAGACATTTTTGAAACTAATGGATGAGCTCTCTGGCACAGAAAACCGTATCGCCGTAGAGAGGATGCGGTATAACGAAGCGGTCAGGGATTATAATATAACTGTGCGTATGTTTCCGGGAAATATGATTTCCAATATGTTCGGATATAAACCGGCAACAGAATATTTCAAGGCGGAGGAAAAGGCAAAGGCGGTTCCTGAAGTTAAATTCTAACTGAGGATAGGGAAAACTTATTTCTAGGTTAGATTGTATCTCCGGGTGATAGAATGAAATATATAGTTTTAGTTGGCGATGGGATGAGCGATTACTCCATAGAGGAGTTAGGCCATCGCACTCCTTTAGAGGTTGCGCGTATCCCGAATATGGACTTTATTGCCAAGAATGGCCAGCTTGGTCGGGTAAAAACCATACCCAAAGGGTTTATTCCTGGTTCTGATGTCGCCCAGATTTCTATATTTGGCTACGCCCCTAAAGAATATTACACAGGCAGGGGTCCACTGGAGGCGGCTAATCTGGGAGTAGAGTTGGAAGACGACGATGTTGCCTTTCGTTGTAATCTCATTACTGCTGCGGGAGATACATTGGTAGATTACAGCGCAGGACACATTAGCTCACAGGAGGCTTCTATCTTGATGAAATTTATCGATGATAAGTTGGGGACCAACCGTATTAAGTTCTATCCTGGTGTCAGCTACCGTAATCTTATGGTCGTAAAAAGAGGAGTAGAGGCGCATCTTGAGCGGATAATTTCTAAAGCGCCGCATGATATCTCCGGGCAAAGCATCTTAAAAAATTTGCCCCGCGGAGAATGCGCAGATGAAATTGTTAAGTTAATGGAGGAGTCCCGTAAAATTTTGGCTGCACACGAAATAAACCTTATTAGGGTAGATTTAAAGGAGAATCCGGCGAATATGATTTGGCTCTGGGGGCAGGGCAAGAAACCAGCGATACCAAAGTTTGAGAATAGATTTGGGATAAAGGGTAGCGTAATCTCTGCGGTGGACCTGATTAAGGGATTAGGCAGGGTACTGGGTTTGGAGGTAATTAATGTTGCTGGCGCAACCGGTTATTATGATACTGACTATAAGGCAAAGGCAAATGCAGCCATTGATTGCTTGAAGAAAAAAGATTTTGTCTTTGTGCATGTGGAGGCTCCGGATGAGGCAGGTCATAACGGAGATTTGCGAGAAAAGATTATCGCCATTGAGCGCTTTGACCAGCTGGTGGTAGGCACGATACTGGAGGCATTTAAGAACCGACGGGATTTTCGCATTTTAGTCTTGCCGGATCATCCTACCCCTGTTTCTGTAAAGACGCATACTGCCGAGCCTGTCCCTTTTGCTATTTTTGGCGAAGGCATTATTTCGGCTGGGTTTACGCAATACAGCGAGAAGGAAGCGGAAAAATCAGAACTTTATTTTGAACAGGGAAGCGATTTAATGGGGTATTTTATTAAGAGATGAGTTCGCTATTAATAATTTTTGTCTCCGGCATTGCTTTTTTTCTGGCGTATCGTTTTTACGCATCCAAAGCAGAGAGGATTTTTAATATTGATCCTCGCCGCGCAACGCCGGCATACGCCAAATTTGACAGCGTGGATTACATCCCGGCCAAGAACTGGTTAGTTTTATTCGGCCATCATTTTTCTTCCATTGCAGGCGCAGGTCCGATTATTGGGCCGGTGATTGCGGTGACGCTCTGGGGGTGGATGCCGGCTTTATTGTGGGTTGTGCTGGGAACAATCTTTATAGGCGGAATCCATGATTTTGGTGCGCTCGTATCTTCAATAAGAGAAGGAGGCGTTTCTGTCGCGGATATCGCCAGCCGCACCATTTCAAGGCGCGCCAAGATTATTTTTTCTCTCTTTGTTTGGTGCGCGCTTATCTTGGTTATTGCGGTCTTTATCTATCTGTGTGCGGATACCTTTATTAAACAGCCGCAGATAGTGTTGCCGTCATTAGGGATTATACCGATAGCAATACTGCTTGGGTATCTCATGTATTATGTAAGAGTTAACAGCGTCTTGGTGACCGTATTGGGGTTGCTATTTTTGGCTTTGCTCTTACGTTATGGGGATATGTTTATAATTAAAACCGATATAAAGGTATGGATAGTGATATTGTTTGTTTATTGTTATTTTGCCTCGGTTCTACCTGTGAATATACTCCTGCAGCCCCGTGATTACCTCTGTAGTTTTCTCTTATTTTTCAGCGTAGGGGTAGGATATATCGGTTTGTTTCTTTCTAAACCCAAGATAATCGCTCCGGCTTTTGGTGCATTCTCTTCGGTTGAAGGTCCTCTCTGGCCAATGCTTTTTGTTACTGTTGCCTGCGGGGCAGTTTCCGGTTTTCATTCCCTTATTGCCAGCGGCACAACTTCCAAGCAGATTGCCAGCGAACGTCATGCCAAAAGAATTGGTTACGGAAGTATGATTGCCGAGGGCGCTGTGGCTGTATTGGCGATTGTTTGCGCCGCTGCCATATTTGGCCTGCAGGATAATCCAGGCGCCCTGCTTAAAAAGATGACCCCTACCGGGATATTTGCCCAAGGGTTCGGGACAGTTTCCAGCAGTATTTTAGGCAGTAGTGGAGCCTTTATCGCCATTACAATACTAAATGCCTTTATACTTACGACACTGGATACAGCCACAAGGATATCGCGTTATCTTACCGAAGAATTAACCGGCATAAAAAATCGCTATCTCTCCACTATGCTTATTGTTTTTCTTGGTTTGGTTTTGGCCTTAAGCGGAAAATGGCAGAAAATCTGGCCGGTCTTTGGGGCCTCAAATCAATTGGTTGCGGCATTGGCATTGTTTATAGTTGCCTGTTGGTTAATCGCTAAAAATAAGCCTATAAAGTTTATTCTCTGGCCGGCGTTCTTTATGTTGATTACATCGGTGTGCGCCTTATTTTTACAGGCCATTCACTCCTTTAACAACAAAGATATAACCTTGGGAGTGATTTCTTTAATTTTGGTTATTTTGGCTGGGTTTATGGTTTATGAAGTTTTACCGGTAATATTTACGAGAAGAAGAAAGTATGTCTAAGGGTCTTATTGTCCAGAAATTTGGCGGCTCTTCTGTAGCCAATGTAGAGAGGATTCAGAATGTTGCCCGTCGGGTAGCGGATTACAAAAGAAAAGGATATGATTTGGTGGTGGTGGTTTCCGCATTGGGTGACACTACTGATGAGCTTATTGAACTGGCACATAAAATTAATACCGAGCCGTCTGAACGAGAGATGGATATGCTGCTATCCACGGGCGAGCAGATATCCGTGGCGCTTTTGGCTATGGCTATACACAAGTTAGGTTTTGAAGCTATCTCTTTCACGGGAGCACAGGTAGGTATAATCACAGACACCGCGCATACACGGGCGCGCATCATCAGGATAAATACCGAGAAGATAAAAGAGGAATTAAAGAAAGGGAGGATTGTCATTGTTGCCGGTTTTCAGGGGGTTACCCTAAATCAGGATATTACTACCCTTGGACGCGGCGGATCGGATTTAACCGCCGTGGCTTTAAGCAAGGAATTATGCGCGGATGAGTGTGAAATATACACCGATGTGGATGGGATTTATACCACTGACCCGCGTATAGAGCCAAAGGCAAGAAAAATCAAAGAGATTACTTTTGATGAGATGCTTGAGATGGCCTCTCTTGGCGCCCAGGTGATGCAGGCGCGCTCTATAGAGGTGGCCAAAAAATTCAATGTTGCCATACATGTGCGTTCTTCATTTTCCACTAATCGGGGAACAATGATTATTCAGGAGGTAAAGAGAATGGAAAATGTGGTAGTCAGTGCCGTTACCTTAAATAAGAATGAATCCAAGGTTACTATCTGCGATGTTCCGGATAAACCCGGGATTGCCGCAAAGATATTCGGACAGCTAGCAGAATCAGGTGTTAATGTGGATATGATAGTTCAGAACGTCAGCCATACCCGTCATACAGATATTTCTTTTACGGTAAGTAAATCAGATTTGAATAAGGCGTTAAAAGTCACCAGAGCCGTAGGCAAGGCAATCGGAGCGGGGGAAGTTTTACAGGATGAAGATATCGCCCGTGTTTCAATAGTCGGGGTAGGAATGAAGTCGCATCCGGGCGTAGCCGCAAAGATGTTTCAGGTTTTGGCGCAAAACAAGATTAACATAGAGATGATTTCTACCTCAGACATTAGCATCTCATGCATTATTCAGAAAAAATTCGCCGAGAATGCGGTAAGGGCGCTGCACGATAAATTTGGTTTAGCTAAATAGAGGCGAGGTATATATGTCAGAGGTAAGATTATACGATACGACTTTACGAGACGGTTCTCAGGGAGAAGGCATTTCGTATTCTGTAACGGATAAAATCCGCATTGCCGAGGAATTGGACTTTTTGGGTGTACATTATATTGAAGGCGGCTGGCCCGGCTCAAACCCCAAAGATATGGAGTTTTTTCTCAGGATGGCCAAGCGCAGGTTTAAGTTTGCCAAGCTTGTTGCCTTTGGTTCTACCCGTAAAGCCGGAACAAAGGCCTGCGCAGATAACAATGTTAAGGCGCTAATAAAATCAGAGGCGGCAATAGCCGCTATCTTTGGCAAAACCTGGGATATACATATCAAGGATGTGCTGAAGACGACACCGGAAGAGAACTTGGATATGATTACCGATACCATCACTTTTCTGGTGGAAAAAGGGATAAATGTGTTTTATGACGCAGAGCATTTTTTTGACGCCTATACCGCGAATAAAGAATATAGTCTGAAGTGTTTACTTGCCGCGCAAAAAGCAGGCGCTTCAGCGATTTGTCTCTGCGATACAAATGGCGGAACTTTGACTTCAAGGATTGCCCAGGTTATCAAAGAGGTGCGGCCGCATATTAAGGCAATACTCGGGATTCATTGTCATAACGACGCCGGCCTTGCGGTGGCAAATTCCCTGGCAGCTGTAGAAGCTGGAGCAGATATGGTTCAGGGCACCATTAACGGTTATGGTGAACGCTGTGGAAACGCCGACCTTATCCCGATTATCGCCAATCTTAAATTAAAATTAGGCATTGACTGCATTAGTGAAGATAAACTGCAGGAACTGAGGCGGGTATCGCACTTTGTCAGCGAAATCAGCAATATGAAACAGAGATTAGACCAGCCCTATGTGGGAGATTCTGCTTTTGCGCATAAGGGTGGTGTGCATATCAACGCGGTAATGAAGAATCCCAGGACTTACGAGCATATTGATCCGGCTCTTGTTGGCAATAAAAGGCGCATCCTTATGTCTGAATTGGGCGGAAAGACCGGGGTGCTTATCCGGGCAAAAGACTTGGAACTGGATTTAAGCAAAGAGGACCCCCAGACAAAGAGAATATTGCGGCTGGTTCAGAAATTAGAACACCAGGGTTATCACTTTGAGGCAGCCGAAGCCTCTTTTGAACTGTTGCTGAAAAAGGCGCTTAAGGTTTACAAGAATTTCTTTACCTTGGAAGGATTCAGGGTGGTGGTAGAGAAGCGTTCTGACAAAAAGATAACATCCGAGGCAATTATCAAACTAAAGGTTAAAGGTGTAAGCGAGCATACCGCGGCAGAAGGAGATGGTCCGGTAAACGCCTTGGACAACGCCCTGCGCAAAGCATTGAAAGATTTCTACCCTACCCTTTCCAAGATGCATCTTTCTGATTTTAAGGTGCGCGTTTTGGATGAGAAGGCAGGCACAGCCGCGCGGGTGCGCGTGCTTATCCAATCGCAGGATGAGAAAGACAGCTGGAGCACTATAGGCGTTCATGAGAATATCATTGAAGCCAGCTGGCAGGCTTTGGTAGACAGCGTGGAGTATAAGCTGCTGAAAGATAATGTAAAATGACCGATGCCTTCAATAAACAATACAATCCCAAGGAAACCGAGGATAAGTGGTATAAATATTGGGAAGAGAATAACTTCTTTTCTGCCCAGACTAATTCCGCCAAAAAACCGTTCTGCATAGTTATACCTCCGCCTAATATAACCGGAATCCTGCATATGGGTCATGCCCTTAACAACACCATTCAGGATATATTGGTCAGGTATCACCGGATGAAAGGCGAGGAATCTCTGTGGATGCCGGGAACAGACCATGCCGGAATTGCCACGCAAAATGTAGTGGAGAGAACTCTTTTAAAAGAAGGGTTGAAGCGCCAGAATTTGGGCAGGGAGAAATTTTTGGAACGAGTCTGGCAGTGGCAGGCACAGTATGGTTCTACGATAATCCGACAGTTAAAGAAGCTGGGCGCCTCCTGCGACTGGTCGCGCACGCGTTTTACTATGGACGAGGATTATTCCCGGGCAGTGCTTGAGGCGTTTATCAGATTGTATAAAAAAGGGTTGATTTACCGCGGAAGCTATATTATCAACTGGTGTCCGCGTTGCCAGACCGCGCTTTCTGATGAAGAGGCGCCGCATCACAATCTTAATGGCAGTCTGTATTATTTGAGATATCCGCTTAAAGATAATCCCGATGAGTTTATCACTGTTGCTACCACGCGTCCGGAAACCATGCTTGGAGATACGGCAGTGGCGGTTAATCCAGAAGATAAGCGGTACAAAAAGTATATAGGCAAAATTTTAGTCCTGCCGTTAGTTAATAGGGAGATAAAGGTAATAGCTGATTCCAGCGTAGATATGAAATTTGGCACAGGCGCGGTAAAGGTCACGCCTGCGCATGACCCCAATGATTACGCTATGGGAAAAAAACACGCCCTTGATTTTATCAATGTGATGTATCCTGATGGCAGGATGAACCAGAATGCCGTTGACTACAAGGATATGGATAGGTTTGAGGCGCGGGAGGTTATCCTTGAGGATTTAAGAGAAAAAGGGTTATTAGAAAGGACCGAGCCCCATGAGTTATCCGCAGGCCATTGTTACCGCTGTCACACTATTATTGAACCGTATTTGTCAAAGCAGTGGTTTGTCAAGATGAAGCCGCTGGCAGAACCGGCTATTCAGGCGGTAAAAGCTGGAAAGATTAAATTTTATCCTGCCCGCTGGACAAAGGTATATTTGAACTGGATGGAGAATATTCAGGATTGGTGCATCTCCAGACAGATTTGGTGGGGACATCGCTTGCCGGTCTATTATTGCAGGGAATGCGCAGGACAGATAAAGGAGTCGCAAGGTCATAAATCCGTAAAGCTACCAGAAGATGAATCTAAAAAAGGAGTTATTGTTGCAAAGGAAAGGCCCGTTAAATGCCCGGAATGCGGCTCAGCCGATATTTACCAAGATGAGGATGTGCTGGATACGTGGTTTTCCAGTTGGCTATGGCCTTTTGCCACATTTTACTGGCCAAAGGAATCAGGGGAGTTAAGGTATTTTTATCCTACTTCAGTTTTGGTAACCGCTCCGGAGATAATATTTTTCTGGGTGGCGCGGATGATTATAGCTGGTTTTGAATTTATCGGCAAGGAGCCGTTTAAGGATGTGTATATTCACGGAACAGTGCGCGATATTGAAGGCAAAAAGATGTCCAAGTCTCTGGGCAATATCATTGACCCATTGGAGATTATCAATGAATACGGAACAGATGCGCTGCGCTTCAGTCTTATCGCCATCACCAGCCAAGGGCAGGATGTGTATTTATCAAAAGAAAGGTTTGAACAGGGAAGGAATTTCGCCAATAAAATCTGGAATGCCGCAAGGTTTATTCTGATGAATCTGGAAACAGAAAATATAAAATTTGACCTTTGCGAGGTTTTCCGCAAGGAGCAACTTTCCCTAGCCAACCGTTGGATTTTAAGCAGGTTTTATACTACCCTTAAAGCCGTATACATGGCTTTGGATACTTTTGAGTTTAACGAAGCGGCAAATCTGCTTTACAGTTTCTTCTGGCATGAGTTCTGCGACTGGTATCTGGAGTTGATAAAACCGGATATAAAGAACAGGCATAACCAGATAGTTATGTACAAGGTTATGGAGAAGTTTCTGCGGGCGTTACACCCTTTTATGCCTTTTATCACTGAAGAGCTGTGGCAGAAGATTCCGCATGAAGGAAAATCTATTATGCTTCAGAGTATCCCTCATATTCAGGATAACTTAATTGATAAAAATGCGGAAGAGCAGGCGCAATCTGTTTTTAATATTATTACCCAGATAAGAAACTTGCGCAGTGGTATTGAGATAAAACCGGAGCATAGGGTGGACTTGTCTTTCTATCCGCACACTAAGAATAAGGTAAAACTATTGGAGGAAAACGCTACTTGGATTAGCCATTTGGCAAAGGCAGGGAATCTGGAGTATCTGAAGGAGGATAAAAGGCCGTTACATACACTAAGCGCCTTTACCGATGAGGTGGATATATACCTGCATTTTTCCGGGCTCCTTGAT
>JAMWCI010000068.1 GCA_023818655.1 Candidatus Omnitrophota bacterium
TGAGGCACTGAAGAATAACGAGATGGTGGGGATGACTATTGACCAGGGAGGTAAAGACGGAACCTTGGTGAATTTTTTTGGTAGGACTGCCTCTATGAGCACTGGTTCTTTAAGACTGGCGTTAAAATACGGAACAGCTATCTTGCCTGTTTTCTTTGTCAGAAGAGGCGGTCCATATGTAAAAATTATTCTCGGCAGGCATTTTGAGATAGTACGCCGTGGCAACGAAGAGGAAGATGTGCGCGATAACCTGCAAAGGCTCGTTCTTATCCACGAAGAACACATACGCCGTTATCCTCATGAATACCTCTGGACTTATAAGATATGGAAGTATAGCGATGAAAGGAATATACTGATTTTAAGCGACGCAAAAACAGGGCACCTGCGTCAGTCAGAGGCAGTCTCAAGGATAGTAACTCAGATTTTGAACAATAGAGGCATCAAAGTGAATCTCCAGAGCGTTAATATACAGTTTAAAAATAGTCTGGCTAAGTCTGTGGAGCTTTTAGCCGTATTGTTTTCGGGAAGATACGTCTGTCAGGGCTGCCTTTTTTGTCTGAAGGGTTTGTTGCAGAAGAAAACTTACGCAACGCTAATGCAGGCGAACCCAGATATCGTGATTTCCTGCGGTTCTTCTCTTGCTGGAATAAATTTTTTGATAGCGAGGCAGAGTATGGCGCGTTCCGTAGTTATTCTGCGACCGTTATTTTTGGGAACCTCCAGATTTGATTTGGTTATTATGCCGGTTCACGACCGGCCAGCTAAGAGAAAGAACATCGTAACTGTTGAAGGGGCATTGAGTCTTATAGACAGCGAATACCTAAAAGAGCAAACCAAGAAACTTTTAGAAAGACAGCTCTTTTCGCAAGATAACCTTAGGGACTGTATAGGTCTGTTTATCGGAGGCGATACCAAGACTTTTCATCTGAAGAAGGATGTGGTCTTAGAGGTGATGAGACAGTTAAAGGTGGTTGCCGAAAAGCATAATAAAGACATTTTGATTACTACCTCCCGCAGGACTCCTGGTGATATAGAACATCTGGTAAAATCCGAGTGTGCGGGATATTCTGCATGTAAACTTATGATTATTGCCAATGAAAATAACATCCCCGAGGCAGTGGGGGGTATATTGGGATTAAGCGAACTAGTGGTAGTTTCTCCTGAGAGTATCTCTATGATTTCCGAGGCGGTTTCAAGCGGAAAGTATGTTGTTGTATTTGCGGCTTCTGGCTTAAGCCCAAAACACAGGTCTTTTCTCGACAATTTTGCCAAGGATAACTATATTCGTCTAACGAAAGCTGAAGAATTAGGCAGGAATATTGAAGAGATACTGTTGGTTAAACCGCAGATAAGGATGCCACAGAGTAATCTTAAGGTCAGGGAAGCTTTGGAAAAGATATTATGAATATTCTGCAGATACTTCCAGAATTAAATGTCGGAGGAGTGGAAACTGGGACAGTAGATTTGGCCAGATATCTTGTGCGTTTTGGGCATAAGGCAGTAGTGGTTTCTAATGGGGGAGAATTGGTAAAGATGCTTGAATCTTGCGGTGCAAAACATTATCAGCTGCCTGTGCACAAGAAATCATTTTTCAGCATAGTCAAAAACATCCCCGCGCTCGTTGATATCATCAAGAAGGAAGAGATAGATATAGTGCATGCGCGTTCCCGCGCGCCGGCCTGGATTGCTTTTTTTGCCTGTCGTATCACAGGTAGGGTGTTTATCACCACCTGTCATGGTTATTATACGAGGCACTTTTTTAGCTTTGTTATGGGGTGGGCTAAGCGGGTTATTGTTTTAAGCAATGTCATTGGACGGCATATGATAGATGATTTCGGGGTGCCTAATGAGAGAATTCGGATGATACCGCGCAGCGTGGATTTAACCAAGTTTCAATTTACTTACCCGGATAAAAAAAGGAACAGATATTTCAATGTCGGCATTATCGGCAGGATTACGCCTTTAAAGGGTCATCTTTATTTTATTAAGGCTATGGCTTATGTAGCAAAGGAGATACCGGATTTAAAAATCTGGATAATCGGAGACGCCCCTGTTTCGCGCCAGGCATATAAAGAACAGATTCAGATTTTAGTCAAAAGACTAGGATTGGCTAGCTGTACGCAATTTTTGGGAACTCAGCGAGATATCCCGCAGATACTTTCGCATTTAGACGCGGTAGTGCTTTCTACGGTTACCCACGAAGCCTTTGGCCGCGTGATTATAGAGGCGCAGGCTGCAGGCGTGCCTGTCGTCGCCACCTCAGTTGGCGGCGTAGTGGATATTATAGATGACGGTAGGACCGGGCTTCTGGTTCCTCCGCGGGAACCTCTGAGTATGGCTGAGGCAGTGATAAAGATATATCGCCAGCCACTCCTGGCGCATGTCTTAGCCAAGAATGCCTATAACAAGGTAAAAGAAAAATACAACGTTGAGCTTATGGTTAAAAGCACGCTTCAGGTCTATGAAGACGCACTAACTACCCGTAAGGTCTTGATTATAAAATTCAGTTCTCTAGGAGATATCACACTTTCTACCGCTGCCCTCAGGGCCATTCGGAATAAATTTAGAGAGAATTATAAAATAAGCCTCTTGGTTTCTGAAGAGTCAAAAGATGCGCTAATGCGGTGTCCTTACATAGATGAGTTATTAGTGGCAAATTTCAAAGGCAAGGATAACGGGTTAGGCGGCCTTTTAAGGTTGGGGAGTGTTTTAAGAAAAAAAGATTTTGATTTGGTAATAGACCTGCAGAATAACAGAAAAAGCCATCTCTTGGGTTTCCTTAGTTTATCTCCGGAGCGCTACGGTTACAACAATAAGAAACTGGGTTTTCTTCTTAATCATAAGATAAGAGATGACAGGAGGCCGATAGACCCGCTTACGCACCAGTTCAGAATCTTAAAGATGCTCGGCATAGAATTGGAGGAACGCAAGCTTGAACTTTGGCCGAGCAGAGAAGACCAGGAGTATGTGGAGGAGTTATTAAGTGCGCAGTGGTTAATTCCGACGCAACGACTCATCGGCATTAATATCAGCGCCAGCATTCGCTGGCAGACAAAAAGCTGGCCTATCAGCAATTTAGTGAAGTTATGCGAAGAACTGGAACGTAGGGATTTGCGCATTGTCCTTACAGGCACCCAGCAGGATGCATCCAGCGCTGAGACTATTGTCAATCAACTGAGGGATAAAAAGATAATCAATGTCTGCGGTAAGACTACCGTTAACCAGCTTGCCTGTCTTATAAGAAGGTGCGCCGTGTATATATCCGCTGATTCATCGCCTTTGCATATAGCCAGCGCCGTGGGTACGCCTTTTATAGCCCTGTTTGGACCGACGGATCCGGCAAGGCATCTGCCGCCGGCATCCAGATATGTGCTCATCAGAAAAGATTTAGAGTGCGCGCCATGTTACAGACCAAGATGCAGGCATAAAAGATGTATGTGTTTGATTACGGTAGATGAAGTGTTAAGGGCAATACAGGAGTTGCTGCAAGAGTGAAGATAGTCCATCTGACAAATCATCTTAATATTGGCGGCATTACCAGCTATCTTCTAGGGTTATCTGTCGGATTGAAAAATAGCGGTCATACGGTTTATATTGCCTCAGGTGGCGGAGAGATGCTTTCACGTTTCCTGGAGGCAGGGATAATTCATATCACTCTTCCGCTTAGGACAAAGAAAGAAATTGGGCTAAAGGTTCTTTACAGCGCGCTAAAGTTGAAAGAGGAAGTAAGAAAGAGAGGAATTGAGGTTATCCATAGTCACAGTCGCACTACACAGGTAACAGGTTACCTTGTCAGTCGCCTTACTGGAGCGCATTATCTTTCTACATGTCACGGTTTTTTTAAGCCCAGGATTTTAAGGAGAATCTTTCCGTGTTGGGGAGAGCGGGTGATTGCCATAAGCCAGCAGGTAAGAGAACACTTGGTCAGTGACTTTCAGATAAACGAGGAGATTATCGCTGTTATACCCAACGGTATAGATATAGAAAGGTTGCAGGAGTTATCCGCAGAGGAGAAAAATAGAGAAGAGGCGCGGACGAGGTTTGGTCTGACGGGAAATCCGGTAATAGGCATTATTGCCCGGCTATCGGATGTCAAAGGTCATAGCTATCTTATCTCGGCAATGAAAAAGGTCTTAGAAAAATATCCACAGGCGCAACTATTTATTGTAGGCGACGGCAAAGAGAAGGCAAGATTGGTAAGGCTGGCAGCGGAGCTTAAAATAGAAGATAACGTTGTTTTTTTGTCTAATGTTGTAGATACCAGAGAAGCGTTGTCGGCGATTGACCTTTTTGTCATGCCTTCTTTAAAGGAAGGTTTGGGCTTGGCAGTGTTGGAGGCAATGGCTGCGGCAAAGGCAGTGATAGTCTCAAATACCGGAGGACTAAAGAGTCTGATAAATGACGGGGTGACCGGCTTATTGGTTGAGCCGCAGGATACAGAGGGTTTGGCCTCTGCTATATCCGGGCTTGTTGCGGATGAATCGAGGAGAAGACTTCTGGGCAAGGCAGCGCAGGAGTTTGTAAGCAAAAACTTTTCACAGGAGAAAATGGTTAGAGAGACAGAAAGGATGTATTTTGAATGCGTAAAACCAAAATCATAATCACAGTTTCTATAATAATAATTTTTGCGCTTTGCGCCAATTTTTTGCTTAAAAAGGCTTATGTCGTACCCATATTGATGTACCACTCTATAAATACGGTTTGTCATCCCGGCCTTGAGAAATTAACCGTGAAGCCGGATACTTTTGACCGGCAGATGAATTTTTTAAAAAGCCAAGGCTATAACGTTGTTTCGCTAGAGAAACTGGTGGCTATGATTAAGGATAAACGCAATATCCCTTGGCGCACAGTAGCGATAACCTTTGACGACGGGTATGCAGACGTTTACCGATATGCCTTTCCCATCCTAAAAAAATATAACTTACCCGCCACCGCCTTTATTATTATTGACGAAGTGGGAAGGTCTGAAGGTGATAGACTGAGCTGGGAGCAGATAAGACAGATGCAGCGTTCAGGTATCTTTAGTATCGGCAGCCATGCTTTTGGACATGAACCGTTAATAAATATAGATAAGCCGGAAGAGCTACAACGCCAGATAGTTGTATCAAAGAAATTTCTCGAAGAGAAATTAGGGCAAGAAGTGGAATTATTCAGTTATCCAGAGGGATTTTTCAACGCTAAAATAGTGGATTTGGTGAAGCAGGCAGGATACCTTGGCGCTGTAGCCACGAATCCCGGAAGAAAATATCCTAATAATGATGTATTTATTCTGAAAAGAATTAGGATTTCCGAAACTGCGCGCAACATGGTTGTTTTTGCAATAAAAACCTCCGGATTCTATACTTTTATAAAGGAGACCAGAAAAAACTGGAGGAATGTCAGGATGAGCTGGACAATAGATAGACGAGAGAAATGAAGACAGGCAGAAATAAACGTATTTTAATTTTTAATGTCAACTGGCTGGGAGATGTTTTGTTTTCTACTGCGGCTATCCGCAATATACGACGCAATTTCCCGGAGAGTTTCATCGCCTGTGTCATACCAAGTCGTTGTTATCCTATCCTTAAAGGTAATCCTTATCTTGATGAGGTAATCATATTTGACGAGAAAGACAGACACAGAGGGATTATGGCAAAATTAGACTTCATCCGTTTGCTGAAGGCCAAACGTTTTGATACAGTTTTTATTTTCCATCGTTCTTTTACCCGCGCGCTTATCTGTCGTCTTGCCGGAATACCGGAACGTGTCGGTTATTACACCAGAAAAAGGGCATTTCTTCTGACCAAGAATATTATCCCGCCGCCGAAATATTCCATGCATCGCATAGACTATTATCTTACGCTTGTAGAAAGAGCAGGGCTTAAGGTAGAAGACCGCTACACCGATTTTGTTTTTTCAGCAGAGGATGAGAGATTTGTCCGGGATTTTCTCGGCAGACAGGGAGTGAACAATGAGGATTTTCTGATAGTGATAAACCCCGGTGGTAATTGGTTGCCTAAACGTTGGCCTAAAGAGCATTGGATAGAGTTAACTGAAAGACTTATAGATGAAACCGCTGCAAGAATTGTCATTAGCGGAAGTCATACTGATTTATCGCTGGCAGCATACATAAAAGAAAAAGTTGGCGGCAGGCCGATTATAGCTTGCGGGGTTTTTAATATTAAACAATTCGGCGCATTGGCAAAGATAGCGGACTTACTTATTACAGCGGATACCGGTCCTTTGCATATTGCTAATAGCGTCGGCGCAAAAAAGATAATTGCAATCTTTGGTCCTACGTCTCCGGAGATAACCGGCCCATACCCTGTCACAAACACCATTATTTTAAAGAAGGACGTGGCATGTAAAATACCCTGTTATGCAACCAATTGCAGAGATAGCCGGTGTATGAAGGCAGTCACTCCTGAAGAGGTATTCAGGGAAATTGAGCATATAAAAATGCAATGTAAAAAATGAAACCCGTAGAAAAAATTCTTTTTATTACCCTAAGCAATATCGGGGATGTTGTCCTGGGTCTGCCGGTTTTTGATTGTCTTAAGGCAAATTTTCCGCAGGCAAAATTTACAGTATTGGTCGGCGAACGGCCAAAAGAGATTTTTGGGGATAATCCCAGCGTAGAGAAAATCATCGTCTATAATAAGAGATCACCGCTATCCGCAAAGATAGAACTGTTCTATACGCTTAAAAAAGAAAAGTTTGATATAGTTGTGGATTTGCGCAATACCCTGTTTAGTTTTTTGTTGCCCGCGCCCTATAAAACCTCTCCCTTCCTTATTATTCCCAAAACGATAACACATATGAAGGACAGGCATTTATACAGGCTCATAAATCCAAAATCCAGAATGCCTCTAAACGCAAACCTGAAGATACCGCGTCTTTGTCTCACCGTAAGAGCCGATGACCAAGAGTATATAGACAAACTCCTCTTTCAGAACAATATTTCTCGGGATGATTCTATAATTCTCCTTGCCTGCGGCGGCCGTAGTCATACAAAGATATGGCCTCAGGATAATTTTGTTACATTGATATATTCCATTGTTGATAAGCTGCGGTCAAAGGTTATCTTGGTAGGCGATAATAACGATGCTGCTATCGCGCGGTATATTATTGAACGCTCAGAGGCAAGGGCTGCGGATTTGACTGCCAAGACCACTATCAGACAACTGGCTTGTCTGTTAAAGAGAAGTAGCTGTGTTATCGCCAACGATAGCGCTGTATTGCATATGGCAAGTTACCTTAATATCCCGGTTTTGGGTATTTTTGGTCCAACAGATGACCTGAAATATGGTCCTTGGTCAGACAGAAGCATAATTATAAAGAAAGATATCTTTTGCCGTCCGTGCAAAAAGGCCCAGTGTAGATTTAAGACATTAACCTGTCTTAGGATTATCCGGCCAGAAGATGTCTTGGAGGGAGTGTTTAAGCTTTTGTCCAGAGAAGGCATCAGGTGTAACAGAGATTTTAAACGCATACTGGTTGTACGCACAGACAGAATTGGAGATGTGCTTTTATCCACGCCGGTGGTTAAGGCGCTGCGCCAGCGATATCCCGATGCCTATATCGGCATGATGGTTTCATGCTATGCCAGAGATATTGTCGAAGGCAATCCATATATTGACGAAGCAATAATCTACGATAAAGATAAGAAACATAGGGGTTGGTGGCAATCTTTAAGATTTGCCCGGCAGCTGAAGAAGAAAAAGTTTGAGTTAGCCATCATACTGCATCCCACAAACCGCGCGCATCTGCTTACATTTTTTGCCGGAATTAAAAAAAGGATTGGCTATAACCGTAAAATGGGATTTCTGCTTACGGATCGGCTGGAGCATACCAAGCAATATGGCCTAAAGCATGAAATGGAATATAATCTTGACCTGTTGCGCTATCTGGGAATAGAGCCGAAAGATAAGGAGTTATTCATGCCGATTAAAAAAGAGTCTGAAGAGTGGGTAGAGAGGGTATTTAACTTGCTGGAGATAAAAGCCAGCGATAAGCTGCTGGCGATACATCCGGGCGCAAGTTGTCCTTCCAAAATTTGGCCCAAGGAACGTTTTGCGCAAGCCGCAGATAAACTGGCCGATGCTTATGGATTTAAGATCATGGTGGTATCCGGACCAAAAGACACCAACTTGGCGGATAAAGTGGTT
>JAMWCI010000069.1 GCA_023818655.1 Candidatus Omnitrophota bacterium
GGAGACAATACCTAACGAAAATTCCCGGTCATAATTGTCCGTAGCCACGTCAGCCATATGATACGTATAGCCGGATATATCTCCGGAGGCATCCTTCTGCGACTTCTTAAGCGTATCTTCTGAGATATGTCTTATCTCTTCAAGAAGTTCCTCTCTTCTCTTAGTAACCAACTTCTTAAACTCTGCGAGACTTTTTTTATCGAATTTATTTTTCAATTTATTTCTCCTCCCCTATCGCCACAATGCATTTTTCGCAAAGCTGTGGATGCAGTTTGGTTTTACCTACCTGTTCGCTGTAATTCCAGCAGCGGATGCATCTTGCGCCGTCTGCCTTAAAGACGTTTATAGTGTCGCTTTCCAAATCCTTGCGCTTGCCGATTTCTACATGCGACACCTTGAAAATCTCCGCAAGTTCATCTTGTAAACTTTCTAAATATTTATAACGATTTTCGTCTTTTGTCAATATAATTATTTTCGCATCGAAAGAACTGCCGATCTCTCCTTTTCCGCGCAGTGCCTCCAATTTTTCATTAGCCTGCGGAATAAGGTTCATAATTACCTTCAGCTCTTCAAAGATATCTTGTTTACTTGTCGCTAAATCATGCTGGGCAAAAAGCGTATTTCTCTGCGGCCAATCCAGAAGATGGACGCTAACAATCTGCTTATCTTTCTCTTCTTTCGGCATATTTTGCCATATCTCTTCTGCGGTAAAAACAAGAATCGGCGAAATAATCCTTACTAAAATATTCAGGACCTCATACATAGCAGTTTGGGCAGAATGTCTTTCCATGGAGTTGACGGCGTAAGTATAGAGTCTGCCCTTAACCATATCCAAATAAAAACTGGAGAGTTCTATGTTGCAAAACTCATATACTGTCTGATAAACCTTATAGAATTCAAATTTCTCATAAGCCTCCTCTACCTTAGCCAACACCTGCCTCTCTAAAACAAAGAGTATCCATTTATCTATTTTTCTCAATTGCGCATAATCCACCCTGTCTGTATCGGGATTGAAATCATAAAGGTTGCTCAGAATAAATCTTACGGTGTTTCTGATTTTGCGATACGCCTCGGAAATCCGGGTCAATATCTCCCGGGAAATGCGTATATCTTCATTGTAATCGCTGGAGGCAACCCATAACCTTAAAATATCCGCCCCATACTCTTTGATTATGTCAAATGGAGAAATCACATTGCCTAAGGACTTGGACATCTTTCTGCCTTCCCCGTCAACCACAAAGCCATGGGTAAGGACGGTTTCAAAAGGGGCTTTGCCGTCTATGCACACAGCAGGTATAAGCGAAGATTGAAACCACCCGCGATGCTGGTCAGAGCCTTCCAAATATAAAGCGCAGGGAAATTCTAATTCCTTTCTTTTTTTCAGTACCGCCTGACTGCTGACGCCTGAATCAAACCACACATCCAAGATATCCGCCCCTTTGGAAAATGTTTTTCCTTTTTTGCAGAGAGGACAAGTTAAGCCGGCGGGCAAGAAATTTTTTATATCGCGGATAAACCAGCTGTCCGAACCTTCCTCGGCTACCAGTTGTGAGAATTTTTCAATTACCCCTAAGTCAAAAAACTCCTCATTGCACTCAAGACAGACGAGGGCAGGCAAAGGAACGCCCCAGTATCTTTGTCTTGAAAGGCACCAGTCCGGGCGCAGTTTTACCATTGCAGAAATCCTCTCTCTGCCTGCAGTCGGCACCCAAGTTACCTTATGCTCTATTACTTCAATAAGTTTCTCTCTCAGACCGTCTTTATCAATGGATAAAAACCACTGTTTAGTTGCTCGAAAGATAACCGGGTTTTTACAACGCCAGCAATGCGGGTATGAGTGAGTCAGGCAAGACGCAAAGAGCAAGACGTTTATTTTCTCCAGCTTCTCAATAATCGCCTGGTTTGCGTCATAAACATTCATACCGGAAAATTCACCGGCGGAAGAATCAAATCTCCCTTTGGCGTCCACAGGCATAATTATCTGAAGATTATACTTCAGGCCTGTCTGGTAATCTTCGCTTCCGTGGCCAGGCGCTGTATGCACAAGCCCCGTGCCTTCTTCCCGCGAAACATAATCTGCCAGGATAACCTTTCCTTTGCGTAATTTAAAGGGATGCTCATAAATTAATCCCTCTAACCTGCTACCGCGTATCTCTTTAATCAGGCTATATTTTTCTATTCCGGCCTGCGCCATGACCTTACTTAAAAGAACGCTGGCAATAACCATATTACCCTTTTCGGTCTTGACAAAGGAATACTCTATATCAGGATGAACTGCCACAGCCACATTGGCGATTAATGTCCAAGGCGTAGTTGTCCAGATTAAAAGATATGAATCTGAACCAAAATAATCATTATCTTCCAATTTGAATTTTACATAAACCGACGGCGAGACATGCTCCTCGTACTCTACTTCTGCTTCTGCCAAAGCTGTTTCGCACTTGGCGCACCAGTTTACCGGCTTAAGCCCGCGGTAAATATAACCTTTTTTGTATAATTCATTAAATGAATCCACTATCGCCTTTTCGTATTCACGGCTTAAAGTCAAATAAGGATTTTCCCAATCTCCGAAAACGCCAAGCCGCTTAAACTGCTCTTTCTGGTTGCTCACATACTTAAGGGCATAATCATACGCCTTTTTTCTGAATTCTATCTGGGAAATCTCGTATTTGGTGATTTTAAGTTCTTTGAAAAGCTGATGCTCTATGGGCAGACCATGACAGTCCCAACCCGGCACGTAAGCCGAATCAAAACCACGCATGGTTTTATATTTCACCACGATATCCTTGAGCGTCTTGTTTAAGGCATGGCCGATGTGTATATCGCCGTTAGCGTAAGGAGGACCGTCATGCAAGATATATTTAGGCCTGCCAGCTGATTTCCTGCGGATAAGCCCGTAAATATCTCTTTCCTGCCACTGACGAAGAAACTCAGGCTCTCTCTTTGGAAGGTCAGCCTTCATGGAAAAACTGGTTTTTGGTAGATTAAGGGTATTCTTGTAATCCATTTATGAATTCATATATTTTCCGATAATAATGTCCAAATCCCTTTTTATCTTCCGGGGAATGAGTTTTTTATCGGTCACTATTGCAAATTTCAGCGCATCTTTACAGGCGCAATCTCTCTCCTGAGGGAGATCCCTGATTATTTTACTGAGGATTTTCTTGGCGTTACCTATATTGTTCTGCAAATTCCGAATCACCATCTCAATAGTAACTGTGGCATGCGCAGGATGCCAGCAGTCATAATCAGTAACCGCAGCCAGCGTTGAATAACAAATCTCCGCCTCGCGGCTCAACTTTGCCTCGGCAAAGTTGGTCATCCCGATAATATCCATACCCCAGCTGCGGTAGAGGTTTGACTCCGCAAGGGTGGAAAATGCCGGGCCTTCCATATTTATGTATGTGCCTTTGGGATGAACAGACACTCCCAAGCTCTTTGCCGCAGAATAAAGCATACTGCATAACTGCGCGCATACAGGATGCGAAAATTCAATGTGCGCGACCACTCCATCCTCAAAGAATGACATAGGGCGTCCGTAATTAGTGCGGTCCACAAATTGGTCCACTACCACGAAATCCATAGGTTTAAATTCTTCTCTTAAACTTCCGCAGGCGCTGACAGATATAATTCTTTCTACGCCAAGCTTTTTCATCCCAAAAATATTGGCACGGTAATTAATGCGGCTGGGAGGTATGTGGTGTCCTATCCCATGGCGCGGAAGAAAAACCACTTCTTTATCCTCCAGCTTGCCAAGGATAAATTTAGCCGAGGGTCTGCCGAAAGGAGTGTTAAGCACAATCTCCTTTATTACCCTGATGCCTTCAAGTTTATAGAGTCCGCTTCCTCCGATAATGCCAATTCTGCCCATATGCATTACTCCCTTAAAAGTTCTTTCGCCCTTTCTCTTGCTGCACGGGCGGCTTCCAACAAGGTTCCGCCATTTCTTAAAACGGTTAATCCTGCCTCAGTCGTCCCGCCTTTGGAGGCAACCTGATCCCTCAGTTCTTCCGGCGAATTATTCAATTTAATCAACATAAATGCGCAGGCGCTGGCAGTAGTTGAAGCAATGAGCTCTGACTGAAAATCTTCAAATCCCAATTCCTGAGCAGCATTTTTCAAATCCTCAGCAAATTTATTTGTAAAAAAATCCGGGTCTTTTTTCCATTGGGGATAATTTAAACTAACTAACTCAAAATACCACCCAGGCGCGCTGCCTGAAGTAGCAGTAGCGGCATCCATCATATCTTCTTTTAATTCTAACACGTTGCCCCCGCATTCAAATAAATCCGCGGCAAATTTGAAATCCTCCTGCTTGGCAAATTTGCCTTTGGACAAACAGGTTAAACCCTTTCCTATCTTAAAGGGCATATTTGGCATCGCCCGTACAACCCTTACTTTACCTAATACCTTTTCAATATATTTAGTGGATATGCCTGCCGCAATGGAAATAAAAAATTTATCCTGCAGCTGTCTCTGTTTCTTGATTTCCTCTAAAACAGGGATTATATCCTGAGGTTTTACCGCAATAATCAGGCAGTCGCATTTTAAAAATAAGTCAACAATACCTTCTGTTTTCTCTGAGATATCTAAACCAGAAAGTTTTGTCGGGTCTCTATCAAAACAAAACACCTTAAAACGTTTTTTTATTTGGTTTGCTATGGCAAAACCCATATTTCCGCATCCAACTATGCCTACAACTTTATTCATTTATCCCCCGAATATCACCCTGCCTAATCTGAGCATATCCGCGCCTTCTTCTATAGCTACTTCAAAATCATCGGTCATACCCATAGATAATATTTGTAAGTTGCAGTTGGTAATCCGCAACCCATTAATCTCATCTTTTAATTCTCTCAATTTTTTGAAATACGGCCGCGCCTTTTGCGGATTATCTGTCAAAGGCGCAATAGTCATTAATCCCCTGATGGTTATATTCTTTAATTGCGATACCTCTTTTATAAATCCGAATACCCCTTCGTAAGGTACGCCGAATTTTGTTGCCTCTGGAGAAGTCTTTACCTCAATTAAAATATCCTGAACCTTGCCTATCTTTGCCGCCTCTTTATCTATGGCTTGCGCCAGACGCAGACTATCCACAGAATGGATTAAATCAAATATCCTTACCGCATCTTTTACCTTATTTGTCTGCAGATGTCCTACCATATGATTCCGCAGTTTGTAGCCTGCGGTTTTTAGTTCCTTATATTTCAAAATGGCTTCCTGAACCCTGTTTTCGCCGATATCAGTTATGCCTGCATTTATCGCCTCTTTTGCTTCCTGAACAGACCTTCCTTTGGCCACCGCGACTACGGTAATTGAAGAGGGAGCCCTGTTAATCATGGCACAGATAGTACGAATCCTCTCATTCACCTTAAGTATATTTTCTTTAATCATTAATATCCTAAATTTAGATATTATACTCCAGAAAAGAAACGGGTCAATTAAAAGTATTCTTCGTAGATTTCTTTAAATCTGGCAAAGGCATTTAAGATGGGATTAGAGTTGGTCTGCCTTCCAGACAATGGGTAGTTTCTTCTTCCCTGCAACACTTCGCAAATCATCCCCAATGCCGTAAGGTATGTTAAATACTTGTGTGCAGATAGATCAGCCTTACCCTTTATTGAATAAGGAATATCTGGATTGTCAATGCGCCCCAACTTCACCGGCAGAGAAAGAGCATCTTCCATTGCCTCTATAAAACCATCTAAAAGGGCGGTTCTGCCTGCTACAACAAAATTCTTAATTTCATAGCGGGTCACTTTCTTATCCACGGCATTTTTTATACGTTCGCAAAGTTCTTTTGCCGAAGTATTGATAATCTCAGCTATTAATTTTTGTTTTATCGGCTTGTAGAAATTATTCTTTTTTACTAGTATCTCATTTTCTTCTTTGATCTGGGTTGGGTTAGTGACTATACCGTAAGAACGCTTTATATCCTCGGCAAGAGCAAAAGAAACCATCAAGGTATCCTGCAATTTCCTGGTGATGTCGTCCCCGCCTACAGGAAGCATCTCTATATCTTTCAGGAGACCATCTTTAAAAAGAAGGAGTTCTGTATTGTCGCTGCCTATATCGCAAAAGAAATTAATCCCTTCTTTGATATCCGGACCTAATGCCGCCCTGCTCGTAACCAACCCGGAAAAAAATACGTCTTTTGTCTCGTAACCCGCCTGATTTATGACGCGCGTCAAGGTCTGCAAAGAAGATAACCGGGCACAAATCAAAAACAAATCTACCTCCAACTTGTGACTGTATAACCCCAAAGGATTGATTATGTTCTTTTTAAAGTCTATGGCATATCCGGATGGCACTATATGTATAATTTCATCATCCAAACTAGAACCGAGTATGCGCGCCTGTTCATTTGCCCTTTCAATATCAAAACGCGTGATAACCTTATTGCCTCTCTCGGCAAGAGGGATAATAGCGCGGCTATATTTAGTAACAATATCCTGACCGGAAATATTGGTATATAGATATCTTATTTTCAGGTCGATGTTTTTACGTAGCCCATTCATAAGTGTAGATACGGAATCAACCAAGGCAATAGAATCAACAATAACGCCTTGCCGCATTCCTCGTCAAGGAGCGCTGTCAAAGAACGCGTCTTCCAAGCGTCCGTCTTTTACCGTAGCAACGCAAACCGCAATCTTGCTTGACCCTATATCCAGGGCGCAGATATGATTACGACGACTTAGCATCTTTAAATTTGATGACCGGGTCCTTGAAACGTAGGTCTATATATTTTATATCATCCAGCTTATCGCCATAAAATTTTAACAGTCCACCCAGAACACGCAATTTTTCGGCATTGGTGTTGGGCCAAATTTTTATCTCTACCCCATTTGCTGCAAATCCGGGAGAATACAGTTTATCTATAAAAATAGAAACGGATTGTAAATTAAACATATCTATCCTTGTTATCCTAAATCTCTTTAATATCTTGTTGTTCTTAAATGCCTTTATTATAGTTATAGCCAAATGCAATTCTTTATTTCCAGAAACTATTCCTGGCCTCGGTCCAAAAATCTTGGTCTCCAATCCCGTAATTATAGGCAGGCCCTGTATCTCTTGGGGAGCCACGTAGTCAAAAAACACCCCTTCATCATCAACGACAAAAGTGCGGTAAAGTTTTACACAGGCATAGGGGGTGCGTTTTGCAAAATCCGCAAACAACCTATCAGGAAACAATCGGATTAATTTCACCATTTTATATACAGGATAGGCCGTAACGATACGCTTGGACTCCTTCCTGAGGTCAATATCAAATATATTCCTGCCTTTTAAATAGGAAAGTTCTATTTCCGCCCCCCTAATAATTACTTCTTTTACCGCAAAATAGCGGCTATCTTTTATCACCGTCCAAATATACCCCGCAACTAAGAATAAAACAAGAAAAATTACAAAATATACACTTGCAAGTTGGTTTTTATTTGTCCCAAAAACAAATAGCCAAAAAAAAATACTTGTCCCCTCTCTTGATGAAGAGCTTGTTAAAAATTATCTTGCTGAACTTTCTCAAGAAATTAATATAGAGCCAGAAAATCCAATTTTAAGCTTTGAAAACGGAAAAATTAAAATCCCTGGATTTTACGATGACGTTATTAACATTCCTAAAGAAGAATTGCGAAAAATAAAAAGAGAGTCAAAATCTCCGAATGACATAATAAAAGAAGGAAACCTTTTGGGGATTGGTGGGGGAGAGAAGAAATACTCAATTGATGAAAGAAGGCATCTTCGCCCAACTTTGGATGTAAATGGTATTTGGGGAGGCTACACCGGAGAGGGTAGCAAAACTATAATTCCCTTTAAAGCTTCTGCAAAAATCTCAATGCGTCTAGTTCCGAATCAAGATCCCGACAAGATTTTCAAACTATTTGAAAAATATGTAAAAACTTTAGTACCAAAATGGGTAAAGATAGAAATAATAAGATATGCGGATTGTTATCCTTATCAAGCTCAAACTGACCATCCAGTTTTTA
>JAMWCI010000070.1 GCA_023818655.1 Candidatus Omnitrophota bacterium
AAGCAGACTATTTATAATTGGCTTCATCAGGAAAAGATTTCCGGGATTAAGGTTGGCGGGGTTTGGAGGTTTGACCGAAAGGATATAGACTTGTGGTTGCGTAGTAGAAGACGGATATCCAAAGAGCATACCCCTAAGGAATATACTGCCGGAGATAAGCAATGAGCGTTAATACACTGGGTATTTATTTTGGCCCTAAGACAATAACTGCGGTGGAGACAAAAGGCAGAAATCCGATTAACCACATCCGTATACTTCAATCTACGATTGTCTCCTCTGAATTAGAAGAAAGGGTTCCGCTGGAAGTAAAGGGAGTGGGATTGGTGGCCCTCTTTAAGAGCGAATTTCAGAAATATAAAATAGAGGCTAATGAGGCAGCGCTTGGTCTTTCTGGCAAAGATTTAATTGTGCGGATTTTTGAACTTCCAGTCCTGCCGCGCGCAGAATTGCAGAGTGCCGTTAATTTTGAAGTCAAGAAATATATACCTTTTAAAACCGAAGAGCTAGTTTCCGGTTTTCAGATTAAATATAACAAGTCCGACAAGGTAAACCTTGTGCTTTTTATGGGAGTTAAGAGAGAGACCCTGGAAAGATACAGCGCCATGCTTGCACAACTGGGCGTGAGGATCAAAGATATAGAATATTCGCCCTTCAGTCTGTTACGGACCCTTTCTTTTGCCAGAATTGCTGACCATGAGGTAATAGGGGTGTTGATGAGCGATATAACCGGAGAAGACGAAGTTAATTTTACAGTCTTGGAAGACGGATTTCCTCTTTTTACCCGCGATATCAGTCTTACCTCTACCAGAGAAGAGATGTTTGACGGATTGTCCGACGTTAGTCCCCTGGATAAATTAAGGACAGAATTCCATGTATCGTTGGATTATTTCTTAAGAAGATTTCCTGAAAAGAGCATCAAAAAAGTTTATTTAATCACCAATAAAGAGCATCTACAGTCTTTGGAGACATTTATGGGAGAGATAGGTGTCTCCGCGCATTATATAGATATAGAGAGACAGGTCAGGCAGAGTGCGGTGTATTCTCTAACATATCTAAAGGCCTACTATGTTTCTTTATACCGCAGCGCCAAGACTTCTATTACGATAAACTTGCTTCAAGAGATGGAGCGGCGGATTACCACAAAGGAATCTATTGGACAGGGACCAATGTCGCTGTTTGAAGATTTGAATGTAGATTATAGGATAGTTGCAATGGGATTAATCTTATGCCTTGCCACTTTCTTGTATGGCTTAAGGCAAAACAAAGTTTTTTTAAAATCCATAAATAAACTAATAGGAGAAAGGCCTCCGGTTCAAAGGATAGACCCCAATACTGATAACGAGGAGTTAAACAGGCTTATTGAGGAGTATACAAAAAGGATGCAGGGGATAGACAGGATGATAAGACAGAGGGTATTGCTAACTGACATCATAAACATGCTTCCCCGTGTTCTGCCTGAAGGGGCGTCGCTAAGGAGCTTTTCTTTCAGGATTACCGGAGATTTTATGGCAGAGTTCCTTTTGGATGGTATGGTATTTTTGGATAATTCCGCTAAAGAGTTTGAGATAGTGAACAAGTTAGATGAGAACTTAAGGCTAGATCCAGAATTCCGAAAATACTTTAACGATATAGTTATCAATAAGATTGAACAGCAGAGACTGCCAGATGCGGATAATATGGCAACATATTTTTCTCTTACATGCCGCAGAAAATAGGGGGATGCTGGAATGCAGATAAATAAAAATACATTGTCAGAACTCCAGAGTATAGACGTATTTGACCTGCTTAAGAAGCAAAAGAACAGGATTGTGAATCTCTTCATTATTGCCTTAGCGTTATTTATTGCGTTTAATATTCACGCCAAACAGTCCAAGCAGGCAAGGGCGTATAAAGATAAGATAACTGTCGAAACTGAAAAGAACGTTTTGTTAAAAAAGTTAGAGGATATCATCAAGGATTTTGAGGCCTATGACCAGGTTATGCCTTTGGGGGAGACGGATGAACTGGTGAAGACGCTATCTGAGATAGCTAAAGAAACAGATGTGAAAATCATTTCCTTACGACCGCAGAATAGACAGATAGTTGGAAATTATATAAAAACGCCATTTGATTTAAAGATAAGTTGCTTTAGTTACAGCGTATTGGGCAGCTTTATCGCTAAGTTAGAAAATAGCAAGGAGTTCTTTCAGGTGGATAGTTTTGTTGTATCTTTTGATGGCGGCGAGGAAGGAGTATTTGGGTTGACAGTAAGTAATATAGCGTTAAGAAAATGAGAGAGAAGAGGGTTGCTTATATAGGCTTTATTATTGCGGCAACTTTCGTTTGTGAATTATGGCCTCTTGTCTTTTCATACGCGGATATATTCACAAAGATACTGGGGGAGGCGCAAAAGCTAGAAAAAGAGTCTGCTAAAATTCCGTCTCAGCAGAAGGCTGTTTCAGAAAAAAAGGTTGTCAAACCCGCTGTACAATACAATGCTGATAAATTAAAAGACCCATTTCAGAAACCCTACACCAAGAAAGGGACAAAGCCAATACCAAAACCTGTGCAAGAAACAGTAAAACAACTGCCTCCAATGAAAGTAGAAGGCGTATTTTGGGGCGGGACTATTCCTCAGGCAATCATTAACGGCAGGGTAGTAAAAGTTGACGACGAGATAGAAGGGGCGCTGGTAGTCCGTATCGCTAAAGAAGGGGTAACTCTTTCTTTTGCCGGACAACAAATCACTTTGCCTTCGCCTTCGGCAGAGTTTGCCAATATGTGAGGAGGAAAAAATGAGGATGACAATAAAAAAGAGCGTTTTTATCCTGCTTTTATCCACGTTGTCTTTGCATATTTGTCTGCCGGCAAGTGCCAATAGTAGCTCTTCGTTTACTCCTTTACAGGAAAATTTTTTTGATGACAGCATTGAAATCTCCATGGACTTCAAGGATGCCAATATCAAGGATATCCTTAAAATACTTTCTGTGCAGTCAGGCATAAATTTTCTTGCCTCGGATGCGGTTCAGGATAGAAAGGTAACCCTTCTTTTAGTTAAGGTTCCCCTAAAAAGCGCGATGGATAAGATTTTTCAGGCTAATAATCTCTACTACGAATATGACCGCAATACCAATATCTTTATTGTCAAGGATATGGGTAAGCCAACCGCAGAATTGGAAACGAGGATTTTTCCCTTGAAATACGCCAGCGTCTCTAATTCACCGTTACGCAAGCAATCTGCCGCAGGCAGCGGTATCACCGAATTGGTAAGAAACCTTCTCTCTAAGGCAGAAGGGGCAAATGTAATTGAAGACGGCCGGACAAATAGCCTGATTGTGCGGGATGTGGCCAGCCGTATGCCCACAATTGCCCAGGCTATTGCGAATCTGGATATACCGCAGCCGCAGGTGCTGATTGAGGTAGAGGTGCTTGATGTTAATAAGGGGCTCTTGGATAAGATAGGGCTTACCTTTGGGAACAGTCCCTTTGATATGCTGATAAAAGGCTCAACCCTGAAAACCACCTGGCCATTTCCATTATTAGGCGATATAGGCAAAAAGGTAACTTCTGCTGATAGAGCCCTTACTCTTGGCTCGATTGACTTTAATAATGCTAACACAAGCAGCGGAGGATATGAAGTAATCTTTAATTTTATCAGGCAGCAGACGGATTCAAAAATCCTTGCGCGTCCGCGCATACTGACTTTAAATAACGAAACAGCCGAATTTAAAATTAGCACAGATGAAGCTATTGCCACAAGCATTACGAGTGTTGCTTCAGGAACCACTACGCAAACGGTTACCGCGGTGAGAGAAGAGACAGGCATTATGTTAAATGTAACTCCGCAGGTGAACCCTGAGACAGGGGAGATTACTATGTTTATTATGCCTACTGTCAAAGATACCTCAGTTAGTTCCTTAAGCACTTCGGCCAATCCTATCAGGGACCCGGAAGAGCGCTCTACAAAGTCTATGGTCAGGGTAAATGATGGAGAGACGGTTGTGCTTGGGGGTTTAATCCGTAAGAGTTATGCTAAATCTACAAGTAACTTGCCGTTTTTCAGCGACCTTCCCTTGATAGGCAGTTTGTTTAGGGGCAAGTCTGTTGACCCCAACAAACAAAGGGAACTGTTGATATTTATCACACCCCGTATTGTTAAGGATGAAGCATTTAAATTTGCGCGGATTAAAAAATACAGTATCCCTCAAAGAGAACAGGAAAATAATTCCATGGATGCCCGTAACAGGGAAGTGAGCGTTGCCTTAGATGAGTATGAAAAATTTGATCCCTGATGACTAAAGAAAAATACTTTAAATTAGGCGAATTGTTAATTAAGGATGGATTAATCAATGCTGTTCAGCTGGAGAAGGCTGTTGCTGTGCAACGGCGAGAAGGCGGCAGGCTGGGCGAGATACTTGTAAAACTAGGCTTTATTAAAGAGGAGCAGATGGTCGCCGCTATTGGCAAACAGTTAAATATCCCTTATTTTACCCTTGGCACAGGTATGCTGAAGCCTGCGGTTGACCAGGATTTGGAGCGTCTTATCCCAGAGGAGTTCGCCATAAAAAATCTGATTCTTCCCCTTTCCAGAACCCTTAAATCATTGACCATTGCTATGTATGACCCGTTAGATATTATCCTCATTGACAATCTGAAGAGATTGACTGGTTGCGATATTAACCCTGTTATTGCCACCCGGGCAGATATTATGAAGGCGATAGAGGAGTTTTATGGGAGCAGGTCCAGTATGTTGAAGGAGGCGGTGGCAGGCACATATGACTCTAGTCATCCATCCGGCGAGATAGCGGAAGAGCCATCTGAAATTGAAGAGGAGTTAAGTTTAGACAAACTTATTGCGCGGGCAGAAGAAGCGCCGGTAGTAAAACTGGTTGACCTTATCATCCGCCAAGCCATTGATGAGCGCGCTTCCGATATACATATTGAGCCATTTAAGGACAAGATGAATCTGCGCTACCGGATAGACGGAAAATTGTATGAGGTGCCTCCTCCGGCAAAGCATTTGCAGTTAGCTATAATCTCGCGTATAAAGATTCTTGCTGAACTTGATATAGCGGAGAAACGGCTTCCTCAAGATGGTGCGTTTATCGTCAGGGTAGAAGACAGAACTGTAGATATTCGTGTTTCTGTTATTCCGACCATATATGGAGAAAAGGTAGTCTTAAGACTGCTGGACAAAGGCCGCGTTGTCCTGGATTTGGGTCAACTTGGTTTTGACAGTAAGCAGTTGGAGCAGATACGCAAGATTGTTGCCGCTCCTTACGGTCTAGTATTGTTAACCGGTCCTACTGGAAGCGGCAAGACCACGACGCTGTATGCGATACTATCTGAATTAAAGTCTCCCACAAAAAATATCCTTACCATTGAAGACCCTGTAGAGGTTAAGCTTGACGGGATTAACCAGGTGCAGGTAAAACCCGAGATAGGCTTGACCTTTGCCACAGCCCTGCGCAGTTTCTTAAGACAGGACCCAGATATTATGCTTGTGGGCGAGGTAAGAGACCTGGAAACCGCCCAGATATGCATCCGTTCAGCGCTTACAGGCCATTTGGTTTTAAGCACGCTGCATACCAACGATGCCCCTTCCGCTACTACCAGGATTGTTGATATAGGTATTGAACCATATATGTTGGCCCCTTCTCTTTTAATGGTAGTGGCGCAGAGATTGGCAAGGGTGCTTTGTCCTGATTGTAAAGAGGCGTATGAGTTAAGCCCGGAAGAGCAAAAGAACCTTAAATTAAAAACAGACCTCGTTTATCGGCCACGCGGCTGTCCTAAATGTAATAACATTGGTTATAAAGGAAGAACCTGTATTGCAGAGGTTTTGGTAATTAATGAAGAGCTCCGGGAGTTAATTACCCATAGGGCCTCTTATCAGAAGATGAAAGAGGTAGCCAAGGCTAATGGGATGCAAACCCTTTATGAGTCCGCGATGAAAAAGGTGGAAGCAGGAATAATTTCCCTAGAAGAAGCCTTTTCTATTACTCTAGGCGGTGATTAATGCCAAAATTTTTTTATATCGCAAGAAATAAGCTGGGTAATAAGTTGTCCGGCGTAGAGGAGGCCTCTAATCAGGAAGAGGCGCTTGCGCAATTGCAGGCGAAGGACCTGATTATCATAAATATTTTTCCTGAAGCAAGGGAGGTATCCGGACTTAAGGAAGAGGTGGTAAAAAAATTAAGATACCGCAGGAGAAGACATCATCGTATAAAAAGCGGTGATTTAGTGATCTTTTGCCGGCAGTTAGCCACTCTCTTGGGCGCAGGGGTTACTATTTTAAAGAGTCTGGATATTATTACGCAGGATTTGGCAAGCGTCAGGCTTGGCGAGGTAATAAAAACCCTGCAGAAAGATATGGAAGGCGGTCTTAGTTTTCATGAGGCGATGAATAAACATCCGCGCGTGTTTTCAGAACTTTGGACAAACTTGGTGGAGAGCGGCGAGGCCTCAGGGAGCCTTCCGGTAATATTAAGCCGGCTTGCCGAATATCTGGAAAAAGCAGCGGAATTCAGACGCAGAATTATCACCACCCTGATTTATCCTGCCATACTCATAGTTGCCGGTTTTATCGCCTTGGGTATTTTAACCTTTTATATTGTCCCCACTTTTTTAACTATATTTAAAGATTTCAAGATGGATTTGCCGCTGTTGACCAAAATGCTCTTTCGTTTTTCCACTTTTTTACAGCACTATTATCTTAGGTTGTTTTTAGGAATAGCGATTGTCATTTACCTGCTAAAAAAATATATCCGTACGCCTTCGGGCAGACGCAAATACGAGGAAACGCTTTTTAAGCTGCCAATATTTGGAGAGTTTTTTCGCGCTATAGTGATAGAGAGGTTTACCGCAGAGATATCTACGCTTATTGAAAGCGGAGTTCCTATTCTTTATTCCCTGGAAATCATTGAACACAGCATCGGTAATTTAACCGTCAGCGATATCATCCGAAGAGTGAAGGATAAGGTAAGAGAAGGCAAGACCCTCAGTCAGCCGATGGAGGATAGCGGTTTTTTCGCTCCGATGGTGGTGCAGATGGTTCTTATTGGAGAAGAGATAGGTGAGCTGGCTGAGATGTTTAAAAAGATAAATTTCTTTTATAAGGAATACATAGAGACGTTTATGCAGCGTTTTGTTTCTCTTTTTGAGCCGATTGCTATGTTAGTATTGGCAGTGATAATAGGCACAATTGTTATTGCTTTATACTTACCTATCTTTCAGATTGCGACATTGCCGAGTATGTAAAAAAGAATTGACAGCGCAAACTGAGTGTATATAATAAGAAAGAGCGATCATCTCAATGAGCGCTTTTTATAATAGATACAGCAGGAAAGAGCAAGCAAAGAGAATTTGTTAGACAAGAAAAAAAGGAGGAGCTATGAAAAAAGGTTTTACGCTCTTGGAACTCATCGTGGTGGTCATCGTAATTGGTATCTTGGCAATGGTTGCCTTGCCTAGGTTTATCCGGGTAGCGGAAAGGGCAAGGTGCGCAGAAGGGAAGTTAATTCTTAGTACCATACGCAGCGCGCAATTCAGGTATTATACGGAACACGGAAAGTATACCAACAGTACTGCCGACTTGGATACAAATCTCACTACCCCAAACTTTTTTGGGAGTCCTACTGTCATTAATGGAGCTGGCGAGCGACTAGCTAATATTACCCGTAGTAATGGCTATAATTTGAATATTACGGTGAATGGCACAATTGAGTGTGACAATATTGCTGGTGCTACTTATACCTGTACAGACGCGGGATTCTAACCCTAATTTTAAAGGGTAGATGAATAAGGCGCTTACCCTGATTGAGTTAATGATGGTGGTGGTAGTAGTGGGTATCGTGGCTACTATTGCCTATCCCTTCTACACCACCGCCAAAGAAAGAGCTTTAGACAAAGAGGCAATCGCCAACCTTAAACTCATTCAGGCAGCCCAG
>JAMWCI010000011.1 GCA_023818655.1 Candidatus Omnitrophota bacterium
TCTGTGCATATTCCCAGGCCTTGGCATGCAAAAGAAGAGAAGGAACTCCCCATGTCTCCATCATATTCCACGGGCTCATCCCTGTTCCTCCTCCTGAGCCGTCAATAGTCAAAAGATCCAACTTTGTGTCGCTGGCAAACTTAATTGCCATTGCCAATGCCTCCATCCCGTATGAGCCGGTTTTTAAAGAGATGCGCTCATACCCGATTTTCCGTAGGTATTTAATCGCTTTCATAAAATTTTCCCTAACTTCTTCTACGCTTGATAAACTGGTGTAGCCAAGCCGGCTGTGCCGGGCAAATGATCTGATAGCCTTATGTTTAAAGGCTTCTTGCACTTCCGGAAGAGTAGGGTCTGGGTCAACTACATATCCTCGCTTTTTTAAAAAGAGGGCGTACTCAAGGCTAGTAACCTGAATCTCTCCTCCGATATCCTTTGCGCCTTGACCCCACTTAAGCTCAATAATCGCTTTGTCTCCGTATTTTTCAATGACATACTCGGCAACAGCATTACGCGCATCCTCCACATTCATCTGCACTATAATCGCGCCATAGCCGTCGTAATAGCGCAAAAAGGTCTCAATCCTTCTATCCAACTCAGGCGCCTTTATGATTTTACCGTTTTTTATCTCTGCTTTTTGGTCTATACCCACCACGTTTTCACCTACGACAATAGGCAATCCCACCAAGGCAGCGCCTACCGCAAATGATTCCCAGTATTTTGCCGCCACAAAAGTAGAACCAAGCGCTCCGGTCATCAATGGTATACGCGCCTTTGTCTTCACATTCTGACCAAACTCCGTCTCCAAATTAACATTGGGAAAGATACAGTCATCCTCGGAGTTGGAAAGCCCCTTGGATAGACCCTTTGCGCCGTAGTTATACCCGTTTATACGCAAAGAATTGTATATCGTGCCTAAGTGACATGTATTTGCGCTTCCCGCGGTAACAAAACTATAGTCCCGAGGATAAAGGACCTTTCTTCCCCTTAAAGAGGAAAGCCAGGTTTCGCATTTGCCAGCACAGTCCACACGACAAAGCGTGCATAAGCCTGACTCTGAAGGATTACCCCTGTTTACAGTACCCAAGGCGTCATTGGATTTAGGCCACTGAATCATTCTTGCTCCTCCTTACAGTTATGCAGATTATGCCTACTCTTTGGGCATAAGTTAAAAAATAAAAAAATCCCCTTGTAGCGAGACGCCTTTGTCCGTTACTACCGGTTCTTTATCTTTGCCTTACTTCTTTGTAAGGTTTTATTAGAAAAGATAATAATATCACACCTATCTTTGTCACGGAAAACATTGTGGGTTTTTCTCCAAAAAACGACTCCGGCGAACGTCTTTTTAGAATTTCATTTGGAGAGTTTTTCTGCATCCGCATGAGGTGCTATATTATTATTAATTAGGCAGACCCCCGTAGCTTATTTTGCGCCAAGATATTTATAAGAGGGATGTTCTGGATTAGATTTATATTTTTAGCAAATGCGTATTGCGCCAAGCAATAGTAGATTTGTGAATAATGGCGCAAGAAAATAACCTCTGTATGTTTAAGGCTATTTGGATACTAAAAATATCCCTGTCTCGGCAAGAAGATTAACGAATAACTTAATCTTGTGTCTTCCGCTTAGAAAAATACTCTTCTCAATTTTAAGATTATGGAGTTTGCAAAAATTGATAAAATCCCGTATGCTCAAACAGCGGATATTCGGAGTAAGATACCAGGTATAAGGAAGGGCTTTTGTCACTGGCGCTATTCCCCAAAAAAACAACTGGAATCTTGCGCTATAATGCGCAAAATTTGGAAATCCAACGATTACCTTCTTGCCTACACGCACAGCTTCCCTTAAGACTATCTCCGGGTGTTTTACCTGTTGCAGACTTTCATTGAGAATCACATAGTCAAAGGTGTCATCTTTATACTCTGCCAATCCGGAATCGATATCTCCATGAAAAACATTTAGCCCCTTGGAGACGCATTCGTATATTGCCCGTTCATCAATTTCAATCCCCTGACTCCGCACACCTTTTTCTTTTATAAGTAACGCAAGTAGTTCGCCATTGCCGCAACCTAAATCTAAAACGCTTGCCCCCTTTTTAATCATCTCCGCAATAACCTGATAACTTCTGGGGATATTACTGGATTTCATAGTTACCCTTTGTCTTCAGAATTAAAAAATACTTTTTTCAGAAAATGGGTCACTAAATGCGTTTCCTCTTCTGTTTCCAGAAGAAAGGCGTCATGTCCATAAGTAGAATCTATCTCGCAATAAGTAGCCTCCAGACCCGCAAGTTTACAGGCCCTCACAATCTCTTTGGATTGATAAGATGGATAAAGCCAGTCGGATTTAAAGGAGATAACCATAACTTTCGCGCTTATCCCCTTGAATAAATTATGTATATCCCTGCCTTCAAGAAGGTCAAAGTTATCCATTGCCTTGGTGATATAAAGGTAAGAGTTGGCATCAAACCTCTTCACAAAATTATCGCCGCGGTAACGCAGGTATCCTTCTACCTCGAAATCCGCGGTAAACTTAAAGGGTTCTTTATTTGCCTTTTTTACCCTGCCAAATTTCTCAGCCATAGAGATATCGCTCATATAAGTAATATGCCCAATCATCCTAGCCACAGCCAGGCCTTTTGCCGGAGGCTGCCCTCCGTAATAATTGCCCGCTTTCCAGTTATGGTCAGCCATTACCGTCTGTCTGCCTACTTCATTAAAGGCAATCTGCTGCGGCGAATGCTTCAAGGTGGTAGCAATGGGAATCGCGCTGTTAATCCGTTCAGGATAACTTACCAACCACTGTAGAACCTGCATCCCTCCCATTGAACCACCGACTACAGAAAGCAATTTTTTAATCCCTAAATAATCAATTAATTCACGTTGACAGTCCACCATATCCTTTATAGTAATCAGCGGGAACTCCAGGGCATACGGCTTATTGGTCTTGGGATTTATGCTGGATGGTCCGGTTGAGCCTTTACAGCCGCCTAATACATTTGAACAAATAACAAAGTATTTGTCCGTATCAAATGCCTTTGCCGGACCAATCATCGCATCCCACCAGCCAGGATTCTTATCGCCTTCATGAAATCCAGCGGCATGCGCGTCTCCAGAAAGTGCGTGGGCAATCAAGATAGCATTATCCCTGTTTTTGTTCAACCTGCCATAAGTCTCGTAGGCAATAGTAATTGGCCCTAGTTTTTCTCCTGATTCTAATTTTACCTCTTTAGGTGGACGGGCAAAGGTAAAATACTCTGTCTTAACTATGCCCACGCTTTTCTCTTTCATTCTAAATACTCCTGAAACAACCACGTAGATAAATATCTCTCTCCTGTATCGGGCAGAACAGTCACAATGACCTTTCCCGTAGAATCTTTACGTTTAGCTACCTCTAACGCTGCCCAGACTGCTGCGCCACCGGAAATTCCGGTAAAGATACCTTCTTTTCTGGCCAGTTGCCGGCATAATTCTCCTGCGTCTTCGTTGCTCACTGTAATTACTTCATCTATAATCTCGGTATTTAAAACTTTCGGAATAAAACCCGCACCTATACCCTGTATCTTATGCGGACCGGGCCTGCCTCCGGAAAGGACCGGAGAATCCTTTGGCTCCAGACCTATCACTTGCACAGAGGGTTTTCTTTTCTTTAGAACCTCTCCCACGCCGGTAATAGTGCCGCCGGTTCCAATGCCCGCTATGAATATATCAATTTTACCTTCGCTGTCGCGCCATATCTCCTCTGCAGTAGTCCGACGGTGAATCTCGGGATTGGCTGGATTATTAAACTGTTGCGGCATGAAACTGTTGGGGGTATGTTTAGCTAACTCCTCTGCTTTCTCTACTGCGCCGCGCATACCTTTTGCGCCATCGGTTAATACAAGTTCTGCACCGAATATTTTTAACAATTGCCTGCGCTCTATGCTCATAGTATCCGGCATAGTCAGGATTAACTTATAACCTCTTGCCGCAGCCACAAAAGCTAAGGCAATGCCGGTATTGCCGCTGGTCGGCTCAATGATTACCGAATCCTTATTAAGCAAACCGTCTCTTTCCGCTGCCTCAATCATTGCCACGCCAATCCTGTCTTTTACGCTGGAGAGTGGATTAAAAAACTCAAGTTTTGCCAAAATGGTAGCGGCTAAACCTTCGGTTATTCTGTTTAGTTTTACTAAAGGCGTGTTCCCGATAGTCTTGGTTATATCCTCGTATATACCGGACATGGTCTATCCTCCTTTGCTAGCCATCTTCGTCAGGCAGACAAATAATACCCTTGTCACGCTGGCAGTTTATCTCACGGCCTTCTTAAGGGCCTGATCAATATCTTCAATTATATCTTCTATGTTCTCTATACCGATAGAAAGACGCACAAAATCCGGAGTTACTCCGGTAGCTAACTGTTCTGCGCTGGAGAGTTGCTGATGCGTAGTGGTAGCCGGATGTATAGCCAAACTTTTTGCGTCTCCGACATTTGCCAAGTGTGAAACTAACTGTAATGAATCTATAAATCTTTTGCCGGCTTCAGCTCCTCCTTTAATACCAAAACCCAATATTGCGCCTGCGCCCCTCGGCAAATATTTTTTGACCCGGACTTTCTCTGGACTGGAGTCTAATCCTGGGTAATTAACCCAAGAGACATGCGGATTTTTCTCCAAAAATTTAGCTACTGCCAGAGCATTTTCTGAATGCCTGACTATCCTTAAATGCAATGTCTCTAAGCCCTGCAGAAAAAGAAAAGCATTAAATGGCGACATTGCCGGGCCAAGGTCGCGCAACAGGGTCAACCGTGCCTTGACGATATAGGCAATGTTGCCGAATGGTTTTAAAACATCCACAAAATTAATCCCATGGTAACTAGGATCTGCTCCGGCGATTAAAGGAAACTTGCCGTTTCTCCAGTCAAATTTACCGGAATCCACGATGATTCCGCCAAGAGACGTACCGTGTCCGCCGATGAACTTGGTTGCGGAATAAACCACTATATCCACGCCGTGGTCTATCGGCTTTAAAAGATAAGGAGAAACCGTATTGTCCAACACAAAGGGTATGCCGTTTTTATGCGCAATCTCGGATAATCCCCCTAGGTCAGCCACGTCAAGTTTGGGATTGCCTATGGATTCGACGTAGATGGCCTTGGTCTTATTGTTAATTGCCTTTTCAAATGCCGTCAGGTCGTTAGATTTGACAAAATTAACCTTTATCCCCAGCCGCGCGAAAGTATAATGGAATAAATTGTATGTGCCGCCATAAAGGTTATCCGCCGAAACTATCTCATCCCCTGCCTGGGCAATATTTAAAAGCGCCAAGGCAATCGCAGACTGACCGCTGGCTACTGCCAATGCCCCTACCCCGCCATCTAACAACGCCATTCTCTTTTCTAGGACATCGGTAGTCGGATTCATCAGACGAGTGTAGATATTTCCGGATTCTTTTAAGCTAAAGAGATTTGCCGCATGTTCTGTGTTTTTAAACTGATAAGAAGTGGTCTGGTATATAGGCACAGCGCGGCTACCTGTGGTCGGGTCAGGCTCTTGCCCACCGTGAAGTAGTATAGTTTCAGGTCTTAATCTTGCGTCAATCTTGGCCATTGTAACCTCCCAGTCTTAAAACGAAGGATTGTTGCTTTATATTTCCTATATCTTAAGCCTTACAGAGACTAAATAATTTATTTGCAATGCAAAGGATATTCAAAAGTCTCAAAAGTGTAATCTTGCCTCTGACTGATAAACCCTCCCGACAGGATCAAGTTCACTCTATATGGCTTTTCTAACGGACTGGCTGTGTTTGAATGTCGGCTGTCGGTCGTTTTTTATACTCGCCTTTCTTGGACGTAATAGAAAAACTATCTATCGAGACGCCGTTAATATCAATTACGGATACTCTCAGTTCTTTGCCAACGTTAACAAGTTTGCAAAAATGGTATTGTTTAACAAACTTTTGGCTATAAGGAGAGCGGCGGCCTTGATCTCTCAGCGGAGAACCGCCGCCGCCAGAGACAATGAAATAAATACCGTGATAATAACTTCTTTCGTAATTATGACAGTGCCCGCTAAAAACCGCGTCCACCTGATAGCTTTCTAACAAAGGCATTATAATAGGCCGCCATCCTTGTTCATCTTCGCTATGGGAGCTTGAAGTGGTAAATAACGGATGGTGAAAAAGCAGGATGACAAAGTTAATCCCCCTCCTGTCTTGCTCTAAGGTGTTCTCTAACCAAAGATACTGCTCGCTACCTACAAAAAGCGGGGCATTGCTGTCTAAGATGATAAAACGAATGCCATTTTCATCTACCGAATACCACCGCTCATTGTTAGGAAGCTGGAAGTTCTCGTAGTAAAGGGGAGAATTATATTCGTGATTGCCCAAGAGCGGATAATATCTGGCAACTGCGCGCAGAGGCGCTGTAATTTCATTAAATACTTCCCACTCCTGTCGGCTATTGCCGTCATTAACTTGGTCTCCCAATTGAAATACGGCAACAGGATGCTCCTTGATAATGGTGGAGACAATCTTGCGGTGCGTATTATGGTCGACTTGGCTATCGCCAAAAATAATGACCGGGCTTTTAGCAGCGGAATTTTCACAAAGAACGCGCGAGGTAAAAACCGCTGGCAAGATAAACGTTGCAACCAGAATAAATGTTATTTTTCTATGCTTCATAACGACTCCCCTTTTCCCTACCGCACATATCTACTCAACTATTTATATAATGGACAATGCAAGATCTCCCATCCGCATTCATCGGCGGAAGGAATGCCGCGCGCAGACAATATTCCAACCACTTACCCTTATCATTATCAAGATTGTCAGTAATTTTTTATCGTATTCCTTTCGTTCTGAATATCCTCCTTAACCTTATCCCGCATCTTACATATTTAATTTTTGCGAAAGAATGTAACAACAAATGTATCTCATAGATTGAATATAACAATAAAATTATATCACAAAACATAGAATACGTCATCTAAAATATCGTCATGCGTAACTGAAGATTGCGTACATTTGTTTTAAAGAGAGAGTGGTTTATCGGCTCTTTTTGTGCGCGGTCCAGGCGCAAGATGACATAATAAAGCTCTAACCGTTTATACTTCTGCCTGGACGAATAATAAAATCATTGACCGGTATATAGAATATGTTATTATTTTAATATGGCCATAACTGTATCCATAGGTATCGGCACAAACACTGATGTGGCCATGGCTGCCCATGAAGCGGCGATGCGCGCTAAACAGCAACTTGATGCGGAAGCGATACATCTCTGCCTGGTTTTCACTACTATTAATCTCGCCAAGCCTGTTGTCTTAAAGACTATCAAGAGAATATTGCCGGATACCCCATTAGTAGGATGCAGCACTCTTGGCGTTATCACTGAAAAACAGATTTACAGACATGCCGTAGCGGTATTGCTTGTAAGCCTGCCAAAAGACGCCTATATACATACCGATTGCGTGCAGGAGATAAGCCTTAAATCCAGCGTACGGGCAGGAGAGGAGTTGGGGAATAGATTAATCTATGCGCTCAAAAATGCCCCGCGTAACTTCGGCACTATATTCTCCGACGGTTTAATTCAAGACAACTCTTCTTTCCTTGCCGGGCTGCAGGAAAGTCTGGGAAAAAGTTTTCCTATCATCGGCGCCTGCGCCTCTGACAACCTTAAATTTATAAAGACCTGCGTCTATACAAACGACGCCGTCTTTAACGATGGCGCCTGCGGCGTAATCTGGGGAGGAAAATTACACTTTGGAGTGGGCATAAGGCACGGCTGGAGGCCATTGGGAAAACCGCATTATGTAACACATGCTATCAAAAATACTATTTACTCAATAGACAACGCTCCTGCTGCCTCTCTCTATAAAGAATACCTCTCGACAGATTTGGCCACCTTAAGAAAAGACCTCAAGCATATATCCGCCTTATATCCCATAGGTATTGACCTTCCAGCAGAAGAAGAGTATCTTCTCAGAAATACCGTTTCTATAGAAGACACAGAGGCGATAATATGTCAAGGCGAGATTCCGCAGGGAAGCACCATACGGCTGATGATAGGCACCAAAGAGTCCTGTCTTGCCGCCACCCGCAAAGCAGCGGAAGACGTAAAAAACGCTCTCCGCGGAAAATCTTGCGATTTTCTGCTTGTTTTTGAGTCAACTTCGCGCTATACATTATTAGGCAGACAGGCAAATAACGAGTTAAGAATTATAAAGGAGGTCTTGGGAGAAAAATTGCCTATATTAGGCATATATACCTACGGTGAACAAGCGCCATTGCGAGCAATTGGCTACCACGGCATACCTTATTTTCATAATCAAAGCATAACTATACTGGGGATAGGGAACTAAATGCCTGATTTGTTCATAACTATTCTGGGATTAGGGGTAATATTAACCTGGATATTCCTGGCGATGATGCTTACCATAAAGAACGCGCGGATAAAAGAACTGCGCCTGGAGTCTATCAGATTAAAACGCTCGCTCGATGAGATGGATGAACAAGCAAAATTAATCGTGCGCACTGATATGGAACTCAACAAGACCCAAGAGGAGTTAGACAAGAAAATATCCGGGCTTTATGCCTTACAGCGCATATCGCGGGCAATCAGCGCGACCTTAGAAGAAAAACGAATATTTGAACTGATTGCGCCTGAATATGTAAATGACCTGGGATTTGAAAAAGCCTACGCTATCCTCTGGAACGAACGGGAGGAAAAATTTAAATCACAGATGAATATAGGTTATCTGCCTGAAGAAAAAGAACAGCTTGACGCGTATATCGATATAAACAAAGGGCGTTATCTAAAATTAATTGGGGAGGAGAGGACTGTTTCATCGATAACCGATGCACCTGCTGAATATGCTCAGTTGCAAACAGAGATAAAACAGACATTCAAGGTAGAAGACTTCGTTATCTCTCCTATGCTACCAAAAGAAGGAAACAAGGGTTTGATTTTTGTAGGTACAGAACGCGGGGATACACCTATTAATGATGGCGATGAAGAACTGATTATCATACTGGCAAACCAAATCAGCCAGGCCATAGAGAATGCCAGTCTCTTCGAAAAAACCTGGAAAGCGCAGCAGGAATTAGAGAAGAAAGTAATGGAAAGGACGCGGGAACTAACGCGGGCGCTAAATGAAGTTAAAGCGGTGAGCAAAAGGAAAAGCGATTTCATCTCCAGCGTCTCGCATGAATTAAGGACGCCCCTTACTTCTATAAAGGGATATGCGGCGATTCTCCTGAACGAGAAGCTGGGACATCTGCCTGATGAGGTAAAAGAACGTCTAGAAAAGATTAACCGCCATAGCGATGAGCTGGTGCATCTGGTAAATGACCTGCTGGATATAGCGCGCATAGAATCCGGAAAAGTGATAATGAAAAAAGAATTATTGGATCTAAGATATCTGGTCAGGGAGGTTGCAGACCTCTTGGGCGTACAAATAAAAGGGGCAAAGCTTGATTTTGCCATGGATATACCAGACAGCGCTTCAACCATATTTGCCGACCGCAGTCAGATACAACGTGTTTTTATTAATCTAATCGGCAATGCTATAAAGTTTTCTCCTGAGTATGGAAAAATCTCTGTCGCGGCCAAGTCTATTGACGGGGCTATTCAGATAGATGTGGCGGATACGGGTTACGGCATCCCTCAGGATGCGCTAGAGAAAATATTTGAAGAGTTCTATCGCGTGGATAATCCTATTAATCAAACAGTCAAAGGAAGCGGTTTGGGTCTTTCTCTGGTAAAATATATCGTAGAGGCGCACGGCGGAAAGATCTGGGTAAAAAGCAGACTTGGCAGCGGTTCGACTTTCAGCTTTACTATTCCCAAAAAAGAAAACTGAATAAAAACGTATGGGCTTAAAAATCTTGATTGTGGACGATGACCCGGACATCAGGGATGTATTGAAACTTACCCTCTCTGAAGAGAATTATGAGGTACTGGAGGCAGCTGATGGCGAGGAGGCCTTAAGGGTTATTAATACAAAATCGCCTGATTTGGTGTTATTGGATTATAAGATACCCAAAATCGACGGCAGGCATGTATGTCGCCTGGTAAAAAAAGACTTGCTCTTAAGACATATGCCAATAATTATGGTTACAGGCAAAGGGGATATTAACGACAAGGTTGATGGTATAGACTCCGGGGCGGATGATTATGTGGTAAAACCTTTTGAGCCGAAAGAACTCTTGGCGCGCATACGCATGATACTGCGACGCACAGAGCGCGACTTAGAGGCTAATCCATTAACCCGCCTGCCAGGAAATGTTTCTATCCTCAACGAGCTTTCTAAGAGGCTAGAAAACAAAACGCTCTTTGCGGTCTGTTACATCGACCTGGATAAATTTAAGTCTTACAACGATAAGTATGGTTTTGAACGCGGGGATGCGGTGATTCGTGAAACCGCCAGGATAATTATCCGCTCTGTCCAGCAATGCGGCAACCCTGACGATTTCATCGGGCATATAGGCGGAGATGACTTTGTGGTCATTACTTCTATTGCTAACGTAGACCGCCTCTGTCAGGAGATAATCGCCAAGTTTGACAAGGCAGTTCCCGGTTTTTACAATGAGACAGACAGAAAGCGCGGCTACATTATCGCCCAAGACCGACAGGGTAAAGAACAAAAAACAAGTCTTCTCTCTATCTCTATAGGAGTGGTTACCAATGAATACCGCCAGATAGAGCATGTTGCCCAGATAGGCGAAATAGGGGCTGAGTTAAAGGCGTTCGCCAAGCGCGAAGAAAGAAGTAATTACGTAAAAGACAAAAGAAAAACCGCTCCTTAAAATAAATCTACTAGCCCAAGACATCCTTCGATTCTACTCAATCTGTTTTTAACTACCGGTCTTTTGCCGAGTATGCGCTACACATAAATTCATGGTAGCGTTTTTATCATATTATAAAATTAACTGGTGCGCGGGGAGGGAGTTGAACCCTCACGGGTCGCCCCACTACCCCCTCAAAGTAGCGTGTCTGCCATTCCACCACCCGCGCGTCATTCACCTATTATACAACGAGCATCCCAAACATCAAGCATTATTGGCAAGCTTGCTGTTTCGAAAATCTTGCATAACTTGTTTGACTTAGCAATAAGAAAACGGAAGGGTTAATAATCTAAGACCTTACGTAGCAATTCCATTTCCAGCGTAATAATACTAAGCAGAAAACTTATTGTGCTAAAAAGGATATACCCCCAGAATGCCGGCCAGAAACCAGTAATAACGAACCCTTTGACTACCTTGGAAACCAGATAAAAAAGAAAACCATTAATGAAAAAAGTAAACATCCCCAGCGTCAGAATATTTATGGGCAGGGTGATTAAGATGATGAGTGGCCGCAAAAAGGCATTGATAATTCCGATAATCAGAGCTACTGACAAAACACTTAAAGGGCTACTGATTTCAATACCCTTTACAATATGCGCAACCACAAAGACCGCAAAGGAATTTATGCCCCACTTAATCAAGAATGCCTTCATCTATCTTTTCTTTTTATACAGTCCCATCAACCATGCATTATCCAAGATATGCCCCTCCATCGCTCTCTCTAATTGTTCTTTGCTAGCCCCTTCCTTCAGGTTTAATATTGTATCCAAGGCGTATATCTTGAAAAAATAGCGGTGCGTCCCTGAAGGAGGGCAAGGGCCGTGATAGTTTCTACCGCTGGCGCTATTAACACCTTGCTTTCCCGGTATGCTGTTCTCCGCAATTTGCGTAATGGTAGGTATATCAAAAACCACCCAATGCACCCAAGTCCCCCCCGGCGCATCCGGGTCATCAACAATAAGAGCCAGGCTCTTGGTTTCTTTCGGGATATCTTCAATGACCAATGCTGGATTAATATCCTCTCCTTCACAGGTAAATTTAGTTGGTATATATTGGCCGTTTTCAAATTCAGGACTTTTTATGCGCATACCCGCCTCTCCTTTCGCTAACATAGGGTTAAACAGGAATACCAAAAATAATATTGATATGATAAAAAACTCCGGCTTATCCATTTTAGCACGCATAATCTTATCCTCCGCTTCTATCAATTTCTTGGAAACAAAAGACGCTGAATTTATCCGCCGAACTGTTTTCAGCAATCCCTGCTGAAACAAGTAGACCACTTGATATCATCAAGCTTATTATAACACTTACCTGACTGTTGTTCATCAATATTTAGTATAAAAACAAAAAAATAACTATGCATCCGTAAAATTCCGAACTATTGCTAAAACAGCTTGAAGATTATTCTGATCAAGGCAAAAATAAGACTCTGCATAAAAGCTATCACCGGTTCAAGCATCCCGGTAACTAGCAGAAAAATCAAGATGTAAAAACCATATGGCTCAATGCGCGCAAGTTTCTCTTGCGCTTCATAAGGAAGTAGCCCCATAAGTATCTTGGAGCCGTCAAGAGGAGGCAAAGGAATTAAATTAAAGGCGCTTAATACAATATTAATCCTTGTCAATATAAAAAGCATAGGCGCAAAAATCGGATTGGCATTAATGGTGTCAAGCTGTAATAAAAATATGGCCGCAATGGCGATAAGGATATTGGCGAGGCAACCGGCAAGCGCCACTGCAGTTAGACCAAAACGCGACCTCAAGCTATTATAATTTACCGGAACCGGCCTTGCCCAGCCAAAACCAACCAAGAAAAGCGCAATGGTCCCTATAGGGTCGAGGTGACTCGACGGATAGAGGGTGAGTCTACCATAGCGTTTGGCGGTATCGTCTCCAAAAAGATAGGCTACCCAACCATGGGCGATTTCGTGGATTATCACAGAATAAAGCAGCAAAACCACCAGAATGACGAATGCGCCCGGATTACTAAAGAGAAGTGTTATTAACTGCATTTTTGCCGTATTGTCTTAACTGTAAATTTCTTTACTGCCTTGGGAAATCCCCTTCGACTTATACTGTTTTCATAACACGCGTATCTAACGTTAACGGTCTGCTTGTCTTTTTTCTGTCTTTTCTTGGGATTGTGCCCGCAGCTCTTCTTCTACCTTTTTGATGTATTTTTCCTGGTCTTTTTTAAATTCGTCTATGCACATCGCACAGCAAAAATTATAGATTTTTCCTTTATATTCGTAAGTAGCTTTATCATTTTCTTGGATTTTGTCTCCGGAGACAGGGCAAATCTTGTTGCCGACCTCTACAGTCTCTTTTGTTGCCATCTGCGTTGTCTCCTCTTTATTGCCCTGGCAGACAATTCCTTCAGCAAAGACTATCCTGCTGAGCGCAACCACAAAAACATATATCATTAAAACCACAGATATTCCTTTAATCATCGCACCCTCCTTTTGTTTTGTTATTATAGATTAGAAATCTCAACTTGGCAATAAACAGTTTAATGTCATATGCCTATGACTATTTACAGCAGCCCTTTTAACAAGGGGCTGCCGGTAATTTTTTAATTTTATCAATAAAATAGAGTCTAATTTAAATGGATTTCATTATCTAAAAATCATATTGGCTATATAGCCGATAATTATAATCTGAGGCACAGTAATAATAGGTAACCAAATAGCCGTTCGCTTGCCTACATTAGTCCATAAGAGCCCTATCTCGGTATAATCTGTGGCTACACCCGCCATTAAGAATACAAAGCTGTTTCCTAAGGCAGCGGTCTGCCGATATATCTCAAAGGCAAGCGGTGAAGAACCTTCTGAGCAGACTTCTATTACCGTGGCTAAGCCTAAAGTTACAAGTAAGCCGAATAATGTTGGCCCCATAAACCGATGGAAGAAATGAACCGGTACATACGCTCCAGCTAGACTTGCGATAAGCACTCCTAATATAATCCACCATAAGACCATATCAGAAAGCGTCAATGTTCCAGCTATTACTCCTTTTAAATCGGCAATGATAGTGTTTGTTCTGAGTTTATAATTTTTAGCCCGTAGTTTTAAGTCATTTATGATAGAAAAATCCCTAGCTACATCTACGATATTTTTATTCTTTTCAATCAAGCCTTTCTTCTCTAAAAACATAAATATAAAACCTGTGTTAATTGCCACAATTATGGCACCAATAATGATAAATAACCCTTTTAAGCCAAATAGACTAATCAACATAGCCGTAATAGTGAAATTTGCCCAGGGACTTGCCAGAAGGAAAGTAACCACTGCCGGATTTGAAGCGCCTTTTTTGTGCAATTGTATAGATAGCGCCAATATGCCGTGACTACAGGCACTCATTAGAAAACCCAAGAATACCGCGTTAAATATAGTAGACGCTTTTTTAAGCGATAGAACCTTAGAGATATATTCCTTAGGGATATAGTAGTCAATAATGCCGCCTAAAAATAGCCCCAATACCACTGCCCACCAGATTGTTTTTAAATACATCAAAAATGAATTGCGAAACGGCCTAAGAAAAGAAACAAAAAATGAAAATAAGACAAGTAACGCAACAACACTACCTACAACGAACAATCTATTCTTAAAAAATGGCTTTCTTAAGAATCTATCTTTGCAACGCGCGCTACAGAAAAAATACTCCCTGCCATTGCAAGATAACCTTATCGCACTGCCTTCATTTACTTCCATTCCGCAAACCGGGTCTTTAGTCATTTTTTATCTTTAGTGCAGCAGGATGGTCTTTGACCTTTCCGCGCCACTTCATTTGCCTTAGCTGTCTCCCCAATGAATCTTTCCCATTTCTCAACCAATCTTTCCCACCAATTCATTTTGTCATTTTAATAAGTTGTCTAATTATTGGCGGATGCATTTTCTGTAAATTTGATTATTTGATTCATCATCTTTACTGCCTCAACCGGATGTTTTCCCGCCGCAGTCTCTGCGGAAAGCATAAGATAATCCGACCCGTCAAGCACCGCATTTGCTACATCTGTCACTTCAGCGCGTGTGGGCATTAAATTCTCAACCATGCTTTCTAACATCTGCGTGGCAGTAATGACAAACCTTTTTCTCTGATTACATTTCTTGATTATTTGCTTCTGGACAACCGGTATTTCATATATAGGGATGGAAACGCCCATATCCCCTCGTGCAATCATAATACCATCGGAAACATCAATTATTTCATCTATATTCCTAATCCCCTGACGGTTTTCAATTTTGGCAATAATTTTGCAATCATCATATCTACCTCTAATTAACTGCCTGATGGCGAGGATATCAAACCTATCCCTTACAAATGACTGCGCAATAAAATCTACTTTATTTGTGATACCAAAATGGATGTCCTCTTTATCTTTTTCAGTTAATCCTTTGAATTTCAGGTTGACATCCGGCATATTGATTCCTTTCTGCTCTTTCAAGATTCCGGGGATAACCACCTCAACCTTAAGATATTTTTTAAAGCTTTTTTTTACTATGAGTTCAATATTACCGTCATCTATATAGATGCGGCTCTCTGGCTTTATATCTTTTAAAGTGCCTTCGTAATCAAAAGGAACGATTCCTTCGCCGCCCAATATTTTCTCATTAGTTAAAACTAAAATCTGCCTCTTTCTTAACTCAATGGCCTTTTTACCTTTAAACCTGCCGACCCTTATGCGATAACCTTCCAAATCTTGCAATATCCTTATATGCCGCCTGTACTTTTTGTTTAATCGCCTAATCGCTTTGATACGCTGTAAGTGTTCGTGGCGACTGGCATGAGAAAAATTAAATCTTGCCACATCCATTCCCGCAAGCATCATTTTCCTTAAAATAGTCTCGGTGCCGCTTGAAGGCCCTATGGTGCAGATTATCTTAGCCAGATTTATTCCTTTCACTCTAAGACCTCTGCCTCAACTTTAACTATGGTTTCTGGATAAATTGGGTCGTTGCTAATGACCGAGGCATCTCTGATTAATTTACCCGGCCTCACATATACACTATCCAAATCCACCATCAACTCTAATTCTGCTGTCTGTTGCGGTTTAATCTCTGCTTGCCAATCCCTTGGTGAACCCTCGGGTCCAAAAAATGGGCTTTTAGTCTTGTTTACCTTCAAGGAAACACTTGCGCAGGGACAGGATGTTTTTAAACTTCTGATAATTAATGGTGAATCGCCCTTGTTAGACAATCTAAAGGTTTCACTAATCTTTCCCTGCTTCTTGCTTACTTGTCCGAAATTAAATACGGTGGCGTCAAAACTAATCTGTGGCCGTTTGTCTCCGGCTTCTATAATTAACCTCTTCTCAATCGCTGTTTTTATTTGAGCATCCCATATCGTATCCAATGAGAATTTTTTCGCCACCTTATAGAAAATCTCGTCTTCACTGATACCGCTTTCTAAAAGGGCGTCTTGGAATACACTTCTGATTTCAAGGCATCATTATTTTGAGCAAATAAAACTTGAGAAAAAAATAAGCTACATAAAAGGAATATTGAAGCTATAAATAGAATAAAATATTTCTTAGCCATCATTTTAGGAGTCTCGGTGGGCGGATGTTCTTGTTCACCCATCGCCTGTTAGTTTAGTTTGTTGATATATTTTACCGGGTTTTTTAACTCCCCCAATGCAACTTATACAACAGGAATTATAGGTTTTACCTTTGTAGTTATGGATAGTTTTTTCATCTACATCTTTGACCGGAAACCGGAAAAATCTTATTTTACCTACCAGTTGAGACTTCCTTAATGTTTCTTATACGCGCGCCCTAGAAAAACCATAAAGCATAAGAGGTATAAACATACATAAGGTAACGATTCCGGTTATATTCCTTTTAAGTCAGATTTTGGGCAACATACTCTGCGTATTCTTGTCAATGGCGGTGCCCCTCGTGCATACCTTGATGCGATATTCCATGGCCCTGCGTCATTTCCATTTCGCCTCCTTCGTGTCCGGATTTTTCTTTTGATTCGGCCTTTAATTCTTCTCCTACTTTTTTGATATATTTTTGCGGGTCCTTCTTAAATTCTTCAACACACATTTCGCAGCAGAAATTATAGATCTTCCCCTCATATTCATAGGTTGCCTTCATCTTTTCATCTATCTTTTCGCCAGAAACCGGTCAAATTTTATTACCTACGTTTATCGGCTCTCGAGATGCGGCTTCACTTACAGCTTCCTGTTTAGACTCAGGTTGTTCTGCCTGCGCTATTTGTTGGTAGCTATTATTATGTCATGCGCACATCAGGGCAAAAGATAATTTGCCGGTTACAATAACCAATATCCCCATAATTGACACCATAAATAGTTTTTTTAACATCTTTCCTCCTTGTTTGTCCTTCTGCTACTTGCTAGTCTTGATTCGTTACTTAACGAATGGGCAGTTTAATGTCATACCCAGGACTATTTACAGCAACCCTCTTTGCAATGAGCTACCGGTCTGATTAACCAGCGGATATAATTTCTTGCCATACAAAACACCTCCTTATAACTTTGTTTTAAATCCTTGGTTAAAGAGTAATGAAAATTATCCTCATAACCATTATTAATCCCAGAATACCCAATCCGTTAATATTTAAAACAAATATTGCATGTTTATAATAGCGCGGCTTGGTTTATACTGAATAAATCTTTAATTTTTTATTTATTATCTTCGCTGCCTCCATAGCCAAAAGCGGGAAAGAAGATATAGCTATAACTAAAAACCAATCAATAATTCCTAGCGGCTTGGTTTTAAATACCTTTTGCATAGCTGGTATATAGACTACGGACATCTGCAAAAAGAAGGAAACTAAGACCGCCAGAATAAGTTTTTTATTGGTGAATAGCCCTATTTTGAAAAGCGATTCTGTCATATTACGGCAATTAAAAGAATGAAATAACTGTGAACAGGATAACACAATGAATGCCGCGGTCCTTGCCCGTTCAATACCTTCTTTTTCTATAAACAAAACGAAGGTAAAGGCGAGCAAACTGCAAAAGGCGATAAAGGCGCCCTGACCTAACATTAAAAATGCCCTCGGTTTTGTAATCACTGCCTCATCCGGTTTACGCGGAGGCCGCTGCATGATTTTTTTATCCACAGGATCTACGCCTAAGGCAAGCGCAGGCAGGCCGTCAGTAACCAAATTTACCCACAGGATATGTATAGGCAATAATGGCGCATACCAGCCTATCAAAGATGATACAAACATCACCAAAATTTCTCCGGTATTGCAGGATAAAAGATAGTGCACGAATTTCTTGATATTATCGTAGATGCCCCTGCCTTCTTCTACCGCAGACACAATAGAAGCAAAATTATCATCGGTAATTACCATATCCGAAACTTCCTTGGTAACGTCTGTGCCGGTAATGCCCATGGCCACGCCAATATCCGCCTCTTTCACCGCCGGGGCATCATTGACGCCGTCGCCGGTCATCGCCACGACCTCCCCTCGCTTGCGCCAGGCGCGCACAATCCTTAATTTATGTTCAGGGGAAACCCGGGCATATACCGGGATTCTCTCTACTTTTTTATAAAGCTCTTCGTCGCTTAACTTATCCAGCTCCTCTCCGGTGAACGCAAGAGAATCCTCTTGGAAGAATCCTAATTGTTTTGCGATGGCAACTGCGGTGTTTTTATGGTCGCCGGTAATCATCACAGTTTTAATACCCGCCTTTTTACACTCAACAATTGCTTTTTTTACCTCCTCGCGCGGCGGGTCAATCATAGCCACTAAGCCAAGAAAGGTAAGTTCTCTCTCAATCTCCTCTGCGGCATATTTATCTGGCGCCTTATCTAAGATTCTATAAGCTACAGCTAAAACTCGCAGGGCCTCATTGGCTAAATCGCTATTTACTTTCAGAATTCTTCCTCTATCGCCGCTGGTTAAAGGTCTTGTCTGGCCTTTTTCTTCAATCCTGAGACAATCATTTAATAAAATATCTGGCGCGCCCTTGATAAAAGCAATGAGTTTATTGTCCGGGCTTTTTCTGACAATGGTCATCTTTTTGCGCTCGGAATCAAAAGGAATTTCTTCTACAAAAGAGAATTGCTGCTCTAATCTTTCTTTCCAAATCCCAAGCTTTGCCGCAGCGGTTAAAATCGCCCCCTCTGTAGGGTCTCCCACTATTTTAAAGCTTGAGTTATCTTTTACTAATTGCGCGCCATTACAAAGAACCCCTGCCTCAAGTGTCTTAATTAAATCAGGGTAAGTGTCAATTTTAATTGCCTTATCATCAAACAAGAATTCGCCTTCAGGGGCATAACCTATACCGGTTACCCTAAATAAGGTATCTTCGGCATAGACTGCCTGCACGGTCATTTCATTTTTAGTTAAGGTGCCAGTCTTATCTGAGCAAATTACCGTTGAGCAGCCTAAGGTCTCCACTGAAGGAAGTTTTCTGATGAGGGCATGGCGTTTAACCATCCTTTGCACACTCAGGGCCAAGGCAATGGTAACTACAGCAGGCAGCCCTTCGGGAATAGCCGCCACTGCCAGGCTTACCGCAGTTAAAAACACTTCCAACAGCTTGCCGCCGCGCAACCACTCCAGGAAAAATACTAATCCCACTAAGACAAAACAGAGATAAACAATCCATTTGCCAAATTGTTCTAATTTCTTTTGTAAAGGGGTGGATTCCTGTTCAATCTCCTGAATCATGCCGGCAATCTTGCCTAATTCAGTCTGCATACCGGTTTCGCATACAATAACCCTGGCTTTACCAGAAGACACCGAGGTCCCCATATAAACCATATTTGCCCGCTCAGCTAAAGAAATCTCTTTTTCTTCCAAGGTTAAAGTTGTCTTTAATACAGGAGTGGATTCTCCGGTTAGGCTTGCTTCTTGAACGGAAAAATTAGAGGTAAGCCAGACAATTCGGCTGTCAGCAGGAATATTATCTCCCGCTTCTAATTCAATTAAATCTCCCGGCACCAATTCATGGGAAGGAATAATATTACGCTGGCCATCACGAATCACCTTAGAGCTGGGCGAGGATAATTTTTTTAAAGCGGCAAGCGATTTCTCGGCGCGAAATTCCTGAATAAAGCCTAAAATTGCGTTTATAATTACGATGGCGATTATGGCAATGGCATCTACCCATTCCTTTAAAAAGCCAGAAACAAGCGCCGCGCCAATCAAAACCCAGACTATAAAATCCCGGAATTGCTCAAAGAAAATACTTAAGGCAGAACGGCCTTTTTTTTCTCTCAGCTGGTTTGGTCCGTATTTCTCTAATCTAATTTTTGCTTCGCCAAACGCAAGTCCCTGGTTTGAATCCGTTTCTAATCTCTTAATTGTGTCTGGGATATCCAAATGCCACCATTTATTCATCCTTATTTCCTTTTTTTGCGCAAGATACCAAAATCCCCTCTCCAGATAACATAAAATACCGGCAATACAATAATGGCTAAAGTCAGTGCGCTAAATAGACCGAAAATTATCGGCGCAGTATAGCGCTTTAGGAATTCTGCGCCAATACCTGTGGCAAACATTGCCGGCATCAAGCCTAAGATATCCGCGGAACAGGTCATCATTGCCGGACGCAACGCCCTTCCCGCGCCTTCAGAAACTATTTTATAAAGTTCATCCATTGTCTTTATCTGTCTTCCTCCAGCAGTAGCCTTATCCCAGGCCTCGTGAATAAAAGTGGTTATAAGGGCGCATAAGGCAGCTCCTATCCCCACCACCTCTAACATCCCAGCGTAAACCGCAATAGACATATTAAACCTTAAGAACATTATGCTCCAGACTGCGCCTATTGCTGTAAAAGGCATGGCTAACATTATGAATACTGTTGAAACAATGGATTTAAAATTAAAGTAATAAATCAGAAAGATAATCAAGAGCGTAGAGGGGATAAGAATGCCTAACCTTTGTTTTACCCGTTGCATATATTCGTATTGGCCGCTCCAGGTTATGGAATATCCGGGAGGTAGCTTAACATTCTGACGCACTGTTTTCTTGGCATCGGCTACATATCCGCCGATATCGCGACCTGCCATATCCACATAGACATAGCCGGAAAGCAGGCCGTTTTCATTCCTAATCATTGCCGGGCCTAAAACTAATTTTATATCGGCAAGCTGGGCTAATGGCACCTGTATTCCCGATATTGTAGGCAATAAAACCCGCTTTAGTTTCTCAATATCATCGCGTAACTCCCGCGCATAACGCACATTTACCGGATAACGCTCTCTTCCTTCTATGGTAGTAGTAATATTTTCACCGCCTACCGCAGACATTATTGCCATCTCGGCTTCTTCAACGCTTAAACCGTATCTGGCTAACTGTTCGCGCTTTAAATCAAAATCCACAAAATACCCTCCCGCAGTGCGTTCAGCATAGACACTACGTGTCCCGGGGACATCCTTTAAAACCATTTCAATATGCTCGCCAATTTTCTCAATTTCTTTCAAATCCGAACCAAAGATTTTAATCCCTATCGGCGTACGCACCCCTGTAGTCAACATATCAATACGCGCTTTTATAGGCATGGTCCAGGCATTGGTAACTCCGGGAAACTGCATTTTTTGGTCCATCTCAGCGGTTAATTCATCAAAGGTTAAAGACCTAGTAACGAATGGCAAAAATTTTCCAAACCTAGGGACTTTTCGCCAGCGCTGGCGTGGTTTTAAGATTACTGTGGTTTCCATCATGGAAAAAGGCGCCGGGTCTGTAGAGGTCTCGGCTCTGCCTGCCTTGCCGAATACGCGCTCAACTTCCGGAAAACTCTTTAAGATTTTATCCTGGGTCTGAAGTAATTTTTGTGCCTCGGTAACCGAAATTCCCGGCAAAGTCGTAGGCATATAAAGGATGCTTCCTTCATATAGCGGTGGCATAAATTCTGAGCCGAGTTTTAAGAAAACAGGCACGGTAACGGCTAAAGCTATGATTAAAAGCGCGCTAACCAATCTACGCCTTCTAAAAGCAAACCTTAATATTTTTTGGTGATGTCTCATTAGTAATTTAGAGGCAAAATGGTCCTCTAAATTCCTGGGCTTTGCTTTATGCAGGAATATCATAATCAAAGCCGGAACTAATGTCACCGAAAGCACCGCTCCAAAGAATACCGTAAATATCTGGGTAGCAGCCATAGGCCTAAAAAGCCGGCCTTCCTGTCCGACTAAACTAAAAAGCGGGATAAAACCAATTACCGTTACCATTAAGGATGAGAATATTGGCGGTCCGACTTCCTTCATCGCCTCAATCATAATCTCTTTTCTCTCACCGGTTATCTTGCCAAGCTTTAAATCATTTAATTTGCTATGCACATTCTCAACTAACACCACTCCTACATCCACCATATCGCCTATAGCCAGGATTATACCCATAATAGACATAATGTTTACGGTAAGACGCATTCCCAGCATAGGAATAAAAGCAATCAGGGTTCCGATAGGCAAAATAATGATAGGCATCATGGCTGAAGGAATATGCAAGAGGAAAAAAATAATCATTACCGCCACAATCAGAAAATCTTCGATTAAAACTTCATTGATGGTTTCGATGGATTTTTTGATGAGTTCAGTGCGGTCATAAGTAGTTACGATCTTGACGCCTTCAGGCAAGGAAGGCTCAATTTCTTTTATCTTCTCTTTGACTCTGTCTATGACACGAAGAGCGCTCTCGCCGTGGCGCATTACTACAATCCCACCCACTACATCGCCCTTGCCATCCAAATCCGCTACACCCCGGCGTATATCTGGTCCAAGAACAACATTTCCAATATTCTTTACCAATATGGGTGTGCCAGTCTTAGGGATGACTCCTACCACAATATTTTCAATATCTTTTACCGAGCGGGCGTAACCCCTGCCGCGCACCATATATTCTGCCCCGGAAAACTCCAGCAGCCTTCCTCCCACATCGTTATTGCCTTTGCGTATAGCCTCCACCACTTCAGTAATAGGGATGTTATAAGCAAGGAGTTTATTTGGCTCAATATTTACCTGATACTGCCGCACAAACCCGCCGATAGGCGCTACCTCTGCTACGCCAGGCACACTCTGGATATAATAACGTAGATACCAATCTTGGAAGGTCCTTAATTCCGCAAGGGAATGCTTGCCGCTTTCATCCACCAGTGCGTACTGAAAAACCCAGCCCACACCAGTGGCATCCGGGCCTAATTCTGTGCGTACTCCCTCTGGAAGCCGAGGAATTATCTTAGAAAGGTATTCCAGGGTCCTTGAGCGCGCCCAGTATATGTCAGTACCGTCCTGAAAGATAACGTAGACAAAGGAGTACCCAAAGTCGGAAAATCCTCTGATGGCTTTTACTTTAGGGACTCCCAACAAAGAGGTAACAATCGGATAAGTTACCTGATCTTCCATAATGTCAGGAGAGCGGTCCCAGCGGGAATAAATGATCACTTGGGTGTCCGAAAGGTCAGGGATGGCATCCAAGGGCAGATTATGCAAAGCCAAATACCCAGCTAAGGTTACCATTGCCACCAAGACAAAAACAATAAATTTATTCTTGGCGCAGAATTCTATTACTCTTTCCACAAATGTTCTCATGTATTCTTCCCAACTCCATAAAAACTAACTTGCCGTTACTATTTTTTATTGACTATGCTGGCGGCTTGTATCCTCAAACGCAGACTTCAATTTGCTTTCCGAGTCAATAAGAAAATTGCCGGAGACAACCACCGCATCGCCTTCTTTAAGGCCCTCTAAAACTTGGACAAACTCTTCGGTTTCCGCTCCAGTCTTGATCTCAACCGGTTTAAAATGGTCTACATCCAGCGAGACAAAAACTATCTTGCGTAACCCTGAATCCATAATTGCTTCTTTAGGTACAGCTAAACACACTCCTAAATCAGAAGCTATCTGCACATCTACATACATATCGGGTTTTAATAAGCCATCCTGATGGTCTACTTTAATCCTTGCCCGCACTGATCTGGTCATTGCATCGAATACAGGGTCAATTGCCACAATCTTGCCTTTAAATTCCTTTCCCGGGTAAGAAGCTGCCGTAATAACGGACTCCTGACCAAGCTTTACCCATTCTAATTCATACTCATAAATCGTAGCATACACCCAGCTAAATTCGGAATCCGGAGAAGAGATAAGTAGAGACTGGTCGTTCTTTCTTGTCTCTTCTAATTCCGCAATCTGTTTTGTATCCAAACCCTGCAGTTTTAGCTTTAACTTTGCCGCCTCAACCAACGCCTCTGCCCTTTTGATAACTTCCTCTTGTCCGGAAGTCCTTAAATTATCCAAGGTTTTGAGCGCTTCAATGTATTCAGTTTGCGCTTTGTACAATTCAGGGTCAAAGGCAACTCTGCCCACCGTCCTGATTATTTTACTTAAGGGTCTATAGATTACCTTGTCGGTTTTAACTCCGATTAACTGCTGTTTTTCTGTACTCACATAAAAACCCTCGCCCGCCTCCCCTGAAACTCTATCTTCCTTCTCTATTACCTGCGCCTCTTCTTTTTTTACCAATTTCATATTGCAAATAGGACAGTCGCCTGGCTTATCAGAGGTGTATGATGGATGCATAGGACAATAATACACATCCTTTTTAGAAGTTGACTTCTTTGCCTTGGGCTTGGCCTCTTTGTTTGCCGGAGGTTGACTTTGATGGCCTTCGTGCTGGGCAGATAATAATATAGGTAAAGCGCCAGCAAAAAGTAAAGAAATAGTTAAGATAAACAGTATTTTCTTCATGGTTTGCACCTCTTTATTTTAAATTTACACCCACAGTTCTTTCTAAATCCGCCAAATTCATATTGTATTCCACCAATGCCTGATAATAGGACATCTTCGTCTCAATAAGTATCCTTTCGTTATCCAAAAGCATCATAAAGTCGCCTTTACCGGAACGAAAACCTGCCAGAGAGGATTCAATAGAGGCCTCTAACATCGGGATAAGATTGTTTTTATATAACTTAATCTTATTTTTGGCTACCTCTATTTTTGTAACCAAATCTTTAGTCTGATATAATGCCTTGTTCTTCATTGCCTGATAAGCGGCCTCTGCCTCCTCTAAATTAAAAATCGCCTCTTTAATCTCATAACGCTGCTTTGTCCAGAACCAGAAAGGTACGGTAAAAGCCAACATCAAGTCCCAAGGGCCAACTCCGCCGGAAGTTACGCCTCTTAATCCAATCTCGGTCATTAAATCTGGAAAAAGACTCCGCCTTGCCAAGGATCTGGCATATTTATTCTTTTCTATAGCATAAGAAAATATAAGCAGTTCGGGTTGATTCTCTAGGGTAAGCCGATACAGCGTAGCTATGTCTTTATCAAAAGAAAAGGTTTCTTCTAACACAGGTGTACCTAAAATATCTTCTGGTTGCCTATTTAACAGGGAATTTAAACGGGCTTGCTTTGCCTTATTTGCGTGCTTGAGGTTTGTAATGTCGCTGGTCAAGCGAGCAATCTCTAAGTCTATCTTAAAGACCTCTTCCTGCGAAATCTCGCCTACAATATATTTGGCCTCGGCGATTTTGGCAATCTCCTCTAAGAACTTGAGGCTTTGCTGATTTAACTCTATCTCTTTGTAATTCATAAAAAGGTCGTAATACGTATTCTTTACTTCATTTATAATCTCTAGTTCCTTATTCTTAAACTCGGCGGCAAACATCTGCGACTCCACCAGCGCAATCTTACCTTTCAGAGATATTTTACCAAACAAAGGAAACATCTGGTTGACAGAAAACATCCTGTCTTCGGACATAGTGCGGTCTAATTTTAAAGTTCCCTTTGGCATCTTCATAAAAGAAAAACCCAAGGTTGGGTTATCCAAGGACTTTGCCTGAGGAATTCTTGCCAAGGATGCCTCCCAGCGTTTTCTTGCTGCCAGAATCTGGGGATTATTCTGGATTGCCTCTTTAAGTAAGGCATCCAAAGAAAGCGGTTCATCTGAATATAAGATAGTATTACTCAGAATAAATATGTTAACCAAAAATAAAACAAATATATTCCTGAGCACTTTAAATTATCTTTCTAAATGTTGAAATAAGCTCGATAACTTCGTTAATCTTCTTTTCTCTTTCCACTTCGGATTTGCCCTTTAAGGCATGCACCAGGCAACCAGCGATATGCTTTCTAAATACCTCATTTTCTACTCTATATAGCGCTCCTATAATAGAGTGAATCTGGGTAATTATATCCACGCAATATCTTTTCTCATTGATCATTTTTTGCACGCCGCGGATTTGCCCTTCTATCTTCTTTAAAAATACCAGCTGTTCTTCGTGGGTAGTGAGTTGTTTTGCCATATCTTTCTCCTTTTTTAGGATTATACCATACCCCTCTACCCTATGTCAAGAGAAAAAATTAAAAAGTCAAGCAATATTCGTTTTAAAGCGTATCCCTTAGGTTGTTGAATCGGATTTAAGTTTATGTATTTAATCAGCCCAAAAATCCAAAGGTTAAGGCCGCGTTCGTTTTTGAAGTAACCCTGTATTTTAATACGCCTGCG